>CAZLUZ010000036.1:26278-30923 GCA_964562825.1 uncultured Akkermansia sp.
GAGATTCCCGAGGAAAAGTGAGCCACCGGGAGAAGGGCGCCCGACCCCGCCCCCACCTCCCAAAAAAACGGCGGACGACGCCGAAGCGCCGCCCGCCGTTCCGATGCGCGGTCCGACCCCACCACCTTGTGGTGCCCGCATGCCGCAGTCCGAATTCCTCGGGCAGACCGATGACCAGGGTATTCCCACCCCCCTTCGGACCGGTCTCTTTCAGGGTCTCCAGAACTTTCAATCTCAGCAGATCCGGATGGTTTTCCAACATCCGCGCGGCATTCGCCAGGGTCCGCAGGGCTGCGGCTTCACCCCGGGCTTTCTCCAGGCGAGCCAGCGACTCTTTCTTCGCGGTGACGATGCCCTGGTAGGACTGCCGCAGTTCGGCCCCCAGCATCACGTCCCGGACCTCGGCCCGGACGACCTCGATCCCCCAGTCCGCCGCGGGCGCCACCACCAACTCGAGAAGCGGTTCCCCGAAGGAGGCTTTTTTCTCCACAATCTCGTCGAGCGACAGCGAACCCACCACCCGTCTCAGGGCCAGTTGGATCAGACTATACAGTGACCTCGCGGAATCATCCGACACCGTGCAAAATTTCACGGGATCGGTGATCCTCCACTGAGCCACGGCGCTCAGCTTCAGCGAGACACTGTCGGAGGTGATGACCTCCTGCCCCTGGACGACCAACTCGGTAATCCGCCGGTCGAAAAGGAGCACCTCGTGCCCCCGTCCCCAGAACCGGTGTTTTCCGTCCTCCAGCGTCCTCACCCTTCTCCCGTCCCGATAGAGCAACCCCCACTGATTTTCCCATACGGTCACTTCCCGCAGTCTCTCGCGCACTGCTTTCCTCACCGTCCCCACCAGCATCCACACGCCGATGATTGCGGCCGCAATCAGAAGTGCGGTCAGCCATTCCTCTGTCATGATATTTTCCATTGTTTCTCTCTTTCTTTTCCCCGATGTCAGGGAAGTTGGCTCGGTTGCGCCGACGTGCCGTCACCTCCACCCGGGCAAACCGCGGAGTCGGAGGCAGCGGTGTTCGTTCTTCTCCGAAAATGGGGAAAGCGACTTCCCTCCACCCGTCCGGATCCGGCGCGGGAATCCGTGTTTCGCATCACCGCCGCGGGCCGGAGCCGGCGAGGGGAGAGGCGCGATTCTCAAGGCGCCTGCACCGTTGCCCCGCCGGAGCGGTGGCGACGGGCGGAGGAAAGCCGAGGGTCTGCCTTTCCAGGGCAATCGAGGCCGGAGTCGAACCGGCGACACACCGATCTGCAGTCGGTTGCTCTACCACTGAGCTACAGGTTCGGCCAATAGGCGGGACCTCTCCGGGACACCCTTCGAGGCCGCGCGACAGAAAACCGACGATACGTCACCTCACATGAGGAAGGGTTCCCAATCCTCGATGTCGTGGGTGTTCTTCAGGAGTGCCGTCACCGGCATCTCGCGGGGAGCATAGGGCTTGCGTCGCAGGGTCAGCCCCGCCTCCTCGGGGGTGCGGTCCGCCTTGCGCGAATTCACTTCCGTGGCCGCCAGCACGCAGTTCTCCCAGCAGGTGGAACCTCCGCGGGACCGGGGCAAAACATGATCGATGTTTCCCTCGCCTGGACGAAGCAAGCGCCCGGTGTACTGACAGCGACCGCCGTCCCGCTCCCACAAGTTGCGCGAGTTGAACTTGGGGCGCTTCATGGGCACCTTGGCGAAATTCGAGACCACGATCACCGTGGGGATCCGGATCGGACCGCTCGCCGTCCCGATGCTCGCGTCACCGTCGCGGACCGAGAGCTTTCTCCATTCATCCCACTTCGTGGGCACCATCCAATCGGTTCCCCGAATGTCCAACGCCGTGGCCACGTCCGAAGCCATCTGGCAAAAAGCTTCCGCGGGCGTCCGCGTGTTGATTGCCTGCCAGTTTCTGTTGAGGACCAAAACGACTTTCTGATGAAGAATGGAACTCATTGGACCGTCGTGGTTCGCAGTCACTTAGCAGATGCGGCGCGTTAAGTCAGCCACTTTCTGATACGCACCAAACCGGCTCTGCAACGATTTCGCCATAGTTTGAATTGTTTAATATTTCTTAAATAATGGGAACCCACCAACATTTCAACCGGGTCATCATGACAAATTTGACATAATTGGTGTGGGTTTGTTAGAATTTTTCCCCTTTTTTGCCGACTGGCCCCATTCCCCTGCCCGATAACAGACCACCCCGACATATCTGCCGGGGTGGCCACCTCCTTTTTGGTTGTTAATCTACCGGGGATTCGACCCTCGAGGGGGGGAGATTATGCGGACGACCGCGATAATCTTTTCGCCCCCGCGACTCTGCCGCCATCGACCGGGGCCGCTGAGGCCGACTCGCGGGAAGCGTCGCTTCAGGGAGTGGTGATTCGGATCTCCGAGCCGGGAGGTCGGCGTTTTCCCGGTTCGATGGTCGCGGGGACCTCCTCGACGAGAAACTCGAAGCGAGCGATGCGGACCATGTCGCCGGCGCGGAACTCGGATTTTCCGGTGACCCGGCGCTCGTTGACGAAGGTCCCGTTGCGGGAGTCCAGATCTTCGATGCTGAAGGTTCCGTCAGCCGAGGCCGTGATCTCGGCGTGCATGGCGGAGACGATGGACTCCTCGATCTGAATTTCATTCTGCGCGCCTCTGCCGATAGAGATACGATCTCCGCGGAGAACGATGGGTCTGCCCTCGTATCCTCCGGCCTGCGCCACCAGTTGAAGCCTTCTCTTCATGTTCTTTGCCGACGCGTAACCTAGGAAATCGGCGGGATAAGGAAAGCTGAAATCTCGCCTTCTCACCGCTCCGATCAACTTTTAGGCGCGTTTTCCCCTTTTTCCCATCACTGCCCAATGGCGGGCGATGTGGTTTCGCCATTCGATGAAAAATCGCCGCCGCCCCGCGCGCGGCTCACCGGTCCCCGAGACCGGCGCCGCTGGCGTGGGGTGATGGTGTTCATAAAGGTTGCCAAACCGGGTTGGTGGTGAGGGGAGAACGGAGGCGGGACGAGGGGAGGGTTGGACGGATGGGCTCGCCCTCTGCCCCGGTCGCCCCGTTCAAAATTCCATTTTTCTTTGGGCGGGATTCCTTCGATCGTTTTCCGCCCACCAATCTGAGAGCCTATGGAACATTCATCCGAACTCGGGACGGTTCCCCCGCCTACACCCTGGACCGTGATTCGAGAGTTCCTCCGCATCGCGAAGACGAGGGGACGCCACCTGATCTACTACCCGCGTCGCTACGATAGCCACCCCGACTACGCGAAGTGGCGCCAACTCGTCCGGCCGATCGAATATCGGGCGGCGGGTGCTGCGATGCGCGCCTTCCTCCACGTGGGCCCCACCGCTTCGGTTCTCCCGGAGCGCCTCTGGCTTCTTATCGGTGGAAACGGCTCGGTCGCCCTGGACTGGATTCCCCTGCTCACGCAAATGGGCCCGTCTGCGAATGGCTTCATCCTCTTCGATTATCCCGGCTTCGGAGACTGCGGCGGCGCGCCGTCGCGGCGATCGATCGCGGAATCGATGGACCGTCTGATCGATGCCGCGGCGGATTCCTTCTCCTGCGACCCGGGACACTTGGTCGCCCGCTTGGGTCTCCTGGGGCATTCCCTGGGAGCCGCGGTCGCCCTGGAGACGGCTTGCCGCCACCGGACCGAACGGGTTCTCCTGCTCTCTCCCTTCACCAGCATCCGCGACATGGCGCGGCGGATTACGGGGGCACCCTTGCACCTCCTGGCGACCGATCCTTTCGACAACAGGACCGCGTTGAAAAAGCTCCTCCGACTCCATCCCGGAGCGGAAGTCACCATCGCCCACGGAAACCGCGACGAGGTGATCCCCATCGACATGGCGCGGCAGCTTCGTTCCCTCGACCCGCAAAGGGTCATCCTTCGCGAGATTCCCGAGGCGAACCACAACGACATCGTCTCGCTCTTGGCGGAACCCCTTGCTCTTGTTCTTGCCGGCAAGGAAAATTCCCTTCGCGGAGGGGCCTCGGCCACGTGACCAGCGCCTCCGGGAAAAGGTTCCTCGCTCCGGGTTCTCCCCGGCCCGGAATCGACGCTCCGGGCCGGGGAGGACCCGGCAGATGCCGTCCGCCCGGCACCACCACCCCCGCCGTGCGGGAGAGGCGGCACCGGGCTGTGTTATCCTCAATTTCTGAAAAGAACGAACACCGCTGCCTCCTCTCCCGATGGGTAGCCGCAGGTTTTCTCGACGGACGTTTCGGTGTTTGCCAGGCACACCTCCCTGAAGGCCTATCGGGGTTTTTCCTATTCACTACACATTTCTCAACCTGCAAACCGGCGAGGAGACCGCTACGCTATAGTTCCCCCGCAAGGCGAAACACAATCGTCCCGCCCGACCGGTGTCCGCACCGACGATCTATTCACAACCATCGCTTGTGCCAGCCACTGCCGCCATCCTCTCCCGACCGGACGAGGATCGCGCTCTTTCCCATATCCTATTCTCTTTTTTGTCCCGACATGTGGCCTAGGCCGCGGTCCTCCTTTCATCGCTTGTTTCCTTCACCTCCGGCCACAAAAAAACCCCGCTTTCCTGAGGGAAGCGGGGTTCACGTAAGACCTTCTATATCAGTCGATTACACTTACATGAACTCCGCCGCCCTTTCCTGGTGGACCATGGCTCGGCC
>CAZLUZ010000037.1:0-30880 GCA_964562825.1 uncultured Akkermansia sp.
GCCCCCGGCCGTGTCGTCGATATATCCCACCAGATCGAAGGTGCTCACCACTTGGGGAATGCTAATGTTGCCAAAAGCCACCTCCACCACATTCCTTCCCAGGGCCAGCGCGGTGCTGGGATTGCCCGCCAGCGGACCCGAACCCACGCTGCCGGAAGGCGAAATGCCGGCCATGTAGACAGTCCTGCCCGCGTAGCCGCCCACCACGGCATACGGTCCTGGGAGCACCGGGGCAATGGAATAGGTCGCCACCCCAGAGATCGCCTGGGCCAGCGTGCCCACCCAGAGATCGGTGTTACCGACACGGGAGCCCCCGGTGATCGTGCCCGTCACCAGCCCACCGCTCCCGGAGGGATCGTTGCCCGACACGAAGGTGACCGTCGACCCGGTGGCGGGCCGGAAATGAGCGGCAGTGAGAAACTGGGTCGGAGAAATCAGGGTCACCCAACGATTGTCCGAAGCCCGCCCCACTCCGGACAAATCAAACCCGGCTCCGATGAAGGAGGGATCGTTGCCGAAACGATTGTGCTGTTCCGGAGCGAAACCATCGATCACGATCGCACCGCGCGTCGGCTCCCCGATGCAAAACAAGACCAGGAGAATAAGTGCGCCACGAGTCATCTTCTCGCTCGGCCGCACCAGCAAAGGGTCAGGATACCAACTCGCATTCGTCGCCGGAAAAATATCCAGGATTCTACGGAGCGCGACCTGAATCCTCGATTTCCCCGACGGGGAAAATGCTTCCGACGCTGCCGAATTTTACAAAAATTTTGGTTGTAACCCAATCGGACGAAAATACTTTCGGCCCACAACCCTATGAAACGAGGAGCCCTCAGAAAAATCCCTACATTTATTGTAGTAATTACGATTATTGTTATCCTCCTTGGAGTTGTTGCGGGGGTTCTTTACAAATTTCGCGGCCAGATCACGGCCGAAATTGGGAAACGGCAGTCAAAGTCCTTGGTCGCCGAGGCCGAAGATCTCATGGGGCAGGCCCAGTGGCAGCAGGCTTATGAAAAAGCCTTTTCCGCCCATCGTCTCCACCCGGCATCTTATCCGGCTCTGTTGGCCTTTTACCGCAGCGCGGTGCAGATCGATTCTCCCTTCCTCCTCGAGATCGCCAGCCGAGTTGCGATCCATCCGGAAAGCTCGGCGGAGGAAAAGGTCGAGGCGTTTACGACCGTCCAGACTTCCGGCGACGATATCCGATTTGCCCTGCTGTACAATCAGCTTTCCGACGATCTGCGTGAACTCGACGACTTCCGCTACCTCAAGGCACGCTTCATGGCCAAGGTGGGCGCCGCGGAGGGGGCCCAGCAGTTGCTCGAAGAGTATTTCCGGACGGGCGGCGAAGACATCCGTTTCCGCGTCCTCCAGATCAGCCTGCTCCTCAAACCCGGCGAATCAGAGGAGTCGCGAACCCGTGGCCAGCAGCTGCTCACCGAACTGCTCCAGGAGGGGTCAGAAGAGGCGAAATCCGGTCTGGAGATCCTCTGGCTCTACCCCACTCAAATGATCGACCCGGACCTTTTCCCCCAGGATACGGAAGCCGTCCTCGCCTCGATTCCCGACGCCGGAGCGGTCGAGGCGCTGGCGCTGGGTAAGGTGGAGCTGATGCGGGCCCGGGGCGATGCCGAAGCGCAGGAGGCCATCGTGGAACGGCTGGTGCGCCAGTATGGAGAAACCGATCCCGAATCGACCGCGATCTGGCTCGGGGGCATGAGTCGATTCGACCGCATTCTTGAACTCCTCGACGAAGAAAAGGGGATGGTCTCGCGGGTCACTTTCGACCTCCGTCTCCAGGCGCTCGCCACCGTCGAAGGCGCCGCCGCCGCGGAAAAGTGGCTGACGACGCCCCATCCGGACTCCTCTCCGCTCCTCGTTCACCTGAGCCGATCCAAGCTTGCCTTCGCCCAGCAGAACCGTTTGCAGATGCTGAACGAGCTCAAGGAGGCCTTCATCGATGCGGGCCTGAGCAAGGATCGCGACTCCTATCTCACCATCTACCAGACGGCGATGCAGATGGGGCAGATCGACGATGCGAGCCGCGCCCTGGTCGAGGCGGCGCAGCTCAAAGGGAAGCGGTTCCCCGGTCTGCAACAGATTGCCCCAAACATAGAGCGACTCTACTCCCAGGGAGATTTCCGGGGGATGCGGTATGTCTTCGAGGCGATTGCTCCCTTTCAGTCCGGGAACATGACGGTGACCAACAATCTCGTCTACTCCAGGTTGGTGCTCGGGGAAAACAGTGCCGAGCAGATAGAGATCATGCAGAAACTGGTCGAGCAGAATCCTCAGGTTCTGGGCCTGCGCACCACGCTGGCCTTCGGCCTGATGCACCAGGAGAAGTGGGAGGAGGCTCACCAGGTCCTTGCGGACGATAATCTGATCTGGGATCAGGCATCGCCCGCCGATCACGCCATCCACGCTCTCTCCCTGGAACAGCAGGGACTGGAAGACGAGTTGAACAGGGTCCGGACGAAATACCGGGCGGCGGATTTGACTCGTCCCGAACGGGATGCCTTTGCCGCGATCCGCCGCCGTTTTGCTGACGAGGGAGAGACCGACGCCACCTTGGAGACGCTGCTCGGCCAAGCGAGAGAAGCCGTGTCCAAGGGCGACGGGTCTGCCGCCTCGCGGGCGCTCGACGAGGCGGTCCAGATGGCCGAAGTGGCCAACGATCGGGAGTCCTTCCTCGCCACCTACGAAATCGCCATGGCAGCACGCCGCGTTGACCTCGCCTCCCGTCTCCTCGTCGACGCGGCCCGCAGCGCGGGTTTCCGCTTCCCGACCGGGGACACCATCGCGCCCAATTTGGAGTATTTCGTCGAAGAAGAGGATTTCCGGAGCCTCAGCCAGGTGCTTGAAGCAGCGCAGAGAAGCGATCCCGGCAACGTGGAGATCACCAATCAGCTTCTTTATTCCCGGTTGGTACTTGGGGAGAGCGTCGAACTGTCGGTGGAAACCGCCACGCAGTTGGTGACGGCCAATCCGGCTGCCGTGGGACCGGCCTCGACCCTGGCTTTCGGTTTGATGAAGATGGGCAGATGGGACGAGGCCGGGGGAGTTCTGGGGAATCCTGCCCTGGACTGGAGCGAAGCCTCTCCCGCCGCTTGGAATATCTACCGCATCCTACTGGAACAACAGGGCGACACGGAGCGCCTCGCCATGGTCGAACCCAGAGCGCAGAGCGCCCGGCTGTCTCAACCCGAAAAGAGAGCCTTGGAGACGCTGGAACGAACGACCGCAGCCCCCGTGGGCCAGGTCGATTCGCTCGCCTCCTCTCTAGCCGCCGCAAGGGCCGCGGCCGCAGCTGGCGACGGCATCGAGGTAACCCAGTCGCTCCGGAAGTCTTTCCCCTACGCGGAACTGAACAACGACCGCGAATCCTTTCTCCAGATCTACCGCACGGCGGCCGAGTTGGGTCAGATCGAGGACGCCTCGACAGCCCTGATCGAAGCGGCGCGACGGAGTGGCCGGGAATTCCCCCCGAGCCGGGACATCTCACCGGTCCTCGATTATCTTCGGGGCAGAGATGATTTTCGCGGCCTCCGCCAGATTCTGCAGGCCCTGTCCCTCTTTGAAAGCGACAACCCGGACGTTGCCACGCAACTCGTCTACGCCAGACTCATCCTCGGGGAGGGCATCGACAGCGCCGTCGCCATGGCCGAGACCCTCGTCGCGGCCAACCCCTCGCAACCCGGTCCCCACACCACGCTTGCGCTGGGCCTGATGCGGCAGGGGCGCTGGGATACGGCTATCCAGGTACTCGCCAATGGCAGCCTGAACTGGGAAAGCGCGGGGCCCGCGGATTTCGCCATCCTCGCCCTGGCCCTGGAAGCCGGGGGCGAATCGGATCGGGCAACCAACATCCGCGCCCGCTACCGACCGAGTCAACTGAGCCGGTCCGAAAGGGAGGTCTTCGACCAGATCAGCTCGGCGATCGCCGAACTCAGAGAGAGTCGCGGCTAGGAGGGTCGCGAAAAAGGAGGGAGTTCGCAGGGAGGAGAAAAGTCAGGGCCAACCGGGTATCATGAAGGTTTTGGGGGTCGGGCTATTCTGGATTCTGGGCGCAATCGTCCTGCTGATTGAGGGGTTTGCCGCCGTGCGGCTGAGCCAGCGATCCGAGCCCCGCCCGCCTCACCTGCAATTCTCCATTCCAGAGGCGAGGAAAGATGAGGCGGTTCGCCTTCAAATCCTCCCGAGCCAGGTCGGAGATCTTGCTTACGATCGAGGTCACCATTACCGCCTGCGTCCCAGCTCCGCAACCGCCATGGAACTCCTCTACCTCGAGTTCGATTCCGGAAAATCCTCGCTACGGTTCGACCTTTTCGGCCATCCCCCGGAGGCCTGCCTCCGCAACGCAGGAGGGATCGTCGATGAAGTCTACCCCGAAGAAATGTGGGAGACTGGTGAGGAGGCTTTTCTGGTGCGTTCGGTCAAGGCCAGAGATTTGAGTGGCGAATCCTTCGTCTTCAAGGCCATGTGGTTTCCCGGCATCGAGAAATTCGACGCGGGTAGCCAGGATCTGGCCTGGGACGGGTCGCGCATGATGCGGGCCTTTCTCTCGGAGCCGCCGCCGGGAATTCTCTTTCTGGTCATCGTGCGTGGCCTGGACGACCGGGAAGAGGCCAAACAACTGGCTCTCAGTCACGGCTTCAGCCTTATCTCGAATCGGGAATCATGAATCGCCAGATCGAAAACACCGCCGTCGCCGGGCTCTCCGCAAAACGTCTCTGGTACGACCAGCAAACGGCCACTCTGGTGTTTCTCGCCATCGCCTGGCTGCAATTGTTTTACGCCCTGACCCCGTTCTGGCAACAGGGCACCTATTACGATTATGGGTGGTTCGTGCCACCGGCCGCCGCCTGGTTTTTCTGGTGCCGCTGGCAGGCCTCGAGTTCCTGGCCCCGACGCGAGGGACGCACCCCTATCCTCGATTTCGCGACGGGGTTCCTGGTGATCCTCTTTCTCGTATCACTCCTGCCTCTTCGCATCGTCGAGAACAACGAGACGCTATGGAGGCTGCCGCGTTTCCTCCATTTCGGGTTGATCGCTACCATCACCCACCTCCTGATCGCCCGATCGTATTCGGCACGACGGTCCCTCAACTTCCTCCCGGTCACCATCTTCACCGCCACCGCCCTTCCCCTCCCCCTCCAGTTGGAGACCGCTTTCGTGCAGAACTCCACCACCGTGCTCATGCAGATCTCCGAGCCGATCTGCCTCATTCAAGGTTTTCCCGTGGAACTCGCGGGCAGTGCCTTGGTCATGGATGGAGAAATCCTCGAGGTGAACGAGGGATGCACCGGGATTCGCTCGTTTCAGAGCATGCTGATGCTGGGTCTTTTCCTCGGAGAATTCTTCCTCCTCCACCCCTTCCTCCGCATCGTTACGGTTCTCTTCGGTATTGTCGTCGCCTTCCTCGTCAATATCGGGCGGGTCGTCCAACTGACTCAGATCTATTTCAACGAAGGCAGGGACGCCTTCAACCAGCAACACGACATGGTCGGGTACGTTGCCTTCGCCATCAGCGCCGCCATCCTGATCGCCGCCAGTTTCCTCCTCGCCCAGCTGGAGCGTGCTCTGGCCAATCACAAGCGCAAGACGACCCCCGAGGAAATCAGGTAAAGCTATCCTGATCCGCCGCGGCGTTCACCCGGGTAAGGGCGAAAAATTCCCGCATGCAGTCGAGGTTTTTCTCCACCTCCGCCACGGCATCGGCGAGAATGGACTCGCGCTCGGTGGGGTTGAGGTACCAACTCATCGAGGCATCCTGGGCCCCGCGGAAAACAATGGTCTCCATGAAATCGTCTTGCGGGGCGACCGACTCCCCATCCCCCTCGCGCTGTTTTTTCTCCAACCGGGGGGCGAAGGCGCGATGCATCGCCTCGTCATTCCGGTAATAGGGAATCGCGCTCCTCGCCATGCGTCCGCCGGCGATTGTGCTGGTGGCGCCCTCGATAAAACGGGTCCAACCCAGGGACAGGGGGTTTTGCTTGGGTGCCGGTTTCCTCTGGTCGGGGGAACGGTTTACGTCGATCTGGATGAGCAACACCTTGGGCCAGCCCTGTCGCTCGAGGATGTCGCGATGGCGCGCGAGAAACTCCGTCGCCAGGTTCAGGCCGTAGTTGTCGTAAAACCCCGCGTCGAGCACTCGCATCCTGACCCGCTCCTCTTCGTCGAGACCCGGGGCCGGGGGCAGCACGGGAACGGGAGAGGCACCGGGAAAGGTGGCCGAGAGTCGCGCCGCGGTCTTCAGGGCGATCCGCCCCCCCGCCTCCGGGTAGGCCCGCCTCAGGTCCAGACCTGAGGTGCTCACGTCCACCGTCCCGTTGAGCATCTCGACGCGGTTGGTGATCACATCCTCGATATCGACATTGGTGATGATCAGCCGCTTGCCGTTCTCCACGATCATCGGCGAAAAAACCATCGATGCCATTTCGCCGCTCCGCTCCGCCTCCAGGGTGTCGTCGAGCGTGCGGTTCATGGGACTGCTCCCGTCCGGCGATCGGTAGAGTTTTTCCCAGATGCGTTCCAATCGATTGCCCCGGTCGGTGAGACGGTGGGACACCCCGAAAGGAGCAAACATGTGGAGCAGGTCCGAGAACAACGTGGCCACCACCGGGCTGAGCTGATCACCCGAGGTGCGATCATACATCTCGCGGCGAAATTTCGCGGCATCCTCCGGACTGAGGGAACGCCGCTCCGCCGCCGTAGCTGCCCAATAGGCCGAGCCCACCATTCCTCCGGATGCACCAAAAAAGAGCCGGACGGATCGGGAAAATCCGGGGATGGCTTCCTCGAGCCGATTGAGCACCGCCACGGTCCAGGAAGCCGCCTTGCTCCCTCCCCCGCTGGCGCAGACGATGACGATGGGCGACCCATCTTCGGGAGCTTTCAGAATCTCTTCCGCACTGCGTCGCGGCGTCTCCCCGGTGGTCGCCTGATGCAACGGCAGCGGTTTCTTGCGGTAGTACTCCTTGCCGAAGAAAGGAAGTCGATACCGGTTCCTGTTCAGGTAGCCGCTCAGGATCCCGAAACCGAGCATGATGAGGAAAGCGATCCATTCCAGCACCAGCGTTCCCGTTTTGCTGAGAATCTCGATGAATTCCGTGGTGGCTTCGTTGCGGTTGGGATCCTTGAGGTAGGGATCCACGAAAATGGCCGCGTAGAAGGCCGAGGAGAAAAACAGGGTCACCGTGGAAAAGGAGCCCACGACCATCATCCCGATGCGGAGTTCGTCGGGTTGATCCGAGGCGAAAGACCGTTTGTTCAGGTAGAGAATCCAGAAAATCGAGAGGACCATCAAACCGGCGAAGACGGTCATCCAGAATCGAATGACGGTGGGCTCTTCGAGGTGATGCAGCGCGGTGATGACAAGATAGGTAGACAGGGCCAGTCCAATGAAGAGACGGGAATGCCCGGCGATGCGCACTCGGGGCAGCCATATGGCGAGAACGATGATCGGTCCGACAATCATGGCGAGACTGCAGGTGGATAGGCCGAAAAACAGGGGATCGTGGAGATTGAACCCGATCGCATAGAGCTTGCCCACCAGGTAGGCTCCCATGCCGAAGATGAGAAGCGCCGTGCTCATCCCCAGAGCGTGGTAGACCCAATGGGCGTGCGACTTGGAACGTTCGAAGATAAATCCACCGGACTGGAAATCCTCAGTCTTGGTCCGGTGCTGCCCAAATATCCCGTTATCCAGCATGCAGAAGAACGAGGCGACAATCCACACCAGGGTGAAAAAGCCGAAACAATAAAAACCACCAGTCACCACACGGGGCAGTTCGCCGTAGACGGGTTTGTGAAAAGTGAGCGGCTCGCTGATCGAATACCTCGCATAGCCAAGAAAGAGACACATGAGCAGATAGGCGCCCACCACCAGCCCGTTGGAGAAGGCAAAAGAGCGTTTCGAGTGCCAGAAGAGATCGTGAATCCCGTATCGCTCGCCCAGCTTGCAGTAGACCAGGAGAAACACGATGAACGGCAGCAGGATCAAGTGGACATGCACGGCGAACACCTTGAGCACGCCGATGATGATCGAGGCGGGAAACCCGATCCACTCGACGAGCATGCTCCACAATTCGGAGATCGGTTCCGGAAAATTGAAGGTCTGTACCCCTGGATGGTATTGTCCCTGTTGTTCCGCTCCCCGCGAGATCTCGCCGAAGAGAATGAAAAGCAAAAGGGTCAGCAGCGCGAATCCGACTCGAAGAGATGAAGCCAGGCGGCGGTCAGTGGTCATGAGCTGGTGGGTTTTTGGGAACGAAATTCCTTCTTGAAAAACAATTCTTCCTTATCTCTCTCGCGAAAAAGGTCGCCGTCTCAATATTCGTTTGAATTGCCGAGGCCACTCGGATCGGTCCACCAATAAAGCATGCGGCCACAGTTCTCGCAGGAGGCAATTTCGTCCTCCGATTTCACCGCGATCACCGTGGCTTTGATGACTTTCATGTGGCATCCGGAACACTGGCCATCGACCAGACCGACAACGGCGTTGCCATTTTTGGCCCGGAAAATCCGCTCGTATTGATCCAGCAAATCTGCCTCGACCTGGCCCGCGGCTTCTTCCCTGGCCTGGGTTTCCGCGGCGAGTTCCTTTTCCCAGTTTTCCCGGGTGCGGTGCAGAGCTGCGATGTCGACCTCCACGGATTCCTCGGATTCGGAGAGCAGGGCCTTGGCCTGATTGAGAACCTCCTTCATTTCCTCGGACCGTTCCATCAAGCCGATCTCACGATCTTCGAGGCCGGAAATCTCCTCCTCATAGCGGACGATTTCCTCCCCCATCGCCCGGAACTCTTCGTTCTTTTTCGTCTCGAATTGCTGCACTTTCAGCTTCGCGATGCTGTCCCGGCGAACCTGGACGTCCAATTCGATGTTCTTGATCGCTACCTCCAACTCCCGATAATCGGCCAAGGCTCGATCCACGGCCTCCCTCTCCGAACGGATGCGATCCCGGATGTCCTCTTCCTCCTCGGGAATCTGGGCGATCTTTTTGTTCAGTTCCCGGATGTTCCGGTCCCGATGTTGGATGACGAGCAGCTTTTCGAGTTCGGGTAGCATGGACGCGCGTACCCGAAACTGAACAGGCTCCCGGAAGGCGAGTCAACCTCCGGTTACCTTGGGAACAGGGGACTCGAAATGCCCGCGCCGCCCGGATCAGGCCGCCTCGCGAGCCATTCTCGCTTTTTTGTCCTCCACGATCTTGGGGGCCTTCTCTCCCTCCACAACCTTGCGGTCGATCTTCACCAGGGACGGAGTTTTCGCATCGGGCGCCGCATACATGGTGTCCAGCATCAACTTCTCGAAGATGGATCGCAGTGCTCTCGCCCCCGTTCCCCGCTTGATCGCCTCTTCGGCGAGGGCCGCCAGGCCGTCATCGGTGACCTCCAGGGTGACACCGTCCATCGAAAGCAGTTTCGAGAACTGTTTGATCAGGGAATTCTTCGGCTCGGTCAGCACTCGGATCAACTCGTCCGCCACGAGATGCCTGAGGGTGGCGACGATGGGAAGACGACCGATGAATTCGGGGATCAACCCGAACCCCTGAAGATCTTCGGGCTGAACGTTCGTCATGTGCGCCTTGATATCCTCGTCCGATGCGATTCGCGTGATTTCTTCGCCAAAGCCGAGAACCTGCTTGCCGAGCCGTCTCGAGACCACCTCTTCCAGTCCCACGAAGGCTCCCCCGCAGATGAAGAGAATCTTCTCCGTGTTGACCTGAATGTACTCCTGGTGAGGATGCTTCCGGCCACCCTGCGGCGGCACGTTGCAAACCGAGCCCTCGAGAATCTTGAGGAGGGCCTGCTGCACGCCTTCGCCCGAGACGTCACGCGTGATGCTGACATTCTCCGTCTTCCGGCCGATCTTGTCGATCTCGTCGATGTAAATGATGCCCTGCTCCGCGCTTTTCACGTCGTAATCCGCCGCCTGCAGCAGGCGCAGCACGATGTTCTCCACATCGTCTCCCACGTAACCCGCCTCGGTCAGAGTAGTGGCATCGGCGATACAGAAAGGAACGTCCAGGATTTTCGCCAAGGTCTTGGCGAGCAGGGTCTTTCCGGAACCGGTCGGACCGATCAACAACACGTTGCTCTTCTCGATCTCGACATCGTCAAATCCCTCGGACCCGCTCAACCGTGAGGGCAACGTGGATTGGTGAAGACGCTTGTAGTGGTTGTGCACCGCCACAGAAAGCACTTTCTTGGCGTACTCCTGCCCAATGATAAACTGGTCGAGTTTCTCGCACAGGTCCGCCGGACGCGGCATCCGAAACTCGGTGGAAAGCTCCTCGTCGTGCTCGCTGAGCTCCTTGTCCAGGATGCCTCGGCAAACGTTGATGCATCCATCGCAGATATACACGCCGGGCCCGGCGATCAGTTTCTTGACTTCGGCGTGACTCTTCCCGCAGAAGGAGCACATGGTAAGGTTGGAAGCGCGAGCCATGATTCTTGGTTGTTGTAGTTGTTGGTGGTTGCGAAGTCTAGCCACGAATGAAATAAATTCCAGCTATAATTTCAATTTCTAGAATTATAAAAGTTTCCTTAGCAAATCAGGCAATTCCAAAACATTTTCGATCGTGTGGTCGGCGGGAATCGTGACCGGTTTGGCGCCGCGAACGCGGATGGTTCCGCCCAGTCCGGCGCGTCGGCCCATTTCGATATCGCGATCGGCGTCGCCCACGATCCAGGACTCTGCGGGATCGATGGGAAAGATCCGGCAGGCGGCTTCGATCATCGCGGGGTCAGGCTTGGGGGCATAATTGCAACCGGGAAGCCCGGTGAATGCGAAAATGGCGTCGAAAGCGAGCCCCTGCCCGGCGAGCTCGGCCTGGAGCAGCCGATGGATATCCCCCAGGGTCTCTTCGGTCATGAGCCCCTTGCCTACCCCTTTCTGGCTGGTGACCACCACGGCGTAGTGATCCGCCTCGTCAACGACCTCCAGGGCATCGATCAATCCCTGCTCGAGTTGCCACTGCTCTCTGCGGAGAACATAACCTTCTCCCGGCGAACGATTCACCACGCCATCGCGATCGAAGAAAACACAGGGTCTGTCTTCCCAGCCGTTCTGCCGCCCGCGGCATTCCACCGCCGTTTTGCCGGACAGAAAGGAGCGGCTCCTCCCCTGCCCTGTGGTCCGGTCGGCGATGCGCGTCAGCGGGCCATCGGACCCACGGACAGCTCCCGAGGCATGCCGCGGCACCGGGGCATTCAATCCCACGAGATAGTAGCCGCCATGCCGCAGCGGGCCTAGCACCACGGCTTCGCGCTCTTTTTCGAGGCGGGACCACGCCTCGAGGAACAAGCTTCGGTCCAGCTCGGGGCAAGCCGTTCCGATACAGAGGAAAGAGCTTGCTCCACTGTCTTCCCCGAAGAGCGAGGCCAAGATGCGGTCCAACTCCTCGCCCGAGTCCTCCGCGGAACGGGTCAGATAACGAATGGGAAAGGGACAGTCTCTCATCCGCGGACTCAGCCTCGCCACCCCGGCGGCCTCATCCGCTCCGGGTTCCAGACAGATCACCATCTCGTCTGGGGCCGCCTTTTTCGCCCGGCGAAGGACTTCGCAGAGCACGGCGTCGGAAAATCCGGACGTCGACCTGGCGGAGAGACGATCTCCCCCGCCGGCGGCACCCGGAAACTCCAAAAAAACACAGAGCCCCCGCTTCATCATCCTCCAGGAACGAACGGGACGGAGTATTCTTTAATCAGGGTGGATTCTTCCGTGATTGTGATGTGGTTGAATGCGAGACCGCAGCGAGAGTCAAATTCGCAGATCTCGTCGTCGGGGCCCGCCGAGAACTGACAGACCGGGCTCGACACGCCGGAGTAGAGGATGCCGTCGCGGTGGAGGTGGAGACCGCGGTGAATATGCCCGAAGAATACTCCGCAGATCCGCTCGGAGTAGTCGGCGAGGAAGTGGTGCACCGCATCTCCATTCTTCACCAGCAAGTGCTTGTCGATCCAGCGGGAGCCGATGGGGATGATGGGATAGTGGAGAAAGAGGGCGAATCGACTCTCCGTGGTCTGAAGCAGTCGCTCGAAGGCCACCACCTGATTCTGGGGCAGGAAACCGTGAGGCCCCTCCTCCGGGGGAACCCAGGCGTCGAAGGTCACTCCCTCAACCCCGGGGCCCATGGGAAAGGAGTAGGCCAGCTTCTTTTCCACCCCGGCGAACTGGGTGTGGGGGGCGACCGTCATGAATCGGCGCGTCGCCGCCTCGTCGTCATGATTGCCCGACACAAAATGGATGGGGGCGCGCAGCCGAGAGAGCACAGCCTCGGCGAGGTGATAGGCCCGGTCGTCCGGGTCGTTCACGATGTCTCCGGTGTGCACCACGAAATCCGGCGTGAAGGGCAGCTCATTGATCGCGTCAACCAGCGCCATGTTGCGTTTGAACGGGTTACTCCCCCGAATCTCGGTCGTCTCCAAAGGACCAAAATGCGTGTCGCTGATGTGAATAAACTCGATCATCCGGGGAAGAACGGCGGGGAAAGGCTAGCACAGCCACGACAGGGTTCAATTGGGCATCTTTCAGACGCACACCTCCCGGGCTCCGGGAACGCGGGATTTCCTCAAGGAAAATCTGACGGGATGCCTTACACTGCGGACGTACACCTATCGAATGGACATCAAACAGCTCCTCACCAGCCAGCTTTTCTGGGGTTTCCTCATCGGTTTTGCCCTCTGCCTGCTTTCCATGTGGGCCCATTTCAAGACGTATCGCGACTTCCGCCGATTCAAATCCCATCTCACGGACAAACTCGAACTCGATGCCGATACCATGGCTTCGCTGAAGGACGAGATCGCCAAGCTCAAGGGTGAGAACGAGAACCTGCGTCTCAAAATCGGAGGGCGCTCCCAAAATGACAAACTGGACCTGGAAAGAGAACTGGAGATTCTGGCCCGCGCAGAAAAAGCCATGATGATCAACGCGCCCGGTTTCGCCCCGGCGTGGGAAAGGGCAAAGGAGGGAGCCGCCAACGAACTGGTCGACGAAGAGAAAGGAAAAAGCCTCCCCAGGCGCATCTTCCGACGTTTTGTGGGCAAGACCACTGCCATCGACGGCGAACCCGTCGAGGCCCTCCCCGAAAAGTCGACGTCCACTGCCAAGAAAGACGACCGGGAAAAGGCCCAGGGCTGAGCCGCGTTTCCCGGAGCGCCTGTCACCCTGATTTTTGGGTGTCAATCGGGTCGATACGTGGTTAGCTTCGGCCATGAGCGACACACGACTCGAAAGAGATTCGATGGGCGAAATGCCTGTCCCGGTCTCCGCCCTTTACGGCGCCTCGACCCAGCGCGCGGTTCTCAATTTCCCCATCTCCGGCGAACCCGTCGATGCCCGGGTCATTCATGCCTACGGATTGATCAAACTGGCGGCGGCCCGGACCAACGGCGAACTCGGTGAGCTGCCCACCGAGAAAACCGATCTCATCGAACAAGCTGCCCGCGAGGTCTTCGAGGGCAGGTGGGATGCCCATTTTCCCGTGGACGTCTTCCAGACCGGTTCGGGCACCTCGACGAACATGAACGCCAATGAGGTCATCGCCAATCGATGCGCCCAACTGGCAGGAGTGGCCGTCGAAGGCTCCTGGGCCGAGAAACCCATCCACCCCAACGACCATGTCAACCATGGCCAGTCTTCCAACGACACGTTTCCCACCGCCATGCATGTCGCCGTCGGGTTGTCCCTGAAAAACGAACTGATCCCCGCCCTCGAGGGTATCCACCGTTCGATGGAGGCAAAGGCACGGGAGTTTCATGAGATCATCAAAATCGGCAGAACTCACCTCATGGACGCCACCCCGGTCCGGCTCGGACAGGAATTCGGCGGCTACGCCAAGCAGATGGAACGAGCCATCGACCGCGCCCACAAGGCACTCAAGGCGATACACGAACTTCCGCTGGGAGGCACCGCCGTGGGCACGGGTCTCAACTGTCACGCGGATTTTCCAGCTAAGGCGATCGGGTTGATCGCCGCGGAAACGGGCATCGATTTTCGCGAAGCGGAGGATCACTTCGAGGCTCAGGCGGCCAAGGACGGCCTTGTCGAATGCCACGGGCAGCTCAACGCGATCGCGGTCAGCCTCTTCAAGATCGCCAACGATATCCGACTGCTCGGTTCGGGCCCGCGCTGCTCCATCGGCGAAATCCAGCTCCCCGCTATCCAGCCCGGCTCATCGATCATGCCGGGGAAGGTCAACCCCGTTCTCTGCGAGGCGGTCACCATGGTGGCTGCTCGCGTCTTCGGGAACCAGTCCACGGTGACCTGGTGCGGCGCCAACGGACATTTCGAGCTCAACGTCTTCATGCCCGTGATGGCCAAATGCCTCCTCGAAAGCTCGCTCCTCATCGCCAATGTCTCCCGCGCTTTCCAGGAGAAATGCCTCGACGGCATTTCCGCGAACCGGGAGCGTTGCGCTGAATTGATCGAATACTCCCTCTCCATGGTCACCTCACTCGCCCCGGTGATCGGCTACGACAAAGCCACTCAGATCGCCAAGGAATCGTTTCAGACAAAGCGGTCCGTAAGGGACATCTGTATCGAACGCCTCGACGAGTTGGGACTGGGCAGGGAACAGCTCGATGCGGCCCTCGACCCGGCATCGATGACGGGGGTTTGACCTGCCCCTACGGCCCTTTCCATGAGCCGCCGCGTCTACCTGACGAAGAGCGATTTCAAGCGGGCGCGCGAGTGCCCGACGAAACTTTATTACCGGAAAAAGGGTTATCCCTCCCGCCTGGACGACGATCCCTATCTCGCCTTTCTCGCCGATGGCGGCTTCATGGTGGAGACGATGGCCCGTCAGCTCTACCCGGAGGGCGTCACCATCGACTACTGGGAGGAGCCCGAGGAGGCCGACCGCGTTTCGCGTCGGGCCGTGACCTCGGGGGACGGGACCTGGTTCGAACCCACCTTCATCGACGGGCCCTTCCTTGTGAGGGTCGATATCCTGCGTCGCCGGGGCAACGAGTTGGACCTGATCGAGGTGAAATCTTCCTCGGTCGAACCCGTGGATGATCTCAGCTCGCCATTCCGGGGCAGCCGAGGCGGTATTCTGAGCCAATGGGTTCCCTACCTGGAAGATGTCACTTTCCAATGGCTGGTTCTCCAGTCGGCATTCCCCGGTCTCACGATCAAACCCCACCTCTGCGTCGTGGACAAAACCAGCATCGCGACCGCGGCGACAACCTACGAGAACTTCCGCATGGTGGCCCCTCCCCCGGGCGAACCCCGCTCCAGAGCCGAGTTCCGCTATCTCGGATCGCCCGATTCGCTTCGGACGGAACACCTGCTTGCCTTCGTCGAAGTCACCGCCGAAGCCAACGAATTGAGGGACGAGATCGCCCGCGCCCGTGAGGAATTCGCCGCCTCCATCGATGGGAACGAGATCCACAAGATCGCAAGCCCGCCGCGCTACGAGTGCAAAAAGTGCGAATTCCGGCTGAAAAACGTTCGTTCCGGCAGGACCGGCTTCGACGAGTGCTGGGGACCCCTGGCGCAACAGGAACCTCATATCCTCGACCTCTACCGGGTAGACCTGTTGGGCGGTCGATCCCGGGACCTGCCGCGGGAGATGGCATCCCGCGGCGACGTGCGCTTGACCGCCATCCCCGGCGACGCCTTCGGCGATGGCAAATCGGTGCAACGCCAGAAGATTCAGGTAGATTCCTCGACGCGGGGGAAGGAGTGGATCGCACCCCGGCTCCGCGATACCCTCCGAGAACACCCTTACCCCCTTCATTTCATCGACTTCGAGGGCTCCCGCATCGCCCTGCCCTACCACGTCGGCATGCGCCCTTACGAGCAGGTGGGTTTCCAGTGGAGTTGCCACTCCATCCGAGAACCCGGGGGCCAGATCCAACACGCGGAGTGGCTCAACGACAGCGACGCCTTCCCCAACTTCGAGTTTGCGCGCAGCCTGATGGAGCACCTGGGGAACTCGGGCACGGTCTACATCTGGTCACCTTACGAGATGACCATGCTCCGGGATGTTCGCGAGCAGATGATCAAGTACGAACATCAGGACCCCGAACTCGGCACCTGGCTCGATGCGATGGAATCGAGTCGCGGGAATCGTATCATCGACCTTTGCGCCATGGCCCGGGAAAGCTATTTTCACCCCGAGATGAGAGGCAGTGTCTCCATCAAAGCCGTGTTCCCGGCGATCTGGAGACACCATCCCCGGGTGAGAAAACTCTCCTGCTTTCGAGGTTTTCGGGCGGGCGAGGAAGACCCCTACCAGCAACTCCCCACCCTGCCCGTGGGAGACGACGAGGAGGTAGTCCGGGAGGGCACCGGCGCGATCCGCATCTACCAGGATATGATGTTCGGCCTCGCGGGACAGGACCCTGAATCTCACGCCAGCCTTCGCAAGCTGCTTCTGCAGTATTGCCATCTCGACACCGCCGCCGTGGTCGCCATCTGGTGGCGTTGGTGCCAGACCCGCCAGAGTGCCAGCTGGCTGGGCCGCTGGTTCGGGCGGTGACTGATCGTTGCGGCGGAGAAAGTCAAACTTTCACTCCATTTTCATCCGGGCTTCGCGTTCTTTTCATCGCGGCAGTGAACCCTGAGAACATGGGAATTGACCTCTGGATCAGACACTTCAAAAACAACGCGCGTGCCCGGCAGGAGCCGCCCTGGAACACTCCTCTTCTCCCTCTGCCGCCGGAAGAGCAGCGTGTCCTGGTGAACTCGTTGGAGCAGTTTCAACTCGGCGACGGTGGAGGTCCGGCCGGGCTCATCGCCTGGAACCTGGGCGCCTACCTCAAAAAATACCCCTCGATGCGGGAGGTGATCGATCTCTGGTTCCAGGAGGAAACCGAACACTCCCGGCTTCTCGGACTCGCCGTGAAGCGATTCGGAGGCAAACCGATCTCGAGTCACTGGAGTTTCTCCCTTTTCTGTCTCTCGAGGAGGCTCCTCGGCATTCGCTTCGAACTCTATTGTCTGCTCCTCACCGAAGTCGTGAGCAACAATTTCTACAAAATGCTTCGTTCCCGCTACGGCGACCCCGCGTTGCGGATCCTGTGTGATCAGATCATTCGGGACGAGACCGGCCACATCGCTTTTCACCGTGCCCGACTCGCCTTCGACTTGGACGGGAAACATACCCTGGGAAAGCGCTGGGCTTTCACGATGAATCTCCTGGCCATGCTTGCCGCGACGACTCTCTGGGTCAGCCACCGAAAAACCCTGGTGCAGCGGGGCGCCAACAGCTTCGAGTTCACCATCCGATGCCTCGACGACACGGCACGTTTCGTCGCCAGAACCCGCCGCATGCGGCGCGAAGGCCCCCGGAGGATGGCGGCGTCCCTGACCGGAGCCAGCTTGCACACGGAGTTTTGGAGCTGAGGACGATCAGCTCGGGACGCGGCGCAGGACAAACTGCCCGGTTTCGCCGCCGTGCTCGGAGACGTCGCCGTGGATATAATCCCAATCCTGGTCCTGAACCTCCGCCCGAAAGGTTCGCCCCCCCGCCTCCACGGGACAATCGAATCGAAAACAGGGTTCACCATCCTCCTCGAAAAGTTCGGCCTCGATCGGCTCCGAACCGAGGTAGTCCGACTCGGACGAAACCACGCGAAACACGTCGTCGCTCCGCTCGACTTCCAAGAAGCGACAGAGCAACTCCATCTCACCGTGAACTTCAATGATCTCCGACAACAGGTAGGTTTCCGACTTCATCCTTTTGGGCTGGGCTGGAATTTTATCACAGTACTTCCGTCTGTCCCGGAGAATCCTTCTTTGCTCCCTCGGCAACCAGATTTAACAAATCGGGTCCGGGCAGGTCGCGCGCCGCTGGCACGATTCGCACCGGTTTCCTATCCAGATTTCGTCGTAAAATTCGCAGAGTCCCCTGACCAGCGAGGCATCCTCGGTATAAATTCCCGCCTCGAAATTGCGGCGGTCCGGACTTTTCGAGCCGATACCCGCACCAGTGAGGTTGGCGGAGCCGAGATAGGCACGGACCCCGTCTACGATGATTGTTTTGGCGTGCATTCGGGGACAGAGCACCCTCTCGAATAGATCCGACCCGATCAGCTCAGGGTATCGGTCGAAATCCCGGCGAAATCGGGGTCCAGGCTCTTTGGCGTGGATCAGCCGAACTTCCACACCGCGGGCCACCAGCCCCGCGAGGACGGCAACGAAGGGGACAAACCTACCCTTCCTCTCATCCACATGGAGATCCTTGAGATCCGCCGTGGCAATCCAGACGAATCGGTCAGCCGCGGGAACAGCTTCCTGGAGCACCCTTCCATAGGCCTCCTCATTGACCAGCAACTCGGTCATGGAGAATCCCTTTCAACGAAGGAATCGGATCGTGAAGGGGAGTCCGACGAATCCCCCCTCGTAGGCCCGGATGCCGGCAATGATACCAACGACGAAAAGAAGCACGCCCAAAGCCATCAGGATAAAGATCGGAATGATCAACAGCATGGTAACCATGCAGATCCCGAAATAGACAAGATAGGACAACTGGAAATTGAGAGCCTCGCGGCTGTGAGCTTCCACAAACGGACTCCTCCCCTTCTGGACCAGGTAGATCACAAGAGGCGCGACAAAACCCAAACCCAGCAATCCGCCCAGATGGGAAAACATCGACCAAAGCTTCTCATCCTGCTCGGCCATATCGCCCCCTCCCGTCACCGGCACCGCGGGGAGAGGGGAAAACGCCGCCCCCCAGCGGTTCATCCAGGCCAACGAGTCACTCGGCGGCGGTGGCGGACGGTCAGGAACGGGGGGTGGACTGGGCGGAGACGGATCCATCCCACCAGCCTAGGCTGGGCACCCGAATTTGGCAAGCCCACCCCGCAGGGATCCTTACCCACTCAGATGTGAATGGCGTGGCCGAAGGCGTCGCCAGTGGCCTCGTGAATCGCCTCGGCAAGGGTCGGGTGAGCGTGAATCGTGGCCTCGATGTCCTCGTAGGTTGCCTCCATGTTCATGGCCAGTCCGAACTCCGCAATCAGTTCCGTGGCCCCGGCTCCGATGATGTGCGCTCCCAGAATCTCACCGTACTTCGAGTCAATCAACACCTTGACAAAACCCTCGGCATCCGCGACGGCCAGGGCTCGTCCACTGGCCTGGAAGGGAAACTTGCCCACCTTGTACTCGAGGCCCTTCTCCTTGCAGGCCCGTTCCGTTAGACCGATGGAGGCCACCTCGGGATGGCAGTAGGTGCACCCGGGGAAGAGCGTCACCTTCTTCGGCTGATACTCCGGGTCGAACATACCCTCCACCGCCTGCACAGCTTCGTAACTGGCGGTATGGGCCAACCAGGGCGGTCCGGTGATATCTCCGGCTGCATACACCTTGGAAAGATTCGTCTCGTAACGATCCCCCACCACGATGTACCCTCGCTCAAGCTTGAGTTGTTCCGCGTTTGCCGGAAGCACCGGAGCGACACCGATGGCGACCAGGCAGACGTCCGCTTCGATCCGGCGGGAATCCCCTCCCCCGGCGGGCTCCACGGTCAGCTCCACTCCGCTGTCACTCACCGCAGCATCCGTGGTCTTCGTCGCCGTAAGCACCTCG
The DNA here is from genome assembly GCA_964562825.1 of uncultured Akkermansia sp. Lineage (GTDB taxonomy): Bacteria > Verrucomicrobiota > Verrucomicrobiia > Verrucomicrobiales > DEV007 > Arctic95D-9. The sequence continues at coordinate 19,546 of CAZLUZ010000037.1, forward strand.
ACGCCCTGCTTCTTGAACGATTTTTCCAACGTCGCACTGACCTCGTCGTCCTCCACGGGGAGCAGACGGTCCTCCATCTCGATGATGGTGACCTTGGTGCCGTAGGCATTGAAAAAATAGGCGAACTCCACGCCGATGGCACCGGCACCGATAATGACGATCGATTCCGGCTGCTCCGGCATCACCATCGCATCCCGGGAACCGACCACGGTTTTGCCATCGAAAGGCAGAAACCGCAGCTCCCGGGAAACGCAACCCGTGGCCACGAGGACATGGTCGGCGTCATACTGCTGCACTGCGCCATCGGCGTCCGTCACCTCCACTCTGCCACTCGCAGAGAGCCCACCCGTCCCCCGGATGTAATCGACCTTGTTCTTCTTGAAGAGAAACTCGATGCCCCCAGCAAGCTTGTCCGAGACGGATCGGGAACGCCCGATCACTTTCTCCCAATCATATTTGAGATTCTCAAAACTGAGACCGAAGTCGTCCGCCTTGGTTTGCAGGGTCTGGTAAAGTTCTGCGTTCTTGAGCAATGCCTTGGTCGGAATACAGCCCCAGTTGAGACAGGTCCCTCCGGCGCGATCATTTTCCACACAAGCGACTTTTTTGCCGAGTTGAGCCGCGCGGAGCGCGCCGACATAGCCGGCCGGTCCGCCTCCGATTACAATGAGATCATAGGTTGCCATGAGTAATGAACGGGAGCGAATCAGGAAATCTAAAGAACAGGGCTCTCGCGATAATTCTTCAGGGCGGCCATGAATTCGGCACCCACGGCACCATCAATGACCCTGTGGTCGCAACTCATCCCGATCCACATACGCAGCCCCGGCACGATCTCCCCCCTGTCGTCGACGACCGCCTGTTTGGAGATGGTGCCAATCGACAGAATAGCCGCCTGGGGCGGATTGATGATCGCGTCGAAAGAATGAACACCATACGAGCCCAGGTTTGAGATGGTGATGGTCCCACCCTGCATTTCATCGGGGGTCAGTTTCCGGTCGCGCGCCCTGGCCGCGAGATCCTTGATCTCCGCACTGAGATCCGCCATCGATTTGTCCTGCGCATCGAAAATCACCGGAGTGACGAGACCACCCTCGATAGCCACGGCCACCGACAGGTTGACCGATCCAAACTGCACGATCGAATCGCCCCGGAAAGAAGCGTTCACCTCCGGTTTCTCCTGGCTGGCCAGAACCACGGCACGCATGACAAAATCGTTGACCGTGTATTTCGGACCTCCCTTCGCCTGGGAGGCCTCGTTGACATCGCCGCGCAAACTCATCAGCGGACCGGCGTCGACCTCCATGTTCAGATAGAAATGGGGTATCGTCGTCTTGCTCTCGAGCAGACGCTGCGCGATGACCTTGCGCATCCCGCTCAGCTGGATTGTTTCGTCCCCTCGCCGCGGGAAAACCGGACCGATCCCGATGCCTCCTCCGGAGCCTCCCTGCGCGGCGTAATCAAGGTCCTCGCTCACCACCCTGCCCCCGGGACCGGATCCTTTGACCCGGTCGAGATCGATGCCGCGCTCCTGCGCCATCTTCCTTGCCAGTGGAGATGCCTTGACCCGCCGTCCCGAAGAGGACGTCTCGGGTGCCTTCGCCGAGGGCGCCTTGGATGCTGCGCCGGAAGGAGACGGGGGCGATTTGGCAGGCTCGGAATCCGAGGGGGCCTCCTTGTCGTCGTTAGCCCCGTCATCCTCCTCCTCTGCAGCAGAGCTTTCGTCCGCGGGAGGTTGATCTGCCCCCTCCGGCGGTTCCTCTCCCTCCTCCAGCACCATGGCGATGGCCTGTCCAAGAGTGGCGGATTCTCCCGCTCCCACGTAGATTTTGTGGAGCACGCCCATGACCGGCGACTGCCAGTCCATGGTCGCTTTGTCGGTCTCGATCGCGGCGACATCCTCGTCGATATCGACACTGTCACCCTCCGACTTGAACCATTCCGAGATCTTGCCCTCGGTCATGGTGTCACTCAATTTCGGCATTTTCAGGTAGGTGGCCATAAGCAGCTTCTTTCACAATCGGTGGAACCCGGCCTCAGCAGATCGACAACGCCTTGCCCACGATATCTCCGGCCATCGGCAGCTGGGACTTTTCCACGGCAGGACTGTACATCGCCGGAGCATCGATACTCGTCACCCGGAGAACGGGGGCGTCGAGGTAGTCGAAGACGCGCTCTTGAATCATGGACGCGATCTGTGCGCCGACGCCGCAAAAGGGTTTGTTTTCCTCGATGTAGATGGCTCGGTTCGTTTTGCGCACCGAATCGAGAATGGTGTCTTCGTCCAGCGGACGGATCGACCGCAGGTCCACCACCTCGGCGTCGATGCCGTGCTCGCTCTTCAACTTGGCGGCCGCTTCGAGGGCGGTGATCACGGCGCGCCCGTGCGCGATCAGAGAGATATCGGATCCCTCCCTCTTGATGTCGGCTTTGCCAAGGGGAATGAGCAGCTCGCCTCCCTCGATCTCCGAGTTCTCCGGGACCTCCCACTTCTGTCCGTAGAGCACCGTGCTCTCCATGAAATACACCGGATCGTTGTCCCGAATCGCTGTCTTGATCAGGCCCTTGGCATCATAGGCGGTAGCAGGGCTCACCACCTTCAATCCCGGCATGTTGGCGAAAATGTTCTCCGGGGTATGCGAATGGGTCGCTCCCACATTCGTTCCGCCATTCGCGGGTCCACGCACCACGATGGGGCACTTGATCAAACCGCCGGACATGTAGCGGCAGGTAGCCGCATTGTTCATCATCTGGTCGAAGGCGACGTAGGCGAAAGAATAAAACATCAATTCGATGACGGGTCGCACCCCGAGCATGCTCGCCCCGATGCCCATCCCGATGAATCCCGCCTCCGAAATCGGCGTGTCGACAACGCGCTTTGTCCCCCACTTCTCCCAGAGTCCCTCGGTCACCTTATAGGCCCCGTTGTACTCGGCCACCTCTTCCCCGATGATGACGACCATGTCATCGTTGGCCAGTTCCTCGTCCAGTCCCTCTCTGAGAGCGTCCCTGTAAAATAGTTCCCTTGCCATAGTAGAAAAAACTCGTGTGCGCGATCAGTGGAAAAAATGGCGGCCCGAACGGCCTGCCTCGGTGTTGTTGTCCACCTCCCAGTAGACATCGTCGGTGATTTCGGAGACATCCGGGTACGGACTGTCCTTGGCAAAAGCCACCGCCTTGTTCGCTTCCTCCGTCGCCTCACTCATCATTTTCTTGTAATCCTCCTCGGTGACCAGTCCCTCGTCGATGAGCACCTCCTTCCAGTTCGTGATCGGGTCATGTTCCCTCATGTATTTCTGGATCTCCTCCTTGGTCCGGTACTTGTCCGCGTTGGCATCGGCGATGGAGTGACCTTTGTGACGGTAGGTGAAAATCTCCAGCAGAGTCGGGCGCGATTCTTCGTGAGCCCTTTCCAGCGCCTCTTGCGTCTTTGCCCGAATCTCGTAGAGACACACCCCATTGATCTGATCCCACTCCATATCGTAGCCCTCGGCACGAGCCGCCAATCCAGCCTCCGGATGCGCCGAAGACCTGGCCTGCGACGTGCCCATGGAATAACCATTGTTCTCCACGATAAAAATCACCGGGAGATCCCAGAGGGAAGCCAGGTTCAGCGACTCGTGAAACGCGCCCTGGTTCACCGCGCCATCTCCGAGATAGCAGAGACACGATCCCTTCTTCCCCTGGTATTTCACCCCGTAGGCGAGACCCACCCCCAACGGAGTCAGTCCCCCTACGATTCCGTGACCGCCCCAGAAATTCCTGTCGGGCGCGAAAAAGTGCATCGACCCCCCTTTACCCTTCGAACAACCCGTGCGTTTACCGAACAACTCAGCCATGCACTCGTTCATCGACATTCCAACGTTGAGGGCGTGCCCGTGATCGCGATAGGCCGTGATGATGTGGTCGTCCTCGCCCAGGATCGAAATCGTCCCCGTCGATACCGATTCCTGTCCGATGTAGAGATGGAGGAATCCACCCATCCGACCCTCCTGGTATTGCGTCAGCGCCACCTGCTCGAACCGCCGAATTCTCACCATCTGACGGAGCAGTTCGAGCTTGTCATCCTGGGACAATCCCTTGTTGATTGGTGCCTCGGCGTAAGAGGTGTCGCCCCCTTTCTTCGATTTGCTGGCCATGTGTTTTCTTCTGAACGCTTTTGGGTGGTGGAACTAAATGGGGCGGTAGCTTAGAGTAAACCTCCAAAAAGGAAACCGGAACTTTGACCAGCTCCGGCGCTTTTCCCCGATGTTCCACGTGGAACATTTTAGTTATCCAGAATGTTTATTTACCCAAAACAATACGACATCATCGTTGTCGGAGCGGGCCACGCCGGATGCGAGGCTGCTCACGCCGCTGCCCGTCTGGGCGCCTCCGTCGCCCTTCTCTCGCAGAACCTCGACACCATTGGCCAGATGTCCTGCAACCCCGCCATCGGCGGACTGGGCAAGGGCCACATGGTGCGCGAGATCGACGCTCTTGGCGGTTTGATGGCGGAAAACACGGACGCGTGCGCCATCCAGTTCCGCCTGCTCAACCGGTCGAAAGGACCCAGTGTCCGCGCCCCCCGCGCCCAGTGTGACAAGAAAGCGTACCAATTCCGCATGAAGGCCATCCTGGAATCGGTTCCCGAGATCGATCTCATCCAGGGAAATGTTGCCGAGATTCTGGTAGCCGGCGATGCCGCGACGGGGGTGCGCACCCATCTCGGATGGGAAATTCGAGGCGACGCCATCGTCGTCACAACGGGAACTTTCATGCGGGGACTCATGCATGTGGGCAAGCAGAATCAGGAGGGCGGCAGGATGGGCGATCCTTCCTCCACCCTCAGTGGTTCCCTGGCCGAGCTCGGGCTCACCATCGACCGGTTCAAAACGGGAACCCCCTGCCGGATCAACGGCCGGTCCATCGATTTTGACCGATGCGAACGACAGGACGGAGATGATCCTCCCACCCTCTTCTCCTTTTTCCCCGACCAGCGTCCCGGTCTCCCTGACGATCTTTTTACCCTCAACCACTGGTCGGCCGACGATTTCACCCTGGCCCAGCTCCCCTGTTGGATGACCTACACCAACCCCAGCACTCACGAGGTCATTGCCGCCAACCTGGACAAATCCCCCATGTATGGCGGGATGATTGAAGGTATTGGACCCCGCTACTGCCCCTCCATCGAGGACAAGGTGGTGAAGTTTGCCGACAAGGATCGCCACCAGGTTTTCCTCGAGCCCGAGGGGCGGCACACCAGCGAATACTACGTCAACGGAGTCTCGACCTCTCTTCCCTTCGATGTGCAATGGGAATTTATCCACAGCATCGCCGGTCTCGAGCACGCCGACATCATCCGCCCCGGCTATGCCGTTGAATACGACTACTGTGACCCGACCGAGTTGTTTCCCACCTTGGAATCCAAAAAGATTGAGCACCTTTACCTCGCGGGCCAGATCAACGGCACCTCCGGGTACGAAGAAGCCGGAGGCCAGGGACTGGTCGCCGGCGCCAATGCCGCGCTCAAACTCCAGGGCAAAGATCGCCTCATCCTGACCCGCGACAGCTCCTACATCGGTGTCATGATCGACGACCTCGTGACCAAGGGGGTCGACGAACCCTACCGAATGTTCACCAGTCGCGCCGAATACCGTCTCCTCCTCCGACACGACAACGCCGACCTGCGGCTAATCGATGTTGCCGGGCAAGCCGGGCTGGTTACGCACGACCGTCTTCGGAGAACACGAGAGAAGGGCGCTGCCATCGCCACCGCCAAAAAACTACTCGAGTCCACCCACAACGAACGCGGTTCCCTGGCGAAATGGCTGAAACAACCATGTTCCACGTGGAACATGTTGAGCCCGACCATCCTGGCGCGTCACTCGCCTGAGGTTTGGCAGCAGGTGGAAACAGAGATCAAATACGAGGGTTACATCCGTCGCCAGGACGAGTCGATCGAGCGGACGCTCCGCGTGGACAACCTGGCTATTCCAGAATCGGTCAATTATGAGGAAATCCGAGGGTTGAAGCGAGAGGCGCAACAGAAGCTTCAGAAAATTCGGCCGGCCACGGTGGGGCAGGCCGCGCGCATCCAGGGGATCACCCCGGCGGATATCTCGTTGCTCTCCATTTGGATCGAAAAGCGTGCCCGGTGAGAAAACGGTGGAAAACCGGTGAGAAAACAATCGCTCCCCGGGCGGAACTTTGCTTTTCTTGGATTTCGATGACAACGCCATTATCCCCGCAAGTCCAGGCGATCATACGGATGGCTCTTGCCGAAGACCTCGGCGACGCCGGGGACCTGACCTCACGGTCTTTCCACGATGCGGATCACCGTTCCCTGGGCCGCATCATCTCCCGACAGGAGGCCATTCTCTCGGGACAGGAAATCGCCGAGGCCGTTTTCCTGGAGGTCGATCCCGATCTTGTTATTCGATCTCCCCAAGCGGGGGGCGATCCTGTTTGTGCGGGCCAGGCGGTTCTCACTGTCGAGGGGAAGACACGCTCGATCCTGGCAGCGGAACGCACCGCCCTGAATTTCCTCCAGCGTCTCTCGGGAGTGGCTACGGTGACGCAGGCCTTCGTCCGGGCCGCAGCGAATCCCGCCGTCGCCATTCTGGACACGCGCAAGACAACCCCGGGTTGGCGCGAACTGGAAAAGCAAGCCGTGGTCCACGGCGGAGGCCGCAACCACCGCACCGGCCTGTTCGATGCGGTCATGGTCAAGGACAACCACCTCGCTGCGCTTGCCTCCCCCCGGGATTTTGCCGCTCGCCTCGGCGCGCTGCGACAAACGCACCCCGAGGTGGAAGTTGTCGTCGAGGCGGACAATCTGGAACAGGTCGAGACTTTCCTGACCCTGACCGGGATCGACCGCATCCTCCTCGACAACATGGAACCGGAGCGCCTCCGGGAAGCCGTCGGCCTCCGCGACCGTCTCCGCCCGGAGGTGCAGCTCGAAGCGAGCGGTGGTGTCCGGCTCGACACGATTGGCGACATCGCAGCCTCGGGTGTCGATTGCATCTCGATCGGGGCGTTGACCCACTCCGTTCCCGCCGTCGATTTCGGTCTGGACCTGAGTGTGGCGACCTGAATCAGTGGCTCATGGAGTTCATTCACAAAGCGGTGACCGCTTCCACCAACGATGACGTCGCCGATCTGGCGCGTCAGGGTTACCCGCACCTTACCACCGTGGTCGCCGACTACCAGACGGCGGGGAGAGGTCGACAGGGCAAGCGTTGGGAGGCAGCTCCGAGATCCCATCTGCTGTTTTCCATCCTGCTGCGACCCGGCGCAGACCCCGTTCGCTGGTCTCGAATTCCCCAGATCGCCGGCATGCAATGGATCGAGACCGTAGAAGAAGAATTGGCGCCGGATTCGGACATTACCTTGAAGTGGCCCAATGATCTCTATCATCACGACCGGAAGTGGGGCGGCATCCTCGTCGAGTCCCACTGGGGAGCCAAGCCTTTCGCCATCCTCGGCATGGGAATCAATTGCTTTGGCACCCAGGATCGGTTCCCCCCGGACCTGCGGGAGAGCGTCACGACCCTGGAGGAGATTTTTGGTCCCTCATCGCTGGAGCCCTTCGTGCTTCTCCGGTCCTTCCATTCTCGTCTCGACCAGGGACTCGAACGGCTCCTGCACTGGTTCGAGCCCGTCGTCGAGTTCGTCAATCGCAGAAATTACCTGAGAGGACGAACCATCACCGTCGCCTCGCGGAACCACATTTTCCGTGGTCGAGCCACTGGTATCGACACGGACGGAAGCCTGATTTTGGTGGATGACAACGGTCAGACCTTGGGCATCTCCAGCGGGACAATATTGGCGGTTGGTTAAGTTGTCTTAAACGCTTTCCTGGACTAGGCTGCGCGTCATGGCTGAGTTTGTCTTTGCGGACGATTATAGGTTGGAGAGTGGCCGGAACAGGAGCTTCTATGAGAAGTTCATCACCGGTCTCGTCCACAAGAACAACAACTTGATGGGCGCGGTCCAGGGTTTTGGCAGCCTCCTCCTCGCGGAAGAAAAGCTCCCGAAAGCGTTCCGCGAAAGCATCGAACAGATGGACGCGGCGGCGCGCAGTGCGTCAAATCTGAATCGCCGAGTTCTGACTGCCGCCGGATTCGCCAGGGTCGACATGGGCCCGTCCCGGCTGACGGACATGTATCGTTTTTTCCACCAGAAAGCCGAAACGATTTGTCGCAAATCCGGCGTGACGTGTCAGTTCAACACCCAGCCAAAGTTGCCTCCGGTCATGCTGGATACCCAGAAGTTTTCCGAGATCTTCGAGGAACTGGTTCTGAATGCGGCGGAGGCCGCCGCTCTCGTGGAGTCGAAAAATACGGTCATCGATTTCTTTTCCCCCGGCGAAGCGACGAACACGGGCAACGTCGATGTCTTCATCCGCAACACGTCCCCGGAAATCTATCCTCATCGCATCGAGACCATGTTCGAGGGATTCCACACCACCAAGGGTAGCGACCATTTCGGCATCGGTCTGACCATCGCTGCCGTGCTCTGCGGGCAGATGCGGCTCCGACTCGGCCTCTCTTATGACCAGGGAATCATGACCACCTGGATGTCGATTCCGACGTGTTCCTGACCGTGGGCGCCCGGTATTCCCCGGTCAATCGCGCAACCCGTAAGCCTTCAGCTTCTCGCGCAGGGTGAACCGGGAAAGACCGAGCAATTCCGCGGCCCGAGACAGATTTCCTTTCGTCCGTCTCATGGCCGCCTCAAACAAGCGCGACTCGAAGCTTTGCAGGAAAAAGCGGTGCGCCTCGCCGCTGTGATCTTCGAGGATTCTGTCCAACTGCTCGCTCATCGGTTTTTCCACGGGACGAGATGCTCCATCCTCCATGAGGATGGCGACGCTGGGACCATCGATGGGGTACCCTCGCGAATTGAGCGCTGCCTTGCGCACCACGTTTTGAAGTTGACGCACGTTGCCGGGCCAATACCCCTGCTCCAGTTTGCCGATCGCGGACTCGGTCATGCCCATGTTGGCGATGCCGGACTCCGCGCAGAATCGGCTCAGAAAATACCGGGCCAGAACGGCGACGTCGCCCTCGCGTTCCCGCAGCGGGGGCAGAGAGATGTGTGCGACATTGAGGCGATAATAGAGGTCTTCGCGAAAGGTCTTGTCCGCGACCATTCCGGGAAGATTGCGGTGAGTCGCCGCGATGATGCGGACATCGACCGAGATTTCCGACGATCCTCCAACTCGTTGGAATCGCTTTTCCTGGAGCACGCGCAACAGTTTCGCCTGCAATGACAGAGCCATGTCGCCGATCTCGTCGAGGAAGAGTGTCGCATTGTGCGCCTGTTCGAACTTCCCCACACGCGTTGTCACCGCCCCGGTGAAGGCACCTTTCTCGTGACCGAACAATTCCGATTCGAGGAGATTCTCAGGGATAGCGGCGCAGTTGACCGTGATGAAGGGCTTGTGGCTGCGATGCCCATGTTGGTAGAGAGCACGCGCCACCAGTTCCTTCCCTGTCCCGGTTTCCCCATGAATCAGCACGGTGACCGGAGTAGCCGACAACCTCCCCAACGCCTTGTAAACCTCCAGCATGGCTCGGCTTTGTCCGACCAGCGAATCTCCGGGCTCGGCATACGAATCGGCCGAACCGATGGTCAACTTCACCGAATTCAGAGACGATTGGATCGCTTCGTCCAGAACGCGTCTCACCTCTGTCTTGTCCAGCGGCTTGGGCAGGAAATCGAAAGCTCCGGTCTTGACCACCTCGATCGCGGTGCGGGAATCGTAGCGCGTGGCCATGATCACCACGGGCAACTCCGGCCGAATTGCTTTTACCTCACGCACCAGGTCGAGCCCACCTTTCCCCTCGAGCCGAAACTCGGACAACACCACCTCAAAAGTGGTCGACTCGATTAGTTCGATGGCTTGGCTCCCGTTGGCAACGAAGGCGAAGCGGTGCTCGGAACCTCGAAACCACTCCTTGATCCAGTCCACCGTAATCGGGTCGGGATCCACGACGAGAATGTTTCTGCGCTCAGACATTGGCTAAAAGTTTAACACCCACCGGTCATCTTTTGACCAAAATATTCCCGCTGTGTTCACTCTCCGGCGCAATCGAGACGTCAGCTGTGGTGGCACGCTTCATGCTTCCCTGACTTGTGTATGAAGAAAATCGAAGCCATCATCAAACCGTTCAAACTCGAAGAAGTGAAGGAAGCGCTTACCGAAGCCGGGATTCACGGAATGACCGTCAGCGAGGTCAAGGGTTTCGGACGACAGAAGGGACACACCGAAATCTATCGTGGGTCTGAGTACACCGTGGACTTTCTCCCCAAGGTGAAGTTGGAGATCGTCGTGGACGACGAGGATGCCGCCAATGTGGTCGACACCATCGTGAACGCTGCCTCGACCAACAAGATCGGTGACGGCAAAGTTTTCGTCAGTGCGGTGGAAGACGCCGTCCGCATCCGGACGGGCGATCGCGGCAGCGAGGCGATCACTGCCGCCGATTGAACCAGGGAACTCCGCTCTGAAACCTCGTGGCCCGAACCGTCCGCGGTTCGGGTTTTTTTTTGCCCCAGAAGGAGCCCTCAGGTTACCGAGAGGGGAGGGGAGCAGGACAATCACGATCCGGTTCTTTCCAAAACATAGCGACGGCAGATCTCGAAGTAGGAGAGCATCGAGTCGATCTCGATCCATTCGTCTTCGCCGTGGAGATTCCCCACGCGGGGTCGGGACAGGAGAACCGGAATGTTCGCCGCGCAGAAAAATCGGGCATCGCTGCCACCGGAGGATCTGATCAGATGAACATCTTCCCCCGTCACCTCCGCCGTCAGTCGAACGAAACGCTCGTCCGTCTTCAGGAATGTCGCCTGGGCGGTCACGATCGGCTCGACCATGACGCCATCACCGGCCCATTCGCGCACCCGACTCAACATCGAATCGACGGTCTGCGGGGGAGTGAAGCGCACATCCAGAATGGCTTCCGCTACCCCCGGAATTCGATTGGCGCTGTCGTTTGGCGTCGTCACGTTCGTGATGGCACAGGTGGTGAACCAGTGGCTCGCCTGGTCTGCCGGATCGAATTCCACCGGCGCGAGACGGTCGAACGCGGCCCGGATGCGGGAGAGAGCCGCGATCAGGGTTTCCAGGGGGTTTTTCCCCAGCCAGGGGCGCGCCGCGTGGGCCGATTCTCCCTCGGCCCGCAGCCGCAGATGGAGGATGCCCTTTTCCTCACAGGTCACCTCGTTGAGTGAGCCGCCGTCCGGAATGAGGGCAACCCCGCAGCGGAGGCCTTCGTCTTCCACCAGATACTTCACCCCATTTTCTCCGCCCCGTTCTTCGTCGGAGGTGATGGCCAAGCCCACT
>CAZLUZ010000038.1:0-9567 GCA_964562825.1 uncultured Akkermansia sp.
TTCAAACCGACCGCACGTCCCGGACAGGAAAACGATCTTTCGGTGAATTCTTCTGGAAATTCCAATAAAACTGGCGTTTGCTTGGAGGCGGAATCTGCTTGGACCTATGAATCGCTCATCGGGCTGCGGCCCTGTATCCGCGGGCATCGCCGTGCTCGTGTCCCTGGTGACGCTGGCCTTGGAACTGGGGGCGGCGGAAGACGGATTTCCCGAGCACTCCGAGGCGAAAGTGCATCTCGGCCAGATGCTTTTTTTCGACAAGATTCTGAGCGGCAACCGGAATATCTCCTGCGCCACGTGTCATCATCCGCTGAACGGCACCGCCGACGGGCTTCCCCTCGGCATCGGCGAGGGCGGTCGCGGTCTCGGCCCCGGTCGGCAACTGGAGCTCACGGGGCACGGCCGTTTCGAGGTGGCAAAACGAATCCCGAGGAACGCTCCCGCTCTTTTCAACCTCGGGCATCGCGACTTCACCGTGATGTTTCACGACGGCAGGGTCGCGGCCAATGCCCGTCATCCCTCGGGTTTCGATTCTCCCGCAGGGGAGCATCTGCCCGCGGGTCTGGAATCAGCCCTGGCGGCGCAGGCCATGTTTCCCCCGACCTCCAACGATGAGATGGCCGGCGAACCCGGGAGCAATCCGGTGGCCGACGCGGCGACGGAGAAGCGATTCGCCGGATCGGGCGGGGTCTGGGAATTGCTCGCCGAGAGGGTGCGTTCCATCCGGGAATACCAGTTTTTGTTCGCCCGAGCTTACCCGGGAAAATTCACTGCGGCGTCCCAGATCACTTTTGTCGACATCGCCAACGCGATCGCCGCGTTCGAGACGGTGGCCTGGCGCGCCGACAATTCGCCCTACGACCGGTTCATGGCCGGAGATAAGGACTGCCTGAGCAAGGAGGCGCGAGACGGCCTGGTGCTCTTCCTGGGCAAGGCGAGATGCGCCGCCTGTCACAGCGGTCACTTCCAGACCGACCACCGCTTCCACGCCATCGGCATGCCGCAGATTGGTCCGGGCAAGGGGGACGGCGCCGGGGGGAATCACGATTTCGGACGTGAGCAGGTCACGGGGCGGGATACCGACCGCTTCAAGTTCCGCACCCCGAGCCTGCGCAACGTGGCCCTGACGGCCCCCTACGGCCACGCCGGGGCCTACGACGATCTGCGCACCGTGATCCGGCATCACCTCAACCCCGCGGCGGCATTGGCCCGATTCGATCCGAAACCGATCCGCATGCCCAACACCTTCACCATGACGGCCCCAGACGCGGCCGTGATGAACGATTCCTCGGCGTTGCGTGGCCTAGTGGAGCGGGTCGAAATCCTCCCGGTGTCGCTGACGGAGGACGAAATCGATTCGGTGGTCGCCTTTCTTCACTGCCTCACCGATCCCGATTCGCTCAATCTGCGGCACCGCATTCCGCCCCGGGTTCCCAGTGGATTGCCGGTTTACGATTGAGAGGGAGCCTTTTCCGACGGTCCCGCGCACCCTCTCCAGAAGATCCAGGGGAATCCCCAGCCGCTGAGGAGGAGAATGGCGAGAGCCTGACCGCCAAACACTCCGGGCAGACCGAAGAACGAGGCACCCGCGATGACGAGGCCGGCCGAGAGGAGGACTTCCGCGATGGTGAAGGCGGCCGAGGCGCGGAGGCGTCCGATGCCGACGACAAGGGCGTGATTGGCGTAACGCCACGCCCGGAGGACGCAGGAGAGGGAGAAGAGGGCACAGGTGAGACGGTCCACCCGGAATTCGTCACCATACCAGAGCGGAATGAGCCAGGGTCCGATCAGGACCATGGTAAGGGCGAGACCGCCGCTGAAGAGCCCGGTCAATCCGTAGAGACGCCGGGCCGCCCGGAACACCCAGGGGCGGTCCCCTTTCGTCCAGGCATCCACCACGGCCGGCCAGGTCGGGGCCGCGATCATGAGGACGAGACCGCCGAACATCGTGGAGATGGTGACGAAGACGAGAAAAAGGGCGACTTCTCCCGGCCCGGCGATGCGGCCCAGAACCAGAGCGGAAAAGTTCACCTCGACGAGGTAGGGGAGGGCGTGGGCTGTGGAGAAGACCATCCCGTCCACGACCAGGTTTCCGGCCGTCCTCCGGTCGAAGTGTCGCCAATGGGGGAGGAGATGGGGGCGCCGCCAGACCAGATGGACGGTGTTGGCGGCCCGCACCAGGATGCTGCAGCCAAAGATGGCGACGATCATGAACCAGGCGTGCGGAAGGTGAAAGATGCCGACGGCTATGGTGGTTGCGGCGAGAAGGTTCCCCACCGCACCGTAGGTGTTGGAGATGTTCGTCTCGAGAAATCCCTCCCGGACTTTCACCGTGTTGTCGAGCACGAGGTGGGCGGCAAAGGCGGCCAAGCCGACCCAGAGAGCGGGGAGCATGACGGATTCCCGACCCGCGTATTCCGCACCGAAAAGAGCCGGGAGAGGGACCCAATGGACGACGAGCGCTCCCGCCACCGAGGCGAGCAGGGCCATCCCCCCGAGTAGAAAGAGCCCCGTGGTGAAATAGCGCGACTGGCCCTCGCGGTCGTTTCGTGCGGCGGTCCGCGAGATGCCCTGGGCGAGGGCGGGGCCGAGGCCGAGTTCGAGCAGGATCATCATGGTGAGAAACAGGCTCACCGTGGCGTAGATACCGAAGTCCTCTTTCCCCAGCACGCGGGCGGCCACCGGCATGGCGGCGAATTGGAGGACGAGGGAACCGACCTTGGAGAAGACGGAGGTGTAGACCGCCGACCGGATCGAGCGGTCGCGGCGACGCGCTTCGTCACTCCCGGGCGTATCCGCCGCGGAATCCGGTCGGGGCACAGGCCTTTCCTCTCGACGCGCCGCGATGCTCATGAATCAGGCGGCGGAACGCTGCGCGTGGAGATGAAACTCGCTCGAATCCTTGGGGGCGAGCCCGACGCCGAACCGGCGCAGGGCGCGGCGAAACCAGTCGGGGCGGCTCGCCGGAACGAAGCGGTAAGCGATCAACCTTTTCGCCAGGGGTTCGGGACTGACGGTCAGGGCAAGGATCCAGAGCCCGAGGGCGAGGCGAGAGCCCAGCCCGTCATTGCCGAAGGGGAGAGCACGAATCGCCTTCCCGGCGAGATTGAGGAGAGATCCCTCACGGACGGGTTCCAGCTTCATTCTGGCCAGCCGATAGCTCAGGTTTTTCGCATCGCGTTCCACGATCGAGGGATCGATGGAAACGCCCTTGCGCTCCGCAAAATCGACGAGGAAACCCATGCGTTTCTCTTCCAACTCGATGCGGTGAGCGAATTGGGCGGCGGTAAACTGGGCGACCGAGGAGTTGTTTTTTCCGTGCATTCGATAGTAACCGAGCACTTCATCCACGACGAGGATGTCCCCACAGAGGGGGGCGACGGTGAGGATCGGACCGTCCCCCGGACCGCAGTGCACCTCGGTGTCCAATGGCAGCACCTCGGAGAGAAATTCGCGGGCGAAGAGGTTTCCCGAGGTCGGCGGCGAAATGTATCCGCCCGTAGCGAGCAGGCTTTCCCGGAGAGCATCCTGGGTGAGATCCGCCGGATAGGAGGGGAACACGTTTCCGAGGAAGCGACCCCGATCGTCGATGGTGGCGAGTCGGAACTGGGCTTTCGAGCAACCGGCATGCCAGCGGTTCATCAGCGTTTCCACTGCTTTCGGCATGAGCGCGTCGTCGCTGTCGAGAAAGAGAATGGTCTGGCCGGTGGAGCGAGCGAAGCCGGCGTTGAATCCGGCGGCTTGTCCGAGGTTCTCGCGGGCGATCACGATGATCCCCTGTTCCTCGAACGACCGGATCACTTCGAGTGAGCCATCGGTGGAGCCGTCGTCGATGACGATGATTTCGATATTGGAGTAGGTCTGATCCAGCGCGCTCTGGATGGCATCGCCGACAAACCTTTCGTAGTTGTAGTTCGCGATGACGATGGACACCAGGGGCGTGTCGCAATTCCGTTTTTTGCTGGTGGCCGGTGATTCTGCAATGTTCATGGTGGGGGAGCGATGAGGATCAGAGGGCTGCTGGTTGGAGGGTGAACCTACCCGCCAGATAGTCCGTGACGATATCCGTGAACTCTCGCTTGAAGCGACTTGGGGGGAAGCGGCTGGCCTGCCGGACGATCAACTCCCGCCATTTCTGGCGTTCTTCCGGGGACAAGGAGAGAATATGGAGAATCCGTTCGACCGCTTCGGCATCGTCGGAGAAGGTGAGTTCGTCCCGCTCGATGATCTCGAACTGGCCACCGTTGCGGGGACAGAAGAGAATGCACCCGGCCTTGGCCATCTCCGCCACGGCGATCCCGAAGGGTTCGTTGTCGCGTCCCTGGATCGCGAAGGAGGCGGAGGACAGTTCCCGGAGTTTTTCCGGCCCCACCAGCCGGCCGCACGAGGTGATCCAGTCATTCGCCTCGACCATCTGGCCGATGCGGTGGCCATAGGAATTGTCCGGGATTCCTCCGACGATACGGAATTCGATGGGAAACTCTTTTCTCACTTCAGAGAGGATGCGGATCATTCTCTCGATGCGTTTCTCCGGACTGATCCTTCCGATATAGACGAAGCGCCAGGGAACCTTGTCCGGCGATTCTACCGGCGTTGATTCCGGAACGGGCGGGTAGAGGATCGGCAAATTCTCGATACCGTAATGTTCGCGAAGCACTCTTCTGGTCCAGTGGCTGACGGCGACGAAGAGATCCCCTCTCTCCTGCAGGCGGACCAGGTCGGGTTTGGGGAAGAATCGGGAACAGGTGGCCCGAGCGATATCGCGGACGTGGCTGTGGAAGGCGTTGCCCTTGCGCGTGCCCTCCGGATCCAGTAGCTGGTTGACCTCGTGGTCGAAGGTGAAGTCGCCGATCAACTGGATGGCGGGCTTGCCGAAATCGATCGGATTGTAAGCGGAGATGAAGAGGTCGCAGGGTAGGTCGGCATGACGGGCGAGGGCACCGAACTGATGCAGGTAGGCGGAGAAACCGAGGGAGCGCCATCTCGCGTTGATCTCCAGAGGCACATATTGGATTCGCCGATCACGGAGCGATGCTTCGATCTCGGTGCCGAAGGCGGAATCCAGACTGGCAAAGTCGACGTCACTCGGTCCGACGATAGAGACCTCTCCTCCCTGTTCCTGAATGGTGTGAGCCGCCCAGAGGGCACCGCATTCCGAGCCGCCCACCCCCAGCCAGGGATGAAAGATGCCGACTTTCAGGCCTGCGAAAGAGGGGGATTCTCGATCTTTATAGAGGGTCATGGGGCAGGATTGTGTTGGTGGGGTTCGTTGCAGAGGGGATTGGATTGCTTGGGGTCTTTGCCGATCGCCTGTGGGCCCACTCGCTTCGTGGGTTCCCAGATGCTGCAGCGGATGCCCCGGCAGAAAGCGATACCTCCGAGCAACAGGGCCGCGTTCATGGCGTAAAGATAGCGGACAAATCGGATCGGTTTGACGTGGATTCCTCTTCCGGCGAGGAGATCGTCGGCCGGGATGGCGAGGAAGGAAAGCCAGAGCCCGGCCGTCAGGGACCGGTGGAGCCAGGATTCTTCCGTCACCGACAGAAACGTCCCCGTGATCAGCGTGGCGATGATCAGCAGCGGACCGAACCAGCGCAAACCTTTGTGGGACCAGAAGGCGAAGGAGGCAGCGAGCCCCCCGTTCCAGGGGAGAAAGTGAAGAAAAAATCTCTTCAGGTTTTGGAAATTGCCTTTGGCGATCCGCTTTTTCCGGCGGAATTCCTCGGCGATTTCTTCGGACACGGCCTCGTGGCTGAGCGCGGTGAGGTCAACAATCCCGTCGTAGCCCTGCTCGTAGCAGGCGATCGTCTGGTAAAAGTCGTCCACGTTGAAATGCGGCGGCACCTGGCTCCGTGCCGTTCCTCGAACCGCATAGCAGGCGCCAAAGGCACCCATCATTCTGCCCCAGAGCCGACCCTCGCCATGTTTGATGGCGTTTTCGAGGTTCACGTAGGCCTCCTCCTCCGCGGCGATCCCGCGGTCGGAATGCTTTTCGTCGATCACCGCAGATGCCACCACGCCGATTTTTGGATCCTTGAAGTGACGCACCAGGCGGCGCGCCAGTTGAGGCGTCCAGGTGACGTTGGCATCGCAGAAAATCACGACGAAATCGCGATCCTCATCCAGGTCCGCGAGGAGGTGGTTGATGATGGTGATTTTACCATTTCGCCCCGGAAATATTCGAAGGGTCAGGTTGGGATGTTCCCGGCGGATCCGTTCGACGATCTCGTGGCTCGCGTCGGTGGAGCCGTCGGAGCCAACCGTGATCTGGAGCCTGCCCGGATAATCGGAGGCGAGGATGGATCGGAGCGAGGCTTCGATGACCTCTTCCTCGTTGTACATGGCCATGACCACCTCGACATCCGGCCAGCGGTCCCCTTCGGCGTAGTGGGGACGATCTGGGGTGGGGAGTCGCCGGAGCAGCAGCATGAGCAGCGGGTAGGCCGCATAGGTGTGAATCAGCCCCGCGAGGGAGACCCAGAAGACGATCTGCATTATCAGGTTCCAGTCGAGGTTCATCAGGCAAAAGGGTTGGCCGGGTGGACGGTGCTGGCGGCATGACCCGGTCGGGGTTCGCGGTTGCCCCGGGGGTCGGGCGATTCGTACTCGGCGGGCACGTCATCGACATCGAGAATGAGCTGCGCCACTTCTTCTCCCCGCTTCTCGCGGAAGCGGAGATAACAGGCGCGATTGAAAAAGAACTGGGGAAACGCCAGGAGCACGCCGAAGAGCACCCCGGTGAACCGCTCGTCGAAGGGGTTGCGGGTGATGCTTTCGCCCATCATTGCCCACATGGAGACAAAGGGGAAGAAGATGAGGAAAGAGTCCCAGGCGCGTGGGCCCATCACCGTGCGGGAGTTGAGGAATCCCGACCAGAGACTCATGCCCATGGCCAGGGAGAAAGCTGCCAGGGTGAGGAAGACGCCGACAAATCCGCGGGAGAAGAGAGCGTAGGTCCAGATGCTGTGCCCGGCGCTGAAGATGTGGAAGGGAAACTGGTGGCGATCCTCCGGATAGACGAGGAACAGCTCTGGGTAATAGTCCTCGTCCCAGTAGTAGCTCGCGCCGAGACCCATCCCGTAGATGAAGCGATGGGGATCGTGGGCCAGAATCTCCCACATCGCCTCGGCCTCTGCCTTGCGCATCAGGGAGGAAAGGTCCTCGGTGGTGGCGCCCCCTTGGCCACGGTTGTCGAAGAGACGGCCCGCCCAGCGCTCTGTCACCGCCGGCATAGCCACGATGACAATGGCGATGATGCCCAGCGCGGCAAAACCGAAACCGACCAGAGTCAGGCTCTTGCGCAACAGGTGCCGGAGATCATACATCCTCCAGAGCAGGCCGAGGAAGAGGCAGAAGGCTGCGGTGGAGAAAGAGGCGAAAAGGGGAAACGCCATGGAGCGGGTAATGGAGAGGGCGGCCACGGCCAGAGGCAGACCGAAGACGACCAGGATCCAGGGGGAGAACCGGTGTCGCAGGAGGAGGGCGCAGGCCGACCAGGCGAAGAGAAAACGCATCGCCGGGCTGAGGATATCCATGCGCACCTCCGTGAGGGGAACGCCCCGTATCCCCAGGGTCAGGACGATGTTCCAGAGCACATTGGTGAGACCCGCGAGGACAAACCATCGGCCCATCTGCGAGGGACGGGTGCCCGTGCAGGCGCAGATCATGGTCAGATTGACGCCGAATCCCACCAGCAGGGAAGGGATAAGCAGGCGGAGGATCCGTCCCATCTCGTTGCCCGAGAGCAATGCCACGGCGATGGCGAACGCGGTGTAGCCCCACCAGAGCGCGACCATGTAGACACCCGGGCGGGTGAGGAGATAGCGCACCCCGAGAATGCTGCCGGTCGCTCCCGAGAGCAGAGCGATCCCGAGAAAGGCGAACTGCATCGGCGATCCGCCAGTTGAGGCGGCCCCGAAGCCGAGGTCCACCGATTTGTAGTCGAAAACGAAGGAGGCGATGTAGATGAGAAAGATCCCCTGGAAGACACGGCAATAGCGCGAGGGAGGAGCATCCAACTCCCTCTCAGACTGGTCGCGAAATGCCGAAAAGAGGTTCAAGGTCGAAGAAGGGGACGAGTGAGTTCAGCAGGCGCCTTCTCTCCTGAAGAAGGTGAGGAACATGATCTGGATGTCGAAGAGCAGGTTCCAGTTCTCGATATAATGGAGGTCGAAGCGGATCCGCTCGGTGAGATCGGTATCCCCTCGGAGGCCGTTCACCTGTGCCCAGCCGGTGATGCCGGGTTTGATGTGGTGGCGCGCGTTGTAGTGGGGGATATCCTCCTTGAACTTCTCGATGAGTTCCGGTCGCTCGGGGCGAGGGCCGACAAGGCTCATGTCCCCCACCAGCACATTCCAAAACTGAGGAACCTCATCGATGTTGAGACGGCGCATCAACTTGCCGATCCGGAGACAGCGGGGATCGTCTCTCACCGTCCAACCGACAGAACCGGTCGATTCCGCATTCAACTTCATGCTGCGCAGCTTGATCATCTCGAAAATTCTTCCGTCGGCACCGAGGCGTTTCTGCCGGTAGAAGATGGGACCAGGGCTCTCCCGGTAGATCAGGTAACCGAAAACGGCGATCAGGGGCGCGGATAGGATGAGACCGCAGACCGCGCCACAGATGTCGAGCAATCGCTTGAGAACCTGATTGGCCGCGGAATGGAGCGGCAGTTTCGAGATTCCCAGCACCGGTATGCCGCCGACCGACTCGAGGTGGAGCCCGCTCAGGAGAACGCGAAAACAGGTGGGGACCAGCTTGAAATCGATAAGTTCTTTCTCGCAGAGCGATGCCAGTTTGACGAGGTTGCCGTTGCGCACGGTGTCGTCGGCGACGATGACCATCTGGCACAGCCTCATTCGCAGAATCGCTTCGAGGCGCTGATAGGACCCCAGCACGGGAATGTCCGCAGGCGGGGGAAACTCGAAGTCGCCCTCGGGGGGGGCCACCAGTCCGATGATCTCGAACTCCCTCTCCGGGGCGCTGCGGAGGGTGCTGAGAGCCCGGTCAAAGTTCTCGCTCCACCCGATGACCACGGCTCTCCGCCGGAGGCAGGCGGCGCGCTTTTCCTTCCCGATGTGATACCACAGCAGCGAACGCCAGGCGGGCAGCAGAACCAGGATGGCGACGAGTCCGAATGCGCAGTAGAGTCGGCTGATCGCGGGATCGAATTTCAGGATCAGCGAGAGGCTGAGGTAGGCGATGATCCAGACCAGGGAAGATTTCAGGATGATCTGAAGAGTGCGGATGTGCGAGAGGAGATGCTCCCGGGAATAGAAACGGAAGTTCGCCAGGATGAGCATCATGAGGAGAACACCGAAAACGATGTGCCCCCCGTAACTCCGCAGGGTCAGGCCTTCGAGATCGGCCACGCCAAGCTGGCCGACCGCGGTTTTGAACCGGATGGTGTAGGCGAGGAGCAGGGCCAGTGAGACCATGGCGAGGTCGACGAGAAAACTGATCAGAATCAGCCGGTTGTATTGCGACGCCGAAGTCGTCGCGGTTACATCTCCCTGGTCCAGTGGGGGTATGGCTTTGGTCATGGGACGGTGCTGCGGGGATTGG
>CAZLUZ010000038.1:9577-30155 GCA_964562825.1 uncultured Akkermansia sp.
GCCGTCCCCCTCGCGCCCGGGCCCGGGCCCCCCGGCCTGGGGGCTGCCTGCCCCGGGCGCGTGCGCGGCCGGGCAAGGCGAGTGCGATCTCGGTGGTCTCGGCACGCTTCACGTATTCGGCTCTGCGGCGGTCGACCCGGGGCAGACCGTTGAGAACGCAACCGGCGAGGGATGCCCTCATGCGGCGGAGCTGCCGCACCGCTTCCTGGGCCGGTCCGGCCTCCGTCCGGTCCGCCTGGACGACCAGGACGACGGCATCCGCATATCGCGAAAAGTTCAAGCCATCGCTGACCATGCCGAGCGGCGAAGTGTCGATGATGACGCAGTCGAAGTTGGCGTAGGCTTCCCAAAGCATCGCAGAGAAGTAATCACCGCTCAGGGGGTCGCCTCCGTCGGTGACCTGGCCGAGCGAGATGAGGAAGAGATTGGGCACGGTGGTTTCCCGGCAGGTATTCTGCACGGTGAGCCCCTCCTCGCCGTCGGCACCGAGTTTCGGCGAGGAAAAAAGCCTCGCCATCGCCGGGTTGCGGAAATCGGCATCGACCAGCAGGGTGCGGTAACCCATCTGGGCCTGGAGGATGGCGAGATTGGCCGCGCAGAAGCTCTTGCCCTCGCCCGACATGGGGCTGGTGAAAAGAACGCTGCGCGGTGCGAGCGTGGAGAGGGAGGTGCGCAGGGCGCGGAATCCCTCGCTGACCAGAGAATGGGGCGATTTGGAAAGCAGAATCGACTCCGGCAGGTCCCACTGCTGTTCCCCGAAATTGAGGGGAATTTCCGAGAGGACGCAAAGCCCCAGGGTCGACTCGACCTGGCGCTTCGTGCTCAGAGTGCGATCCAGGAGAGTGAGGAGCAGAATGACACCCATCCCGAGGCATCCTCCGAAGATGCCGGCGATGGCCACGGTGAGGGCCTTCTTCGGGCTGACGGGGTCGTCGTTGACCAGGGGCGGGCTGAAGGTGTGGATCACCGTCTCGTCGACCTGATCGGTCACGCTGGAATCGTTGATCCGCTCGAGCAGGCGGTCATAGGTGGCCAGGGCCGCGTTTCTCGCCCGGGTCAGGGAGCGGAACTCCCGCCGGATTTCCTGGGCTTGCAGGTTGAGAGCGGCCTGCTCATCCAGAGCCAGGCGGGCGGTGCGGGCCTGTTCCACGGCGGAGCGGTAGCGATTCTCGATGGACTCTCCCAGGGCGACCGCGGCGTCCTCGACCTGCCGGTCGAGCCCGGCAATCTCGGCATCGTAGGCCCGATAGGTGGGGTGTTTCGGCGTAAATTGCTCCCGGACCCGGGAAAACTCCGCCATCTTCTGATCGCGCAGCAGCAGCAGTTTCTGGATGCTCTCCAAACTCGAGTAACTCCCGATCTCCAGAATTCTCTTCGGCTCCTCGCGGACGGCGAGCAACTGATCAAACTCGGAACGCAAACGTCTCTCCTCGGCCGCTGCCTCGCTGGCAAGCTGCTGCATCGCGAGGTATTTCTCCCGAAGCACGTCGGCATCCTCGTCGAGCGGCACGTCGGGGTGCTTTTCCCGGAACTCCTGCAGATTCTCCTCGGCCTCGTCGACGCGCTTGGCCTGCGCCTCGCTCTCCTCGATGAGAAGACGACGCGTATTGACGGCGACCTCGGCGTTCTGTTCCCGCAGCATCTGCCGGAATTCAATGATCAACTCGGATGCGATCAGCTGGGCCCGTTCGGGATCGGTATCGAGCACGCGGAGGAAGATGTTCCTTTCTCCCCGGATCAGTTCGGAGGTGAGCCTCTCTCCCAGAAAACGCACTACCTCGATATCCGACGGGGGCCCCTTGCCGGAGGGCTCCATGAAAGTGGGGTCGTTCCGCAGATCCAGCTTGTCCGCCACCCGGAGGATGACCGAGCCACTGGTCAGGCCGGCGGCGATGGATTTGAGGGCATCGAGAGATTCGAAACTCGTCTTTTTCGCTCCTTTGATCCCCTGGAACACACCGGAATCCGCCGAAGCAGCCTCGATGTTGATCAGCGCCCAAGATTCGTAGAGCTTCTCGGCGGTAAGGACGTGGATGGTGGCGAGACCGGCGATCCCGACCGAGATGGCGATGGCGATCCAAAGACGCGAGCAGAGGGCCCGGAACAATTTCTCCAGGTCCAGGGCGGGGAATCCCGGGAAAAGGGACTCTCCGGCGGCGGGCTGTGCTGGCGGCGGGACGGTGGATTTCATCGTGCAGAAAAAAAGGCGGCGGGAGGCCTTTTTGCATACAAGTTATGAAAATTATATCCATTCGCCAGTGATTTCAATGAATTTCCATAAAATAATTCTCTTTTCAGAAAAATTTATAACGGAAGTGTCGCAGATTTGTCCTCCGGGTGTTTCTCCGGAACGGGAAGGGGAGGAGTGCCAGAGGGGCCGGAGAGGGCGGTGGAGGTCGCCGACACGTTCGTTTGCAAGGGTTCGGGTTCGCGTCTAGGTTCGCCTGCGGTTCGTCCAAGGCAGAGATGCAGGGGCCGCTGATTTCCACTCAAAAAACCTCAACGAACATGCGAAACGAACTTTGTCGCTCCGGCGATCGACCGGTGCTGATCGGGGTGCTGGGGCTGTTCCTCCTCGTCTGGTGCCTCGGTCCGGTGACGGTGTTGGCGCAGGAAGCGGCCGAAGAGTCCTCCAGACTGGAGCGGACGACAGAACTCGCGGACAACGTCCTGGGCGAGTTGATCAAGGGAGGACCCTGGCTCATGATTCCGCTCGCCGCGCTTTCTTTTCTCGCGGTGGTCCTCATCATTTTCTACACCTTCACCATCCGTCAGGGAACCGTGGTGAGTGACAAGTTCATGAATGCAGCGGACGCGCTGATTCGGAAGCAGGATTACCTCGGCCTGATCGCGGTGTGCAACCGGGAGAACGAATGTATCGCCCGGATCGTCTACAAGACGCTCGATTTTGCCACCAAGAATCCCACGGCCAGTTTCGACGAGGTGCGAGAGGTGACGGAGGCGGAGGGAACCCGGCAGGCCAGCATCCTGAACAACCGGATCAGCTACCTCAATGACATCAGCCGGGTGGCGCCCATGATCGGACTTTTCGGCACGGTGATCGGGATGATCCAGGCCTTCAACACCATCGGAGAGGATTCGGGGGGTGGGGTGTCTCACATGAAGTTGGCTCCCGGGGTGGCCCAGGCTCTCGTGACCACTGCGACCGGTCTCATCATCAGCATCCCCAGCGTCATCTTCTATTCCATCTTCCGCGGCAAGGTGCAGAAGTTGATTGCGGAGTTGGAGGCGGCCATGACGCACATCATGGCCCTGCTCGCGGCACAGTACAAGCGGGCCAACTACCGGGCCTCGGCCCGGCAGTCCTCCGGCAACGATTGATGCCGAGTCTTCTCGAAGTGCCATGAAGTTCCGCGATAGCCAGTCCCAGCAGCCGGCCGAACTGGAATTGGCCCCGATGATCGACGTCGTTTTCTTGCTGCTCATCTTCTTCATCGTGAGCTGGCAGTTCGCGCGTTTCGAGAGGGATATGGAGGTATCGGTGCCCGAAGCGGAGGAGACGGACAGAAACGCCCGGAAGGTCGGAGAGATCATCATCAACATCCGCGACGGAGGTGGGATCTATCTCAACGGGGCGCAACTCTCCGAAAGGGAACTGCTCGACAAGCTTAGGGTGATCGCGGAAAATTATCCCAGTCAGGCCGTCATCCTGAGAGGCGACGCCAAGGCCGATTTTCGCCATGTCATCCGGGTCCTGGACCAGGTGAAGGAGGCGGGAATCTGGAACGTGGCTTTCGCCACGACGAGGAAGAATCGGCCGGATGGCTGAGGAAACTCGCCCCAAGGGTCCGGCTTCCGAGACGTAGGAAAAGGGGTGAAGCTTTAAGCGTTGAATCGGTAAGGGAAACAAGTTCATGAAGACAGATCGAGCCACATCGTGCCCCGCCCGACGGGTATTCCGGCTCCTGGTCCTGGCTCTGACGGTGGGAGGGATGCTCTCGTGCTGGATGGGAGGCGAGGCTTCCGCGCAGGAGAAGAACGAAAATCTCGCGTTCGCCGATCTTCTCTACAGCCGCCAGGAATACACCAAGGCTGCGGCTCAATACCAGATCTTCATTCGGGAGCAGCCGGACAGCCCCGACATCCAATCCGCCTGGTTCCGTCTCGGCGAGTGCTACCTTCAGGTGGGCCAGACCGAAGACGCCAGGACCACCTTCTCCCACATCGTGAGCACCTTCAGCGGTGGCGCCTACGTCGGCTCTGCGGCCTATCGACTGGCCGTCCTCGATTTCAATGAGAAGAAGTACGAGGTCGCGGGAGAGAACTTCGAGCTGGCCGCGAAGGAGTTGGCGAGTCCCGAGGCCAAGCATCAGGCCCGCTACTACTTTGCGAGGTCCCTGCAATTGACCGACCGGCTCGATGAGGCGCAGGCCATGTTCGAGCAGGTCATCGCCACCGATCCGGATCCGAAAACCAATCCTTTTCACGAGCGAAGCCTTCTGGAATCGGCCCGAATCTATTTCGATCAGGGAGCATTGGAGGATGCCAGGGCGCAGTTCAAGAAATTGGCGGAAACGGCAACCACCCCGGCGATTCAGGAGGAGGCGATCGTCCGCGCCGGACTCATCGCCGCGGAAGCCGGCCAGGTCAGCGAGAGCGAAGATCTGCTCAACCGGGCGTTTCGCTTTCCCGACTCGAGCCCGTGGAAGTCCCTGGCCCAGGTGGGCGCGATCTTCAACGCCTTCGCCCGCGAGGATTACGATCGGGTCATCGCTATCTACAGCTCGGGGGCTCTCTCGGCGACCATCGAGGAATACCGGCCCAAGATGCTTCTCATCGTGGGGCACTCCTTTCGCATCCGGAGAGACGCCGAATCCGCCTCCCGTCTCTACTCGCTGGTCGAGGCGAAATATCCCACGACCGAGGAGGGAATCGAGGCGGGTTACCGGAAGCTGCAGATCCTTTACCAGCAGGAAAACGGGGCGCTGCCCTCGGCGGTGGAGAACTATGTCAGAAACCTGAAGGGCAGCAATCCGGAGAACTCCTACATCGACATGGCCAACCTGATGCTGGCCGAGTTTCATTTCACCCAGGCGGAAAAGGGAGTTGACCAGAAAGACCAGAATTACGCGGAAACGAACTACCGGAAGGCGGCTGCCGCTTACGCCGAGGTGCGGGAGGAAAACATCGAGGAGAAGTTTCAGCCGATCCGCCTCTACAAGCAGGGTTGGGCTTATCTGGAATCGGGGGACCTGCAGAATGGCATTCTCTTCATCTCGCGCTTCATCAAGCGGTTTCCCGATCACCCTCTAACCCCCTCGGCACTGGCGAAGCGAGGCGCCACCTACCAGACGGTGGAGGACTTTGCTTTCGCCCTGACCGATTACGAGGAGATCATCGAGAAATACCCGGAGTCGCCGGAACTGGAACTGGCCATGCAGCAGAAGGGCTTGATCTACGCCCATAAGCGGGAACTCCCCAAAATGATCGATGCGTTCGAGCAATTGCTGAAGCGTTTTCCCGATACCCCGGGAAAGGCGGAGGCGACCTACTGGATCGGGGTGGGCCACTTCGATCTGGAGCGCTACGAACAGGCCATCCCCTACCTGGAGGCGGCCCGAAGGCTCGACCCGGAACGGTTCACCAACAAGTGCTCCATACGGATCATCCTCGCCCACTACCAGTTGGAGCAGATCCCGCAACTCACCGAGGCGGCTCGGCTCTACATCCAGACCGGTCGCGACGCCGGAGTGCCCTCGGACTCCGAGAAAAAGGACAAGCGCATTCCGATTCCCCAACAGGTTCTGGAGTATCTGGGACGCAAATTGGCGGCGGACGCGGCCTATGAGGACGCCGATTTCTTTCTCACCTACCTCAGCACCCCCGACGAACCCGCAAAAACTTCGGCGGTGGTCTGGAAGGCGCTCGGAGACGCCCGGATGAAGCTGCAGCGCTACGAGGGAGCTGTGGAGGCGCTGGATCACTTCGTCGTCCAGACCGACGAACCCGCCGAGCGCGGTTGGGCCTACCTCACCAGGGGGAAAGCCCAACTGGCCCTGGGAAAATTCGACGCGGCGCGGGATAGCGCCAGGGAGTGCCTGCGAATTGTCAAGCAGGGCCGAATCAATGCCGAGGCGCGCATTCTCACCGGCGACATCGCCGCAGCCGAGGGCGACATGGAGGGAGCAGCACGTGAATACCTCGTGGTCAGCCAGATTTTCGAGGATCGCGAGATCACCCCGCTGGCCCTGACCAAGGCGATCGAGGTGTATCGTTCGCTCGGAGACGTCGCCGAGGCGACCCGTCTCCAGGAACAGCTTCGCTCGAAGTTTCCGGATTTCCGGTTGCCTCCGGAAGCCTGAACCCGCCACTCCCGCAGCGAGCCCCCTTTCCCTCAGGCCGAAACGGCGATCAGCGAAGGGCGATGAGCTTTTGAGACTCTGAACGCGGCTCCGCGATCCTTCCAATGATGCTGCGGCTCATCGTGTCGTGTTCACTCAGAACCGATTCGACTTCCTCCCAGTGTTCCCGGGGCACGCAGCAGAGCAGTCCTCCGCTGGTCTGCGCATCGGCGAGGAGCAGGAGCAGGGATTCGGGGACCCCGTCAGGGACGTCGAGAAACGGGCTGACGGTGGCCAGATTCTCCCGGGTCCCGCCCGGCACGCAGGAATGCTCCTCGATCAGGGTGAGAATCTCCGGATCGATCACGGGCACCGCCGGCGCGTCGATTTCGGCGGCGACACCACTGGCAAGACACAGCGAGCGGAGATGACCGAGGAGACCGAAACCGGTCACATCGGTGGCGCATCGCACCAGTCCCCGATCGGCCAGGTCCGTTCCAGGGCGGTTCAGGGTGGACATCAGGGTGACGCCCTTGGCCACGAGATCCGATCGGCTGACCAGATCCCTTTTGATTCCGGTCGTGAGGATCCCCGTCCCCAGCGGTTTGGTCAGCACGAGCAGGTCTCCGGGGCGGGCGCCCGCATTGGTGATCATGCGCGAGGGATGCACCACCCCGGTGACGGAGAGTCCGTAAATCGGTTCGGGATTCTTGATGGTGTGTCCCCCCGCGAGGGTGCACCGGGCCTCCTTGACCTTGTCCGCTCCACCACGCAGGATCAGGTTGATCGTCTCGTTGCTCACCGTTTCGACCGGCATTCCCATGATGTTCATGGCAGTGATGGGCCGTCCTCCCATGGCGTAGACGTCCGAGAGCGAGTTGGTCGCCGCGATCTGCCCGTAGAGGTAGGGGTCGTCGACGATCGGGGTGAAAAAATCGAGCGTCTGAACGAGGGCAATTTCGTCGGTCAGACGATAGATCCCCGCGTCGTCCGAGGTTGAGGACCCAACCAGAAGGTTGGCGTCGTCAAACTGGCTGAGGCCTCGCAGGACCTGCGAGAGAGCCGACTGGCTCAGCTTGGAAGCTCACCCGGCACAGGAGGAGAGGGCGGTGAGTCGCAGTTTTTTTTCAGCTTGAGCGGATTGATCGTCGGTCATGTCTAACGACAGAAACGCCGGGTTTCTTGGGCGCGTCAAGGGACAAACGGATTCGCCACGAGAGCGAATCCGGCGGGCGTAACCTTTATAAAAAACGTGAAGACGACAACCGGTTTGGACTGGATTTTGCTATTTTAAGCATGCTAGGATCGATCTCGGACCACTCTTTTTAGATTCCATGAAGCATGCGTAAAGAGACCGGTTCGTTCGTCTCAACCTCCTATCCCACCCCCTTCTTATGGATTCCAGCCTCGCGAGACTTCTCGACAGAACCCCCTCTGATGACGACCAGGCGATTCTCGGGTTTGACGACTACCTGGAATTGATCAAACGGGAGCCCTGGGTGACGAGAGACTCTCCCCAACTCCTGCACGACATGCTGCTCTCCTCCGGGGTGAAGCACTCCATCGTTCCGGGAAAACCGGTCATTCACAAGTATCTTTTCTTCGAAAATTCGGACCTTGTGGGCGGAAACGTCGTCTTCGGGCAGCAGCGGGCCAAGGAAAACCTCGTGGAGAAGATGGACAACGCCAGCCGCGGGGCGGAGGCCTCGAAACGCCTCTGGATTCTGCTGGGGCCGCCGGGATCGGCGAAGTCGCGTTCCATGGACGGGATCAAGACGGCCCTGAATCGCTACTCCAAATCGGAGGAGGGCAAAACCTTTACCCTGCTCCTGCCCACAGTGGACGAGCGTCTGCGCGACAAGGCGGAGTTTGACGAGGACGGGATTTATTACGTCAAGGCTCCTCTGTTTGAGCGACCGCTGCAGGTGATCCCGGACAACCTGAGAAAAGACTTCGCCGCGCGCCTGAACGAGCAGGTTGAGAGGGATGCGACGAGCGATTTCCTCAACAAACACGCCCACTACGACGGCGAGTTTCTCATCCAGATCAACGGCAGGATTTCTCCCTACGCCGACTTCGTGCTCAGGCAGTTCATGAGGGATCGGGGCCTCTCCTTTCGCGAGATGCTGGGCTACCTCAAGGTAAGGCGGATGGTTTACGACGCCCGGACCAAAACGGGGATCGGGTCTTACACACCTCGTGACGAAAAGAGCCAGGAGGCCGGTTCGCTCGTGGGCAACCTTGACTACAGCCTCCTCCCCCTGTTCGGCAGCGAATCGCATCCGCTGGTGCACGATTACCAGGGAGAACTCTGCGCCGGCGCCAATGGTTTTGTCGAGATCCACGAGATTCTGAAACTCTCGGACAAGTTTCTCTACGAGCTGCTGTTCGCCACCCAGGATCGTTTCTTCAAACCGGAGGGTCAGCCGCCCATTCCCTTCAACGGGATCATCATCGGGCACACCAACTTCCACGAATACAACATGTTCATGGCGAATAACTCGTTCGAGGCGCTCCGGTCCCGGACCACTTTCATCGAGATGCCGCTTTCGGTGGATTTCAAACAGGAGGAGCAGATCTACCGCTTCTCCTACTCGAACGATGCGAGAAAATGGGACAAAAACCGCAAGCACATCGGTCACGTGGCGCCCCACAGCCTCGAATTGCTCAGTCTGGTGGCGGTGATGTCACGGCTCTACGAGAGCAAGGCGAACCCCAACATTTCGCTGCTGCAGAAAGCGCTGATTTATGCGGGCCGCTCCGACAGTGGAGTGGACAACAACATGGCCGAGATGGTGCTGAAGGAGTTTCAGTATGTGAAACCGTCGGAGGGCACCTTCGGGCTCGACCCGCGCTTCGTTCAGAACGTGTTCGAGACCACCGAGCATTTCCAGATCAGCGAATACGCCGCAAACATGCAACAACTCCTGGGTGACGACGGCAACGCCACGGTGCTCGGCTCCATCGCCATGGAGAACCCCTGTGTCACGCCGCTCGACCTGTTCGTGCGGATGGAGAATTACATGAAGGACACCTATGCCGCGGAGAAGACGAAACTCAGTCACTACGTGGAGAAAGTGCTGCCGCAAGCCAAGGAGTGGATCTTCGGTCAGATCGCCAGCGATGTCTACGAGGCCATCCTGAGGGACAACTCGGTGATCGAGACGACGTGGAAGAAATACACCGACCACGTGCGGGCCTATGCCCACAACACCACGGTCAAGCACAGCGTGACTCAGGGGGACGTCAAGCCGGACGAGCGGTTCATGCAGAGCATCGAACAGTATCTCGGCATTCCGGAAAAGGATGTCTTCCGCAAGGAACTGTCCGACGCCATCTCCAGCGTGAGCTTCTCGGTGCTCTTAGAGGACGAGCCCTCCTACCAGAACGCGATCAAGAAGTATGTCTTCGAGAACGAGTTCAAATCCGGTGAAAACATGAAACTCCTCGGCTGGATCAAGAGCGGCACCAGCGCGGCGAACGTGCACTCGAGGGAGCAGGAGCAACTCAACGAGACCATCCGATACCTCACTGAACGCAAACACTATTGCGGCAAATGCGCTTTTCAGGCACTCGCCATCACGGCGAATGCCTCCAGCATCGTCTCCTAATCCAGTAGAGGGAACCCCGTGAGCGAAGACAAGATCAGTTCGGCCGACTCGGAGGGGATCTTCAACGATTTCATCCGGGATCGCCTGGAGGATATGATCGATAACATCATATCCGAGGGGGACATGTCGAGTTTCGGCGGCCGCGAGAGCGAAATCATCGTCGAGACCGATGATATCAGCCCGCCTCGCTTCACCTATGGCGACGAGGGCAGCGGAGGTGGTTCGGGAAACGAGGGTCCCGGTCGCGATTCGGGACGCATCCGGTTCGCGGTTTCCTACGACCGCATCATGGAACTGATCGCGGAAAAACTCAAGCTGCCCAGCCTGATCAAGGAGGGGCAGGGCAGGATCAAGGAGGTCTCCTATGAGTTCAAGACGTACGGGACCGCCGGCATCATCCTGGACAAAAAGCGCACTTTCAAGAGAGCGCTGAAGTCGAGCATCGCCACCGGCACCTACGACCCCTCGGAGGGGCGATACGACATCGGTTTCCGACGAAAGGACCGGCGATACAAACTCCCGGAAAGAATCGAAAAACCCCGATACAAGGCGGTTGTTTTCTATCTCGGGGATATTTCGTACTCGACCTACGGTGAGCGCCTCCGGCTGGAGAAGAGGGTGGTGAACTTCATCCAGCACTGGCTCGACTTCAACTACGGAGCGGACAAGGTGGAACACCGCTTCTTTGTCCATGACGCCGAGGCCTACGAGGTGATGGAGGATCAGTTCTACAACGTGAGCAACGCCGGCGGCACTTACGCGAGCATGGTGTTCGATCTCGTCAGCCAAGTGGCCCGGAACGAATACGAGATCAGCACGACGAATTTCTACGCCTTCTATTTCGGCGACGGAGAGGTTTTCCACGATGACGCGGAGGAGATCCTCCGCATCGTCGAGAGCGACATGCTGCCCTTTTTCAGCCGGGTCGGAGTCACCGAGGTCAAGCCGAGCGGCATGAGCCAACTCATCAGCACGCTGGAGGACCGGTTCGAGGCAGATCAGGTGGTCAGATTGGCCACCATGAGTGACACCTCGGATATCAAGAACGTGATCTGTGACCTGTTTTCCTGATCCTTTGCCATGCGAAATATTTCCACGGATCCCGAGTTGAAGCGCCTGGAACAGAGGGTGATTCACTATGCGGTCGAGGAATTCCACCGGGTTCTGCCGGAAATCCGGTTTTTCATTCTCGACCCGATGGAATTCGCCTCTCTGCTGCACAAACGGGTCTATCCGAAGAGTCCGCAGAATCTCTGGGAGGGCAAGGAGATGATCTCAACCCGTTACCGGGTCGAGTCCGGTCAGGAATCGTCGCTTTACTATGAGGTGGTCCAGACGGGGCGCCCTTCCTATGCCTACCTCAACGAGACAAACAACCCGATGGTGCAGGCCAGCGTGATGGCTCATGTGGTGGGGCACTGCGAATTTTCCGAGCTGAACGTGCTGCACGATTCGAACGACGACCGCACCGAGTACGTGCTGCATCTGGTCAACCGGGTGAATCGGTCGCGGCAGGGCATGGGCGAGGCCCAGTATCGCACCTTCTGGAACGCCGTGGAGTCGCTCGTGTCCATGATCGCGCCGAATTCCCAGTTCAATCTGAAAAGCTCCGTCGACACCGATGTGGTGGCCTCGGAGACTCTGGTGGGGGAGAAGGAGGAGGGCAGACCGTTGCTCTCCTTCCCGTACTCCTACACCCTCAGTGAGGTGATCCGAAAGCGGGATAACGGTGAGAAACTGGTCGAGAAAGAGAACATCAAAAAGTCGCGGAGCGAGACCCTCAGCCGAAAGGGTTACAAGCTGAAGGCCCCGTGTCAGGATGTGATGGGTTTCCTGAGAACCTTTGCTCCGGCCAGCGCCGCGGAGCGAAATGTCCTGAACTACCTCTACACGGTGAATTCCACCTCCGATTTCGTGGTTCGCACCCAGATCATGAACGAGGGGTGGGCCATGTACTGGGAGCACAAGATCATGAAAAAGCTCTTCGAGGAGAGGGCGTGCACCGGGATCGTGGATTACTGCAAGATTTTCTCCGGGGTTTGCTACCCACGGCCCTACTACCAGCGCAACCCCTACCATCTGGGCTACTACATGTGGAATCACATCGAGAAGCTGTACCGGCAGGGTAAAGTGAGTCTGGATTTTGTGGAGGAGACCGACCTGGCGAAGAAGGTGACGTGGAACCGGCCCTCTCCCCGGGAGCCGCTCGCGGCCATGGAGCACATCATCCGGACCTGCACCGACTACGAGTTCCTGCGCCGGTTCCTCACCGCGGAACTCGTCGAGGAGCTTCACCTGAACCGGATTCCCAAGTCACACACCCCGCATCTGAAGCTGGACGCCAGCGACGTGGTTCGTGAAGACTCTCGTTTTATCTGGATCGATCCCACGCCGGTGAAGGGCCAGATGCTCAATTTTTTCACCCATTTCCACAGGCCGCGCATCTACGTGATCGACGTCGATTTCGGTGAGGGCGGCCTGCTCCTCTACCATCGCGATGACGGACGCGACTTGCGCCGCAAATGGATTCGGCCTACCCTGAAGAACATAAACCTGATTTGGAAAGGGCCGGTCGCCCTGCTGTGTCGGGAGAGTCTCTATTCTCTCTCGGCGGGTAAATTTCGGAACAGCACGGTGAGGGCGCCAAGTTTCGACGAGATCGTGGAACGAATGCAAGAAGGGAAAGCTCCCTTCCGACTGGAATAATCATGGCTGATTTCGACCCCCAACCTCAAGATTTCGATTACCGCCGTCTGCTTCAGACGGGAAAGAGAAAGAGTCTCCTCTTCTCCGAGTTCGTGGAGCAGTTCTTTCAGGAACCGCAGATCATTCTCAAGACATCCGCCTCGGTGCTGCTCGACGCCATCAAGCATTTCGGTGTCGAGGCGGTGGTGCGCAGCGGCGAGCCCTGCCTTCGTTATCGTCTTTTCCAGGACCATTTCACCACCGGGATCAATGCCGTCTACGGCCAGGAATTCTGCATCAAGCGAATCGTCGACGTCATCGAATCGGTCGACAAGGAGTCGGGACCCCGCCGGGGAATCGTGCTGGTGGGTCCCCCCGCATCGGGCAAGACCAACATCGTTGATCTCATTTCCCGTGCGCTGGAACAGTATTCCAAGGAAACGGAACTCAAGCAGTATACGTTCTTTTTCCGTCTCGAGGGGGAGAAGGGTCATACCCTGGAGATCCGCTCCACCATGACCCCCAACCCGATCCTGCTCTTCCCCATCACGGTGCGCCACGAGGACGGGACGGTATCGCATCCCCGGCAGCAGGTCTTTGATCATGCCTCCCGCTTGCACCGGGACAAACCCGGCTTCTCCATTCCGTCCTATTACCAGTACGCCACGTTGGATAAGCGATCCCTGGACGTCATTGAGACCCTGCGGCAGAATCCGCGCAACGAGGGCAAGTCACTCTTCGACTTGATCGAGGAGTACGTCCGCGTGGAGGAGGTGGAGTATTCCGTGCCCCGGGGCAAGGGCATTGCCAACATCGACGATATGCGCCAGCTCCTCACCCAGGTCCGGCCCATCAACCTGGCGGAGGACGACATGCGTCTCCTCAACGACCATTTCCAGGGGAAACTGATGTTTCTCTACGAGGGCGCGCTGCTTTCCTCCAACCGGGGTCTGCTCCACATCCACGATGCCTTTTCCGGGGATGGTAACACACCCGACGAGGCGGAGTACAAACCGCTGCTGATGCTGCTGGGCTCGGGCAAGATCACCCTGGAGTTCACCCAGGCATCGCTCGACACCACGGTGTTGATGACGACCAATCTGGAGGAGATGGCGCGGCTCGACCGCCAGCTGACCTCGAGCAAGCTTCTCGACCGCATCGAGAAGGTGCCGGTCAATTACCTCCTCGACGCCGTCTCGGAGATGGACATCCTCCGGCGCGATATGAACAATGTGCGGGAAAAGTACTCCATCGATCCCAATCTGTTCACCATGGCGGCCTATTACGCCGTGCTGACGAGGCTCTTTCCCCCGTGTCGGACCACGTTCCCGCCCCATTGGAGCGAAGAGAAAAAGGAACTCTACAACCGCATTACCCCGGAACAGAAGCTGTTCATCTACTCCGATCAATCCGAGGACCCGGTTCAGACCGTGCGCAACCTGCCCCCGTGGCACCCCTTCCGCAACGAGTGCAGCCGTCTCGGTCTCGATCTGAGCGACGAGGAATTCGTGGAGAGTTTTGTGGGCCACCATCCCGATCGGGTCTCACTTAAAGACAGCGGTCTCTTCACCGAGGAAGAACTGAAGCTCGTCGACGACGAGTTCATGCGGGAGATTCATCGGGAACGTTACCCCGACGAGGGCCGTTACGGTCTGTCCATCCGCCAGTTGCAGAACATCATGCGAAACACCATCGCCATCTCCGATGGGCGCAAGGTGACCGTCTCGATCCTCCTCGACCAGCTGGAACAGGTCATGAGGGAGGGGGAGGATGTGCACCACTGGCTGGTGCTGGATGCTCCGAGCCGCGATTCGGTGGAGCCTCAGGAAAGAGAGATCGGCAATGTGTTCCTCGAAGAAGGGGAGGGAGACTTCGGCGACTACCGGGGGTTGATCAAAGTCGTGCGCGGCATCTACCACGCGACTCTGAAACGAGAGATCACCATCGCCACGGTGGACCGCGACCCGGAGAAGATCGAGCTCGATCTGCGCAAGTATCTTCAGCACGCCCTTCTGGAGAAGGCCTTGGAGAACCAGGCCTTCGCCCACGTGCTGGTGCCCCGCTACACCTACGTGGAACCGACCACCGGGGAGAAAGTGGACCGGCCCGACAACGAGTTTCTCGAGTCGATCGAAGCGATCATTCGTCCCCACGACATCGGTGGGGAAAGCCGCCGGGAACTGGCGCAAAAGTTCCTCGATCTGCACAGCTCCGGAGACATCACCTGCGACCCTAGCAAGCCCATCATCGCCGGGCGCGACGATCATCTCGTCTCCGCATTCTCCGCGGAATACAACGCCCTGCTTTCCCACCGCAAAAATGTGGAGGGCATCGACCACAGGGCCCTGCGCAATGCCTTCTTCCAGATGCAGAATGATCCGGCGAAATACGATAAAGCCCCCGAAGACATCAAGAAGCAGGTCGAGATCATCCTCCGAAACCTGGAGCAGAGGTTCGATTATCCCAAGGAAATCGCACTCGATACGGTGATCTATGCGATCCGGAATGATGTGATCGATTTCGGAGAAGTGCTCTCCTGAACCTCTCGAAGAGTGCAACGATTGCGGACCGCACCATCGTAACCTTCCCCGTGAACTCCACGGAGTTGGACGACATCATCGGGATGGCCTGGTCGGACCGGGTTTCCTTCGAGGAGATAGAAAAGCGACACGGACTCTCTGAATCCGACGTGATCCGGCTGATGCGTCGCGAGTTGCGTCCCGGTAGTTTCCGTCGTTGGCGCCGGAGGGTTTCGGGCCGGGCGGCGAAGCATCGCAGGTTATTCCGGGCGGCCCGGCGAGAGGAACGGAGCCGCGGTTGAAGCGGAATGAGGCCGGGCGTTCCCTTCCGACGCCCGCCGTCCGCCGCAGCTTTTCGGTTGCAAAGGCCCTCCGCCGAATCGAAGGGAATCGCATGTGGAAAGGGCGATTTGAGGAAGAGACCTCGAGTCTTCTGGAAGTGTATGGCGAGTCGATCTCCTACGATTGGCGGCTCTATCGTCACGACATCGAGGGCTCACTGGCTCACGCCGCCGTTCTCAGGGCAGCAGGAATACTGAGTGAGGATGAGGAGGGCGAGATCACCAGGGGACTTCGCGAGATCGAACGCGAGATCGAGGACGGGAGGTTCGTTTTCCGCACCGACCTGGAGGACATCCACATGAACATCGAGCGGGCCCTGACCGAAAAAATAGGTGCCGCCGGGGCCAAGCTCCACACCGCCCGCAGCCGCAACGATCAGGTGGCCCTGGATGTTCGGCTCTATTGCCGGGAGGAGACCGGGGAAATCGTGGAGCGCCTGCGCGGATTGCAGCGATCCCTCGTCGAGCTGGCCAAGAGGCACTCCGGTGCCGTGGTGCCGGGCTACACCCATCTGCAACGGGGACAACCCGTTCTCTTCGCCCATCACCTGCTCGCCTACGTGGAGATGCTCGACCGGGATCGGGACCGGCTCGAAGACGCCCTCGGACGCATCGACGTGCTGCCGCTCGGTTCCGGGGCGCTGGCCGGCTCGACCCTGCCGCTGGATCGGTCCATCGCGGCGGAGCGACTCGGTTTTTCCGCGGTTTCGCGGAACAGCATGGATGCGGTGAGCGACCGGGACTTTGTCGCCGAACTTCTGTTCACCCTCTCCCTCATCGGAATCCATCTTTCCCGTCTGAGCGAGGATGTGATCCTCTGGGCGAGCGCCGAGTTCGGTTTCATCGAGTTGAGTGACGCCCACACCACCGGCTCCAGCCTCATGCCCCAGAAAAAAAATCCGGACGTTGCCGAACTGACCCGGGGCAAGACGGGGCGTCTCACCGGGAACCTGGTTTCGTTGCTGACGATCCTGAAGGGATTGCCCATGACCTACAACCGCGATCTCCAGGAGGATAAGGAGCCGCTCTTCGATTCCGTGGATACGGTGAAGCGGGCCCTCGAGATCTACGCCGAGATGATGGCGGCGGCCCGGGTGCGGGAGGAGGTCACCGCCGCTGCCGCCTCCGATCCGTTTCTCCTGGCCACCGATCTCGCCGATTACCTGGTGCGCCGGGGGGTGCCCTTCCGGGGAGCACACGAGGTGGTCGGGAAGCTGACGGCTTTTTCCCTGAAAGAGGGACGAGGATTTCCGGAGTTGAGCCTGACGGAATACCAGCAGTTTTCCGATGCCTTTACCGAGGACGTCTACGATGTGCTCGTGATCCGCAGAGCTCTTGAGTCCCGCCGGTCTACGGGAGCCCCTTCTCCGGAGAATGTGAAGCGAGAACTGGACCGGTGGGAGTCGATTCTCGGTTGAGATGCCTCTCTTTTTGACCGGCCTTTCCAGGCAAATTTTGCCTTTCTGTCTTCCCCTCAGACAAATTTCCGCTCTCGACGTCGCTCTATCTGGTGAATGAGTGACGATTCGACCTTCGATCCCGAAGACAGAGCGCTGGAACGCGAATTGAAACGGCTGGCCCCTTCCCGCCTCAAAGTAGACTTCGTGCAGGAACTGGCGCGCGATCACGAGAGGGCGACACAGCAACGGCGCACGGCTCGGCGCGCCCGGATCCTCTGGCTGGTCCCCGCGGGGCTCGCTTCTGTGGTGGTGCTGGGAGCGATCGCCTACCGACAGATCGAGGCACCACTCCCGGGTGGATTCTCGGCTGTGGACCAAGGCGGCGCACCTGCCGTTTCCCTCCCCTCCGAAGACGCCGACCGGCGGTTTGTCCCGGTCTCCAGCACGGGCTTCCTGATCCACGCCTCTTCCGGCGGTATCGTCGATGCGCCCGACGGCCCCTGGGAACGGGTCGATCTCGAGTTGGGCGAAGTGCGTCACTGGGTTCACCCGGCAACCTCGACCCATATCCAGATCTTTTCCCCCCGGCAGGAAACCATAACGGTTCCCCTCGCCACCGACTGAGAACCCCAATCCACTCGATAAACACATGATCAAAAGACACCTCAGAGCCGTCCTGTCCGCCGTTGCCGCGCTGACTTTCGTCACCGGCCACGCTCAGGATAAAAAGACCGAAGCAAAACCCGAACGCCCCGCTCCGGAACGCGGGACAGAACCGCGCACCTGGATGGGCGTGGCCACGGCGCCGGTTCATCCGGTGCTGCGACAGCACCTGCAGTTGGAGGAGGGGTTCGGCGTGCAGATCACTCACGTTCCCGAGGACGGACCGGCACATGCTGCCGGGATGATGGCGGGTGATATTCTGATGAAGTTCGCCGACCAGAGGCTGATTTCTCCCGAACACCTCGCCCTCCTGGTCCGGTCCGCCGCCACTGGCGACGAGGTGGAAGTCACCTTCATCCGCAAGGGCTCCGAGCAGACCGTCGGGGTGAAGCTGGGAGAGAATGATCTTCCCCCGCTGAAGCCCGCAAGCCGGCTTCTTCCTCCGCGATCGGGTTTCGACGGTCCCGCCTTCGACTGGGAGCAATGGCGCGACGACATGCAACGGTACCGGGAGAGTCTGGAGAAGCACCGGGACTATGGGAATGAACGCATGCCGGATGCGGGGCGCCCTCCCGGGATGCGGAGATTCCGCACCGAGCCGGAACAGAACGAGACGCGCAAATCGGATTCCGGCTCGACGGAGGAAGAGAACGACACCGAATCCCCGGAGACCTTCATGCGGACGGATTCGGTGGTGACCATGTCGAACGATGCAGGCAAACTGGTCCTCTCGCGCGACGGCGCCGCGCTCCGTGTCGAGTTGTATGATGCCGAGGGCAAGACTGTCTACCAGGGGCCCTTCGACGAATCCCGGGGCATCGGCAGCCTCCCCGAGTCGGCCCGGCGCTTGCTGGGCAAGATGAAAATCAAGGACATCGGCATCCTCGCTCCGCCGGCACCCGCCGAGGAGAAAAGCGGGGAAAGCGATTCTCCCCCGGAGACCGCTTCCTCCCACGACGAGGAAGAGGTTCTCTGACGGTCTGCCCCGTTCCCCCGGCACGATCGCGAAACTGGAACTGGCCAAGGGCCGGATATTGATTAGGATGGTTTGACCATAAGCATTTATGGAAACCATCCCAAACGAAATGATTCTCGCTTCGGCGGGTTCCGGCAAGACGTGGCAACTGACCAACCGCTACATCGCCCTGATGGCGATCCAGCTTCGCTCCGGCGCTCCGGTTGCGCCGGAGCGGATCGTGGCGGTCACCTTCACCCGCAAGGCGGCGGGTGAGTTTTTCGATTCCATCCTGACCAAGCTGGCGCAGGCCGCCTCCGATCCGGGGGAAGCGAAGAAACTGGCTTCGGACCCGAACGATCCCCTCTCCAGCATCCTGGGGGACTTGAGTCAGGCGGAGTATCGGCGGCTCCTCCGGATTTTCATCCGCCGCATGCCGCAGTTGTTTCTCGGCACGCTGGACAGTTTCTTCGCCAACATCCTCCGGGCCTTCCCGTCCGAGTTCGGTCTGGCGGGAGATTTCGAGATTCTCGACCAGCATCTCGCCAACGTGGTCCGCGAGGAGGTCTACCAGGCCGTGTTCCGGCGGAGGCAGGAGTCGATTCCGGGGCGGGGCCAGGCGCAGAAGGATTTCCTCGAAGCGTTTCGGCGGGCCACTTTTGGCCGCGAGGAGACCCGGATCCGCGGCGAATTGGATCGCTTCATCGACTCGCTCCACGAGGTCTACCTCCATGCCTCCTCCCGGGAGTTGTGGGGCAATCCGGACAGGATCTGGGGAGGGCGATGTCCCTGGCTCGGGGTGCGGATCGATCTGCGTCAGGCCTTCGACCGGCTCCTCGATGAGTTCTGCCAGGACGAGGTGCGGGAGGATCAGATCGCGGTGTGGGAAGCCTTCGCCGAGAGCATGGTGGAACACATCCCGGGCTCCTGGTTCCCCAACTCATCGAAGTTTCTTCTGGGCAAGCTGCTGGACAGGCGGGAGGACATCGAGCGGGAGGATGCCTCCATCGTGGTGGCGCGGCGGGCCCAGCGGCTCAGCCCGTTTGCCTGCAACCTGCTCTACGAGATACTCTGTCACATCGTTGGCGCCGAACTCGAGGTTCGCCTGCAACGCACCCGGGGGGTCTGGCATCTGCTCGATTTCTACGAGGCCCACTACTCGGAAAAGGTTCGCCGCCGGGGCAAGCTCACCTTTCAGGACCTGGAACTGCTCCTGGCGGGTCACGAATACGGAGACCACCGCGAGGCGCCCATTCTCAGCCAGATCCCGGGGCCGGAGGAGCGTCTGCGCATCGATTACCGACTCGACGCCCGCTACGATCACTGGCTTCTCGACGAGTTCCAGGACACCAACTACGTGCAGTGGCGCGTCATCGCCAACCTCATCGACGAAGCGGTGCAGGACAGCTCGGACGCCCGTTCGCTGTTCCAGGTCGGCGACATCAAGCAGGCCATCTATGCCTGGAGGGGAGGGGATACGCGGCTGTTTCACGACATTTTCAGCCACTACAACGCCCACGAAAAGAGGATTGTGAATCGGCTGCTCAACGTCTCCTGGCGCTCGGGACACGACGTGATCGATACGGTCAACCGGGTCTTCGGGCGGGAGAGTGTGCGCCAGGCCGTGGAATTTCCCGGCCAGGCGGCGAAGCGATGGCAGTGGCAGGATCACGAGGTCGCCCCGCCTCACCAGAAGATGGAGGGCATCTCCATGCTGATCAATCCGCACTCCTATGGCGGAGAGGGAGGCGGCGTGACGGAGCGGGATCGCTTCGCCGTGGTGGTGGAACTGCTCGAGGAAATCCAACCGGTGCGGCGCGGCCTGAGCTGCGGCATCCTGGTGCAGTCGAATCGCCTGGGCCGGGAACTGGTCGACTACATCCGGGCCGAGTCGTCGTCGAAGGTACCGGTGATGAGCGAGTCCGACATCCCCGTGGCCACGGACAATGCGCTGAATCGCACCGTCATCAGCCTGCTCACCCACGCGGCCCATCCCGGGGATACTTTCTCCTGGCAACACCTGCTCATGACACACTACCGGGAATTCCTCGAGTCCGAGGGGTTGGCACCGGCGACCTCGGGGCGGCGCATTTAGCGTAGGG
>CAZLUZ010000039.1:0-30097 GCA_964562825.1 uncultured Akkermansia sp.
CCACCCCAATCCACATGGCGAGGCGTTCCACCCGCGAGGTTCGGGTGGGACCGATCGGACTCGGCGGCGACAATCCGATCGTGGTCCAGTCGATGCTCACCAGCGACACCCGCGACACGGAGAGCTGTGTGCGCGAGGCGATGGAACTGGTCGAGGCCGAATGCCAGATCGTGCGCGTGACGGCTCAGACCCGCAAGATTGCGGAGAATCTGGAGAACATCGTCGCCGGCATCCGGGCCCGAGGCTCGGATGTGCCCGTGGTGGCGGACATCCATTTCAAACCCGACGCGGCCATGGAGGCGGCCCGCTGGGTGGAGAAGGTCCGGGTCAACCCGGGCAATTACGCGGACAAGAAGAAGTTCCAGGTGCGCGAGTACACCGACGAGGAATACGCCGCGGAGCTGGACCGGATCGAGGAGGAGTTCGCCCCCCTGGTTGAGCTGTGCCAGGAGAGAGGGGTGGCCATGCGGATCGGAACCAACCACGGCTCTCTCAGCGACCGGATCATGAACCGTTTCGGAGACACTCCCCTCGGCATGGTGGAGAGCGCTCTCGAGTTTGCCCGCATTGCCCGCGACCGAGGCTATCACGACTTTGTCTTTTCCATGAAGGCGAGCAATCCCAAGGTGATGATCGCTGCCTACCGGCTGCTCACCGCCAGGCTCTCCGAGGAAGGTGCGGACTGGAACTACCCGATTCACCTCGGGGTCACCGAGGCCGGCGACGGCGAGGACGGCCGAATCAAGAGCGCCATCGGGATCGGTTCGCTGCTGCTCGACGGGGTGGGGGACACCATCCGGGTCAGCCTGACCGAGGACTCGGTGCACGAGATTCCGGTGGCGAAAG
This sequence comes from uncultured Akkermansia sp., assembly GCA_964562825.1. Lineage (GTDB taxonomy): Bacteria > Verrucomicrobiota > Verrucomicrobiia > Verrucomicrobiales > DEV007 > Arctic95D-9. Next base: position 847 of record CAZLUZ010000039.1, read on the forward strand.
CCCTCATCGAGGTGGTCGAGGCGGAAAAGGCCCTGTCCGCAAACATCGCCGACAGCCTGAGTTGGAATGAAGTGTCGTGGAATCCCTTCGACTACGAGCGACGGCCCTCTTCCGGGATCGAGGTGAACGGCGTCGCTCTGGGGGGTGGCGAGACGGTGCGTGTTTTCACCTCCCGCGCCAAGTGGGATGCCCTGGCCCACAAGATCGATCGTCTGGGGGATTACCGGCCCGAGGTCGTGGTCGAAGATTCGGGGGTGCGCGAGATCGACCCCCGCGATGCTGCTGCCGTAGCTGCCCTGAATCAACTGGAGGCACCCGTCCTCGTCGCGGTGCGGGACGGCCTCGACCTGCCGGTGGTGGCCGCCTACCGATTGCTCGCCGCCAGGGTGGATCCGCGCCACCCTATCCTGCTCAAGGATACCCTCCTTCCCTCCGCCGACCCGGAGGCCGATTTCCTCCGCACCCTGCTCCGGGCCAGTGCCAATATCGGGGCGCTGCTCTGCGACGGCATCGGCGATGCGGTGCTGATCCAGGGAGAAGAGGCGCCGGGCCAGTCGTTGCGGCTCGCCTACAACATCCTCCAGGCTTCGGGAGCCCGGATTTTCAAGACGGACTACGTGGCCTGCCCGAGTTGCGGCCGGACTCTCTTCAACCTGCAGACCACCACCCAGAAGATTCGTGAGGCAACCGGCCACCTCAAGGGGGTGCGCATCGCCGTGATGGGCTGCATCGTGAACGGACCCGGGGAGATGGCCGACGCCGACTTCGGCTACGTCGGCGGTGCTCCGGGCAAGATCAACCTCTACGTGGGCAAGGAACCGGTAAAGTTCAATATCCCTGAAGAGGAGGCGGTGGATCGCCTCGTCGACCTCATCCGCGAGCACGGTCGCTGGATCGATGCCCCTGAAGCCGTGCCCGAGCCGGTGTCGTGATGAGCGAAACAGCGGACTTCGTTGCGGCGGCCGAACTGGTCCGGTCTGCGGAGGCGATTCTCTTCATCACCGGTGCGGGCATCTCGGCGGACTCGGGCCTGCCCACCTACCGGGGGATCGGCGGTCTCTACGAGGGCCGCGACACCGCCGAGGGAATCCCCATCGAGGTGGCCCTGAGCGGAGACATGTTGCGGACGCGGCCGGAAATCACCTGGAGGCACCTCTGGGATATCGTCGGGGCCATCCGCGGAGCCCGTCCCAATTCCGGGCACGAGATCATCGCCCGATGGACGAGAGAGAAGCCTCGCTCCTGGGTGCTGACGCAGAACGTCGACGGACTGCACCGGGAGGTTTCGGATCATCACCTCATCGAAGTGCACGGGAGAGCGGAGCTTCTTTTCTGCATGGATTGCGGGCATGCCGAACAGGGTGAGGAGTTTCTCTTCGCCAGCGGACGTTGCCGGGCGCCCTCGATACCGCGGTGCGAGGCGTGCCACGGCGTGCTGCGGCCCGACGTCGTGCTCTTCGATGAGTTTCTCTCCGAGGAGACCCTGGCCAATCTCGTCGGGCTGAAGGGTGCGGGGATCGATCTCGTGTTCAGTATCGGCACCTCCAGCCTTTTTCCCTACATCATCGGCCCGGTTGAATGGGCCAGTCGGAGCGGGGTGCCCTGCATCGAGATCAATCCGAAGGAGACCGCAGTGTCTCCCCTCTGCCCCTATCGATTTCGCACCGGGTGCACCCGGGCGCTGCGCGAGATCGACTCCATCCTGTCTCGGTGACGTGCATTCGGGGCACGGGGCAGCTTCTGCCTTTCCCTCTTGCAGAGACCCCTGACTGACCTAGTTTTCGGGAAGACAAATCCTCCGCGCCATGGGTGATCCCGAAGACTCCGACCTGATCCGCAGCCACCGCTCCTACCAGAGGGCCGTGAAGCAGGCCGAAGAGTTCAAGGGGGATCCCGAAAAAATCGAGGACCTCGTGGTTCGTGCAGAAAAAAAGACCGAGAACTCGGTGCTGCCCAAGGCCTTTCAGGAGATCCGGGAATCGGTCCTGACCCTGTTTCGCATGATCGAGGCCTACTCCCGTGGAGACTACCGGGACATCCCCTGGGTCTCGATCGCCCTTGTCGTCGGCACCCTGATTTACTTCGTCTCGCCCATCGACGTGATTCCCGATGTCATTCCCATTCTGGGATTGACCGACGACGTCACCCTCCTCGCCTGGACCATCAAGCAAATCAAGACGGACCTGGACAAGTTCCGCGATTGGGAAAAAGCACGGGATGACTCCTGAAGGGGGAACGACCGGTCCGACTTCTCCACGGCCCGATTTTTCGCGATCCCCTCTCGTCGACGAGGTCGGGGTGGTCGAACGCGCCGCCCGCTTCGCCACCCGCAGCATCAAGAGGGAGAGCAAGCGGCAGGGCCTGGAGATGGTCCTGGGGATGATCGATCTGACCACCCTGGAGGGGGCCGATACGCCGGGCAAGGTCCGCCAACTCTGCTTCAAGGCCGAGCATCTGCACGACGCGATACCCGGACTGCCCACCGTGGCCGCCGTCTGCGTCTACCCCAACTTCGTCGGGACGGCCCGTGCCGCCCTCGGTGAAAACAGCCCGGTCCGGGTCGCGTCGGTGGCCACCTCGTTCCCCTCGGGACAGGGGTTCCGGGAACTGAAACTGGAAGAAACCCGTCGAGCCGCGGGCGAGGGCGCCGACGAGATCGATATGGTCATCTCGCGGGGCCGCTTTCTCTCCGGCGACTACCCCTTCGTCCACGACGAGATTGCCGAGGTGAAAGAGGCCTGCGGCGAGGCCCGGCTCAAGGTGATTCTGGAAACGGGCGAATTGGGAGATTTCGACAAGGTGCGACGGGCCAGCGATATCGCGATGGCCGCTGGGGCCGACTTCATCAAGACTTCGACGGGCAAGATCGGATCGGCGGCCTCGATGCCGGTCACCTTGGTCATGCTGCTGGCGATCCGAGACCACTTTCACCGCACCGGCCGTCGGGTCGGCATGAAACCGGCGGGAGGCATCTCGAAGGCGAAGCTGGCCCTGCACTACCTCGTCATGGTCCGGGAGACCCTCGGCCCGGCATGGCTCAGTCCCGAGTGGTTCCGCTTCGGCGCGAGCAGCCTGGCCAACGATGTGCTCATGCAGGTCGCGCGCAGCGAGACCGGGCGTTACCAGGCGCCCCAGTATTTTTCCCGAGATTGAACCGGATGGAGCCCGAAATCAGTGATCAATCCGACGTCGTCGAGTGGGACTATGCTCCCGCTCCCGAAGCGGCGCGACAGGCCGGGATCGGCGAAATCCACGAACTCTTCATCGACGGCGAGTGGACCGCCCCTCGCGAGGGCAGGTATTTCCACACCACCAACCCCGCGACGGGCGAGGTGATTTCGACGGTGGCAGAGGCGACGTCCGCCGACGTCGATCGCGCGGTCCAGGCGGCGCGGGCCGCCTACGAGGGGGCCTGGGGAGCGATGCCGCCCCGGGAGCGGGGCAAGTACCTCTACCGCATCGCTCGGCTGCTGCAGGAACGGGCGCGCGAGTTCGCGGTGATCGAGACAATCGACGGGGGCAAGCCGATCCGCGAGTCCCGGGATATCGATGTTCCCCTCGCGGCGAATCATCTCTTCTACCACGCAGGCTGGGCCGACAAGCTGGAATACGCCTTCCCCCATCGGCGCCCCCGATCCCTGGGCGTGGCCGGCCAGGTCATTCCCTGGAATTTTCCCCTGCTCATGGCGGCCTGGAAGATCGCTCCTGCCCTGGCCGCGGGAAATACCGTGGTGCTGAAGCCGGCCGAGTCCTCGCCGCTGACCAGTCTCAAACTGGCCGAGTTGATCGCCGAAGCGGACCTTCCGGCGGGCGTCGTCAATATCCTCACCGGCGCGGGCGAGACCGGTGCCGCCCTCGTCAATCACCCCGGGGTGGACAAGGTCGCTTTCACCGGTTCGACAGAGGTGGGCAAGCAGATCCGCCAGAGCACGGCGGCAAGCGCAAAGAGATTGACCCTGGAGCTCGGGGGGAAGGCGGCCAACATCATCCTGGAGGATGCGGCGATCGATCAGGCGGTGGAAGGCGTGGTCAACGGCATCTATTTCAACCAGGGCCACGTCTGCTGCTCGGGTTCCCGATTGCTCGTCCAGGAGAGCATCTACGACGAGGTCCTCTGGAAGCTGAAGCACCGCATGGAGGGCCTGATCGTGGGTGATCCCCTCGACAAGAACACCGATGTCGGCGCGATCCATTCGCCGGAGCAGCTCCGGCGGATCGAAGAGTACGTGCGCTCGGGATTGGACGAGGGAGCGGAGATGTTTCGCCCGGTGCGGGAGCTTCCCGAAAAAGGAAACTGGTGCGCGCCGACCCTCTTCACCGGGGTGGCCCAGTCCGCCCGTATCGCTCGGGAAGAAATCTTCGGACCGGTCCTGGCGGTGCAGACCTTCCGAACCGCAACCGAGGCGCTGGGGAAGGCGAACAACACGCCCTACGGGCTCTCCGCCGGGGTCTGGACGGAGAAGGGAGCACGCCTCTTCCGGTTGACGGGAGGTCTGAAGGCCGGTGTCGTCTGGGGCAACACCTACAACCAGTTCGATCCCACCGCTCCCTTCGGTGGCTACCGGGAGAGTGGCTTCGGCAGGGAGGGCGGCCTGCACGGCCTGGACGCCTACCTGGAGTGGTGATCGACGGAGGGCGAACCCATGGAACGAATCGAGATTTTGAAGACCTACAAACTCTACATCGGCGGGAAGTTTCCCCGTACCGAGTCGGGTCGCTACTACCAGCCGCAGGCACCGGACGGCTCTTCGCTGGGCAATCTCTGTCGGAGTTCGGGCAAGGACTTTCGCGATGCGGTGGTGGCGGCCCGTGCCGCTCAGCCGGGATGGGCGGCTCGATCGGCCTTCAATCGCAGCCAGATACTCTACCGCATCGGCGAGATGCTGGAGGGACGGAAGGCACAGTTTGAGGGCGAGCTGATCCGTCAGGGCTGCTCGCCGGATGCGGCCGCGCGCGAAGTGGTCGACGTGATCGACCGCTGTGTCTACTACGCCGGGTGGTGCGACAAATACCGCCAGGTCTTTTCGGCGGTGAATCCAGTGTCGAGTTCTCATTTTTGCTTCTCCCTCCACGAACCGGTCGGCGTCGTTGCGGCGATCGCTCCCGAGCGCCCCTCATTTTCCGGGCTCGCCGGCATCCTTTTGCCCATCATCGCCGGGGGCAACGCCTGCGTCGTTCTCGCCTCGGAGACCGCACCGCTGGCGGCGATCTCTTTCGCCGAGGTTCTCGCCACCTCCGATCTTCCCGGCGGGGTGGTCAATCTGCTCACGGGATTCCGCGGGGAACTCTGTGCCCCCATGGCGGCGCACATGGATGTCGACGCCCTCGTGGCCGCCGACCTGTCCGAGGCGGACCAGGCCATGGTCCGGCGGGAATCGGCCGCCAATCTCAAGCGAGTGATCTTCCGCCGGGAAGACATCTCGGCAGAGGAGTCGCCCTACCCCATCCTGGCGACCCAGGAGGTGAAAACGACGTGGCATCCGGTGGAATCCGGGATCGGTGGAGGCAGTTTCTACTAGCGTCTCGGCGCGCCGCTGAATCCCATCTGCAAGCTCGGCTCCACCTTGTCCCTGGGGCCGAAGTGGAAGACTCGCTCCGCCGGTTCCCCCGCGTTCGCCGCGGCATAGATCGCGATCTCGAGACGTGGTGACACCCCGTCCGGTGGAGGAATCTGGCGGGTTTCGATGGAGATCAAATTCTGTCCCCGATTCACCCCGCCCATGACCAGTTCGCGTCCGGAATTGTTGCCGATCTTGCCGAGGCGAATCCCGTTGATCCAGATCTCGGTCTCGTAGCCCAACGAGGTGACCCAGGCTTCCGCCATGAGATCGGGAGTCTTTGCCGGTTGGGCCACGGGCGGAACCGATCCCAGGGGTTGGAATTCCTCCCCGTCGAGAAAAGAGAGGTCACCGATCCGTATCTGATGAAGGATCTCGGTGTTTTCGCCGACGCGGACGATGCGGATATTGTCGAAAAACCAGGTTCCGTCCTCCTTGAGGAAGCGGAGCACGAGAAAGACATTCTTCACCTGCGCCGGATCGGAAATCCCGAAATCGGCCTTGCCGAAGTAGATCGCGCTGGCGGTGACTCTCCGGGTCTTCACGTCCAGGGCGATCAGGTTGGAGAGCGGCGGTGCCTCCATGGGGCTGTCGAAGAGAGCCTCGGGAAAAGGCTGCTTTTCGGAGACGATCCGGTTGCGCGTCTCCATCCTCCGATACATGGGGACCGCGGCCTCCCAAGCCCGAAGGTCTCGGCGGGCCATGGCGGTGCGCCAGCGTTCGTAGGCGTTTTCCAGTTCCACCCGCATCGAGGGCTCGGACCGGCTCGGGGGCAACTCCTCCTCCTGGGCGAAGGACGCGCCCGCGAAAAACAGGGTCAACGGCAGGAGAAGGCTCCGCATGCGGCGACCCTAACACGAAGCCCGTAATTTGACAGGGGCCTTTTTTCGAGCTTTTCGTTCGACTTATCGAGGAGAGAGAAAATAATAAACTTTCCCTCGGGTGATCCATCTTTTTTGATCCATGGCCGGTTCCTTCGATTCCCTTGCCAACCAGCAGAAGCAACTGCTCGAGCAGGCGCAGGCGCTGACCTTCAAGACGGCGGGGAGCGAGGAACTGAAGGTCCACTTTTACCTTCCCAAAGGCCTCAAGGAGGGGCCGCGAAAGCCGGTCTTCCTCTTCTATTTCAGCAGCAATTGGGATCGTGGCAACGTGATCCAGTTTGCCCCGCAGGCGCTCTATTTCGTGGATCGCGGGGCGGTTTGTGGTCTCGTCGAATACCGGACGAAGAGCACCGATCCCTCCTCGACTCCTCTCGATTCCACCAAGGACGTCTTTTCCTCGATCCGGTTCACCCGAAAGTATCAGGACCAACTCCACATCGACCCGGCCAAGGTGGTGGCGATCGGAGCCGGGGCGGGGGCCAACATGGCGGGATGCGCCGCCCTGGGGCTCGATCTGTCCCGGGAGCTGGACGATGACTACGGCAACATCAGCGCGCTGCCCGACGCGGCGGTGATGCTCAGCACGCTGATCGATGTGAATCGCAAGAGTTTTGCCGCCAAGCAGTTCGACGAAAACCTGGGCGACGCGCGGAAGTTGAGCCTCTCTGCCCTGGTCGAACATTCTCCCAGGTGTCCGGTGATCATGATCCACGGCACCGCGGATCGTCTCACCTCGATCCAGGAGGCCGAGGCCTTTGCCGTGAAGATGAAGCGGCGGAAAAAGGGGGAATTCGAGTTCCATCCTTTCGAGGGCCGCGACTCGAATTTTTATAATCTGAATGTCGATCCGGTATCTTTCGAGGCCGCCCTCAATCAGATCGACCGGTTTCTCGTGGAGCATCTCTTCCTCGAACGCAGCGACGATCCCTACGGCGCCAGCCTGGTGTCGTGGCGGGAACAGGACTTCTAGGCTCGGAACCGTCACCGATCCGTCCCCTTCTTCCTCCGTCTCACCCCATTGGGTTAGGGAATTTTTTCAAAAAACCACGGCTTCGCCAAAAAGTTTTTTGACTTCTTTTGAGAAGACGGGTATTTTTGGCATCATGAATGTCTGGATTTATTAAATATCTGTCCAGCCAAACCATCAAGCTATCGGAACTATGAAAACATCGATCTTCACCCTCGCGGCCGCGGCGATCGCCCTGGCCGGAAATCCCTCGAACCTCGCCGCCGGCCCGTTCGATTACGCTCCCCGCACGCCCGGATGCAAGGACGTCTGCACCGTGCCCAAAAAAGACTGCTGTTTCTCCTACGACTTCATCGACGTGGCGTGGCAGTATTCGGATTACACTCCCGACACCCTGGGCGGAATGAAGCCGGTTGGTTTTCCTTTCGTCGATGTGATGAAGGGGGTGAACGTCAGTTTCTCCAAGGCGATCGGGTGCAACTTCTATTTCACCGGTGCCTTCTACAACACCGACGGTCCCTAGGATGAGGCATTTCGCGCCCAGCAGGGTTTTCCTCCCCAGCGGGGCGAGTTCTATGATTACCGTGCCGGTCTCGGCTACCGGATGTGCCTCAACGATCGCATCGATTTCAACTTCGAGGCAGGTGGCATCTACGAGGATTGCGTCTTCCCCGACAAGGTTGACGATCACTGGGGCTGGTATATCGGCCCCGGCGTCCGTATCTGCATCGCCAACTACGCGGAACTTTACGGCAAGGTCCACTACACCAACATCGAGGGTTACGACGTCTGGCGCTTCGATGCGGGGCTCCTCTTCCCCATCACGGAGTGCCTCAGTTTCAAGGTCGCGGGCTTTTATGAGGACCGCTTCGAGAAGGAGTCTCTCCTCGTGGGCGTCCGGTTCAATTACTGATCGGTCGAACGGTCGCTAAACCCCCAAACCACACCAGACCGGGTTCCTCAGGGAACCCGGTTTTTTTCGTCTTCTTTTCAATCACGTGACTTGCCAATCGGAGGACGCGAGGGATTGGTTGGTCCATGAAAATTGCCTTTTCTATCGCACTGGCTCTCTGCGCGGGAGCCTTCCCCCTGTTCTGCGAGGGCCGTACCTGGACCCAGGCTGCCACGGGCCGAACCATCGAGGCGGATTACGCCGGAGTCGAGGGATCCAACGTCATCCTCATGGTATCGGGAAACCGGGTTCCCGTCGAGATCGCCAGTCTGAGCGAAGCGGATCAGGACTTCATCCGGAGCCAGCAGGAGGTGGCCCCCGTCGGACCCGTTGGGAGCAACTGGCCCGCTTTTCGGGGGGCGGACGGAACTGGCGTATCGCCCGATACCGGGCTGCTCGACTCCTGGCCGGCCGACGGTCCGAAGCGACTCTGGATCTTCGAGGACGCCGGCATGGGATATTCCGGCTTCTCCATCGTCGACGGCAAGCTCTACACCATGGGCACCAAGGGCGACGACGTCCACATGATCTGCATCGACGCCGCGACGGGGAAAGAGATCTGGTCGAAGTCTTTCGCCACCGACGATCAGAATGGCTACAACGCGGGGTGGGGGCACGGCCCCCGGGGCACGCCCACAGTCAGCGACGGCATGGTCTACGGTCTGGGCCCCAAGGGCGTGCTGGTGGGCATGAACGCCGCCGATGGCAAGAAGGTCTGGTCCGTGGATCTGGTGGATGATTTCGACGGCAAGCCCGGCGGGTGGGGATTCTCCGAATCTCCATTGGTCGACGGCAACAAATTGATTGTGGCCCCCGGGGGATCGCGTGCCGGGATCGTTGCCCTGGACAAAAAGACCGGTGACGTTATCTGGACTGCCGACGAAGTCAGACCGGGCAAAGCGGAGTACGCGACGGTGGTGGTGGCCGACATCCACGGGAAGCGACAGTATGTGAAGTTCTTCGAGACGACCATTGCCTCCGTCGACGCCGCCACCGGAGAACTCCTCTGGGAGGCCGAGTTTCCCGACGGACGGACGGCGGTGATTCCCACGCCCATCATCGAGGGGAACCGGGTCTATGTCGCCGCGGGATATGGAGCGGGCTGCCGTGGCTTCGATATCGGCACCGATTTCTCCGTAACCGAAGTCTTCTCCAACAAGGAAATGGTCAACCACCACGGGGGTGTCATCAAATTCGGCGACCACCTCTTCGGCTTCGGCGATGGCAAGGGCCTGGTGTGTCAGGACTGGGCGAGCGGCGAGCGCGTCTGGATGGAAAAAGAGCGCCAGTTCCTCGCCAAGGGAGCGGTTCACATCGCGGATGGCAAAATTTTCGCGCTGAACGAACAGAATGGCGCCGTCACCCTGGCCGAAGCCAGCCCCGATGGCTACGAGGAGAGGGGGCGCTTCGTCATCGAACCGCAAAGTGAGAACCGAAATCCCCGCGGCAAGATCTGGACCCATCCGGTCGTCATCAATGGGAAGCTCTACCTGCGGGATCAGGAGTTGATCTATTGCTACGACGTCGCAGGTTAGCGGGCCTGGAAAGAGAAATGCGCTCTTTCCAACGTCCTCCAGCGCCTTCGTATCTTGACTTCCTCTGCCAGCAACGCCACGCCGCCGACTCCTCCGCCTCTGCCGGGGGAGCGTCACCCGGGAAATCTGGTGGCGTGGCTGGTCATTGCGATCAGCGTCTTCTCTTTTGCCTGGTCGGCCAATCGGCCCGGGCCGATTGTGGAGGAGGAGATCCTCCCGGATCGGGAGGCTCCCGCCCTGGTCAGTCCGGCGGAGGCGACCGAGCTGGCCATGCTCAAGGTGCAGAGCCGGATCGTCATCGGTCTGCATGCCATCGATCCGCGCGCCGCGTCGGCAGAGTTGCGGAACCTTCGGCTCCTCGTCTCCACCACCCGAGGCAAGTTTGCCCTGGCCACCGTGTATGTTTTTCTCGAGCCGGAGGGGCAGCGGGATCAGGTGCAGCGGCTTCTCGGCACGGTGGAGAGTGAACGCGCTGCCGAATTGCTGGGCGCCCTCGAGACGGGGGTGACCGGTGCCCAACGCGATGCCTGGGCCCGGGAGATCGGGTGGTTCGCCCGATTGTTGCCCGCCCTGGAGAAGCGGGAGGATGTCGGCGGTGAGATTCGGAAGGAATCGGCGCAATTGCTTCTTTTTCTCGGAGGTTTTGTTCTTCTCGGTGGGTTGGCCTTCCTCGCGGGATTGATACTCGGGGGAATTTTTCTCTACCAGACGGCGGGCGGCCGCCTGCGATGGCAGTATGAGGCGAGGGCATTTCCCGGAAAACGGCATCTTTTTCTCGAGTCCTTCGCCGTTTACCTGGGGATCATGGCTCTGGGACAGTGGTCGGGCGACCGGTTTCACGAGGGTTTCGCCATGGCGGCCTATGTGGTGTCATTCGGGCTCGGCCTGGTTTGGCCGGTGCTCCGGGGCTTGGATTGGAAAACGACCCGGGAACTGCTGGGCTGGACCTCGGGCCGGGGCGTTTTTCGCGAGATCGGGGCGGGAGTGCTGGGTTATCTCGGCATTGTCGTCATCGCGTTCCTCGGGCTGATGCTCACCATGCTCCTGGTCAGCCTGGTCAACCTTCTCCAAGGGGGTGGCTCCGACCCCCAGGGGGCGAATGCCTCCCACCCTATCGTCGGAATGCTGGGCGCCTCGCAGGGGCTTCTCGCCAAACTGATTCTTCTTTTCCTCGCGGCGGGGGTGGCGCCGTTTCTCGAGGAGACGATGTTTCGCGGCGCGCTGTACCGTTATTTCCGGAACCACCTGGGTTTCTTTCTCAGTTCCGTGATCGGCGGCGTCATCTTCGCCGTGATCCATCCCCAGGGATGGCTGGCAGTCCCGGCCCTGGCCGGGATGGGCGTCGGATTCGCCCTGCTGAGGGAGTGGCGGGATTCCCTGATCGCCTCGATGACGGCTCACGCCATCAACAACGGTGTTCTCATCCTCGTCCTGCTCACCATTCTGGGATAGGGGCGGTTGATCTGATCCGCCGTTTCGCCCCATGGGGCTCAGTGATCGGGATCACTCCGCGTCGCCCAGACCATCTCCGTCGCGGTCGCTCACGCCGGACAGTTCGTGGCCGATGACCGCCTGCCACGCGATTCTGCGGAAGACCCGGTCCAATTCGGGCGAGGGGAAGCCCTCCGACTCGCCACCGCGGCTGTCCGGGAAATCGATGTCACCCTCGATCCGCTCGGGTGAACGCCCATAGATCGTCGCGTAGAAGACGTAGCCCTCGAGCCGGTCAAAGCCCGGGCCGAGATGGCCCAGGGGATCGGTCCAGAGCGATCGGTTCTTTCCTGCCACCGCGCGGTGAAGACCCTCCACGCCGGGCAATTCTCCGCGGAGGAAATGCTTGGCGGCGATGGTCATGGCATCGCACGTCGGAAGAATGAAAACTTTGCCGGGATACTGCTCCCTCAGCTCCCGCACGAGAGCGATGTAGGGTTCGCGTTTTTCCCGGCCGAGACGATCGATCAACTCTTCGGTAAAAACCTCCTCGCTCTCGGGGATTTCGCCGAGTTGGTACAATTGGATCCAGGCATCCGAGAGATAGAATTTCATCTCCGGGTGGTACCCCAGACAGAAATCGATCCAGCAGGAATAATACTGCGGCCGGTCGTTGAAATAGGGACCCCACATCATCGCCTCCCATTCCGCATTGGCGATGGAGGCGAGCAACTTCGGCACCGGACGGCCCTTGAACTGGAAGATGCCGTTCTCCTGTTCCCACTTGTAGCGGGTGCTGCCCGTGATACCCCCGCCGGTATGGGTGAAGAGGGGTTGGCGGAAGCCGGCCGCTTCGCAGATCCGGGGAAATGTCCGGTACCCGGGCATCATGAAGCTGTGGCCCGTGCCCACGATGCGGATGGCCCCGTCTTGCGGCTCTTCGAAGGAGGTGACCGCCGGGACGCCGCCCTTTGTTGCCGCCTCGTAGATGGAAGCGATTTCTTCCGGCGTCTTGCGGAAGACGGCGTCCTCCGGAAAGTCGCGGTTTTCCCAGGCGGGATCGACCGGGAAAATCCGCGGCGCCCCGCGCGTGGGGCCGGGGTCTTCCCCTCCCCGGCGCTCGGTCCGCACCTTCTCGCGGTAGGCCATCACCTCGGCCACGGTGAGCACGCCGTCACCATCCCTATCGGCATCGGGGAATCGCGCGAGCCATCGGGCCAGCTGTGCCGCGGACGGTTCCCCCTGAGCCAGGGAAACCCCCGTGGGCCAGGCCATGAGGAGCAGGAGAAAGGTGGGGACGAGGGAAAGACGGTGCTGCATGAAGCTTGAAAGCAGAATCTTCCCGACCGTAGGCAAGTCGCGCGCCCAGAGAAAGCCGAAATTCGGGCGAAATTCTACGATTCTGGTTTACAAACGACGAAGCGGGGTTTGGTTGCTGTTAGGATTGGACGGATCAGAGGTCCGATTCCGGCGACTTATGAAGTGGACTCTAATCCTCGTTGGCTGGGGAATTCCGGGGGTCGCCCTCATCGCCGGAGCCGCAACGCTGGCGTCCCTCCAACGTCCCGACAACACCCGCCAAGGTCTCTCCATCCGGGTGCCTGTCTCCAATCCTCGAGCGTCCGGCGAGTCGCAGGAGCAGCCTGCTCTGGAGCGTGCGCGGCTCATCGCCGGGCCGGGTGTCCCCTCGGACCTGCCCGGAACGTGGACCTGTTTCCGGGGGGCGGCTCGCGACGGCATTTCTCCCCACAGCCTTCCCCCAAATCCCTCCTGGGGCGATGGCGAGGCGCGCATCCTGTGGTCGGTCGATCTCGGGGAGGGCTACGCTGGTCCGGCGATTCGGAACGGCAGGGTCTATCTGCTGGACTATGATCACGACAGGCGGGAAGACGCGCTGCGGTGTCTCTCTTTGGAAGATGGCCGGGAGATCTGGCGATTCTCCTATCCGGTGGAGGTGAAGCGGAATCACGGCATGTCCCGCACCGTGCCCGCGGTCACGGACCGTTGGGTTGTCACCCTGGGGCCGAAAGGCCATGTCGCCTGCCTGGACGCCGCTACCGGGGAGTTCCGTTGGGGAAAAGATCTGGTGCGGGACTACGGCACGCAGGTGCCGCCCTGGTATGCGGGGCAGTGTCCGCTGGTGGACGGGGAACGCGTCATCCTCGCTCCGGCCGGGGAAGTCGTCCTCATGCTGGCCGCCGACATCGCCAGCGGGGAAATCGTCTGGGAAACGCCCAACCCGGCCGGCTGGCGCATGACCCACTCTTCCATCACCCCGGTCGTGGCCGGAGGCCAGAAGATGTATGTGTATTGCGGTCACCGCGGGGTGGCGGGAGTGGCCGCGACCGATGGCGCGCTCCTCTGGGAGACCGATGCGTGGAGGATCAGCATTGCCACGGTTCCCTCTCCGGTCGCACTCCCGGGAGATCGCATTTTTCTCTCGGGCGGCTACAAGGCGGGCAGCCTGATGCTCCGACTGAGCCGCGATGCCGGGGAGTGGGCAGTGGAATCCCTGTTCCGCCTCGACGACTCCGTCTTCGGGTCCACCCAGCAGACCCCTCTTTTCTGGAACGGTCACATCTACGGAGTGCGACCGAACGGGGAACTGGTCTGCCTCGACCCCGGGGGCGAGGTGCGCTGGACCAGCGGCATGAGTCATCGCTTCGGGCTCGGGCCCTACCTCATTGCCGGCGGCCGGATTTTCGTGATGGACGATCACGGTGAACTGACCGTGGCCGAGGCCAACCCCGACGAATTTCGTTTTCTGTCCCGGGTCGGGCTACTCGATGGCCACGATTCCTGGGCACCCCTGGCGATTGCCGGGGACAGACTGTTGGCGAGGGATCTGACCCGCATGGTGTGTGTCGATCTGCGAGAGTGATGCGAGCGATGAAGGAACCGGTCATCCATCCCCCTCGAAGAACCTTTTTGCGGAGGGGATTGCGCCACGTCGGATTCCTCGCTCTCGGTGGCCTGGGCCTGCTTCTGGGGACCCGGGGGAAGGATTGCCGGCGAATGAATTCGTGCGGGGAATGTCCCCTCCTCGCCGAGTGTGATCTCCCCGAAAAGATCGACCCGACAGGAGCCGACTGAATCAGATGGCCCAGGATCGTCCAGAACCCAACCAGGAGGCGGCAGCGATGCACCGGCGCACGCTCCTGCGCACGACCGCATGGGGCGGTGGCCTGATCGGCGTCGGCGCCCTCGCGGGGTTTGTTGCCAACCGTTTCGGCGGGCATGCTGCCAGGCGCGGGGAGACGGTTCTGGGCGAGGAATTCGTCTACGATGTGTCCCGGTTCCAGCAGACGGATCCCTCCCTTCTTCTCTACAAAGAGACCGACCGCTTTCCCGCCGACCTGGAGCGTCCCCGCTACCTTGCCTGCGCCGCGGACGGGACGATCTTCGTGGCGGGAGACGGGGGCATCAGCCGATTCTCCGGGAAGGGCGAGAACACGCTGACCATTTCCGTGGAGACGCCGGTCCATTCGCTGTTGATACGACCGGACGGAACGATCGTGGCCGGGTGCGAGGACCGCATCCGGCATTTCTCCTCCGCGGGTTTTGCCGGAGAGGTCTGGGATGAATTCGAGCGCGGGCTGCTGCCCACTGGTCTCGCTTTTGGAGAAGGGTTCCTCTACGTCGCCGACGCGAAGAATCGCCGGATTCTTCGGCTGGATGCCTCGGGTCGGCAGGCCGGGATGATCGGAGAACGGGAAACCGGGGAGGCAGGACGCGGCTTCAGTGTTCCCAGTCCCTACTTCTGCGTTCGCTTCGCGCCAGACGGACTGCTGCGGGTCAACAATCCGGGGGCCCATCTCATCGAGGCCTACACCCCGGACGGCGATTTCCAGATCGCGTGGGGCAAGCCTTCCTTCGGGGTCGAGGGCTTCTGTGGTTGCTGCAATCCGGTGAGTTTCGACGTGCTGCCGGGCGGGGAGTTCGTGACCTGCGAGAAGGGGCTGCCGCGGGTCAAGCTCTACGATCTGAACGGCGATTTTCTCGGACTGGTGGCGGGCCCGGAGTCCTTTCCCGAATACCTCAAGGCCGCCAATGCCGGCGTGCCCCGAGCCGCGGGAGCGGGCCTCTATGTCGCGGTGGACAGCTCGGGCCGAATTCTCGTGTTGGATGTGATCGGAAGGGCCGTGCGCGTTTACGAGGCCGTTTGAAAAAGATGGAATGAAAGAAGGCCAATCCTGTCACCCACCGACGAAGCGCCGCGGAGGACCGGGGCGCGGGAGGCATGGGTGCGAGTCGTTTGCGTCTCCGGAATCCGCCGCGCCGCGCTCCACCAACCGAGGAGGAAGACATGCCTGAAAAAGACTCGGATACGAGGAAACCCACCCGGCGCGAGTTGCTCAGCGAGGGGGTGCGCGACGTCGGGCTGCTCGGCGTGGGAGGGTTGGGCGGATTGCTCGCGGGCCGGGAGAGCCGGGCGGACACCGTCTGGCAGCTGGACCCCGACCTGTGCATCCAATGCGGTCTCTGCGCGACGGAGTGCGTGCTCGAACTCTCGGCGGTGAAATGTGTGCACACCCATGAGATGTGCGGCTATTGCGAGCTTTGCACCGGCTATTTCGAGCCCGATCCGGTGGCGTTGAACGAGGGGGCGGAGAACCAGTTGTGTCCTACCGGGGCGGTGGAGCGCACCTTCGTCGAGGAGCCCTACTACGAATACCACATCAACGAGCCGCTCTGTGTGGGCTGCGGCAAATGCGTCAGGGGCTGCAACATGTTTGGCAACGGCTCGCTTTACCTCCAGGTGCGGCACGACCGCTGCGTGAACTGCAACATCTGCGCCATCGGCACCGCCTGTCCCGCCGGGGCGTTCCGACGGGTGCCGGCCGCGCACCCCTACCTGCTGCGCGGGCCATCGGGGGACAGGAAAGGGGGCGCCGCTTGAAATCCGTCGCGGCTCTGCTCCTCGTCGCCGTCTCGCTGTTCGCGGCGTTCGCGCCGGGCTTCGCCGCGGAACAGCGGTTTCCTCCGCCCGAGTTTTCCCAGGGGCACGTCATGCCGGAGACGGCAACCCCGGGCCCCGATCTGCGGACCAGCGGGTGGCTGGACATCACGGTGCTGGCGGCGGCGCTGTTGTTGGCCTCGTGGATCACCCTGAGACTCAGGTCGCGGGCCGCCATCGTGGTGCTGGGGGTGCTTTGCCTGGCCTGGTTCGGCTTCTGGAGGCGCGGGTGCGTCTGTGCGATCGGCTCGGTGCAGAATGTCGCCCTGGGCCTGGCGGACCCGGGCTACGCGGTGCCCCTGGCGACCGTGGCTTTTTTTGTGCTCCCCCTGCTCACCGCCCTGGTCGCGGGACGCAGTTTCTGTTCCGGGGTCTGCCCGCACGGCGCCCTTCAGGAGCTGGTCCTGGTGAAGCCGGTCCGGGTGCCGGCTTGGCTGGACGAACCGCTCCGTTTTCTTCCCTGGATCTACCTGGGCCTGGCGGTGCTTCTGGCCGCCACCGGCGGTCTCTTTCTCATCTGCCAGTATGATCCTTTCGTGGGCTTTTTCCGCATGTCGGGCAGCCGCGGCATGCTGGTGGCCGGAGCGAGTCTGCTGGTGCTCTCCCTGTTCGTGGGGCGACCCTACTGTCGCTACCTCTGTCCCTACGGTGCCCTGCTCGGACTGGCCTCGCGGGTGTCCAAGTGGAGGCCCACCGTGGCACCAGACCGTTGTACCCAGTGCCGGCTGTGCCGGGACTCCTGCCCCTACGACGCGCTGAATGTGCCGACGCCCGGATCCTCCGGCGGGGCGATCCATTCCCGAGAATCGAGCCGCCGCCGCATCCTCGTCCTGATTGCGCTGATCCCGCTCGCGATCGTCTTTTTCGGCTGGGCGGGCGGCAGGGTAGGGCTATTGATGCTGGACCGGCACCCGGAAGCCGTGCAGGCGGGCATGGTGCGGGCTCACGTGGAGGGAAAGACTCCTCCCGGAGCCGCGGTGCCTGACGAGGTCACCGCCTTTCTCCAGACCGGCGGGAGCCCCGCCGAATTGTTTGCCCGCGCCGGCCTCCTGGAGAGTCGTCACCTCCGTCTGGGCCAGGCGATTGGCGGGGTCTTGGGCCTGCTCCTGGCGCTGAAGTTCGCGGGAATCCTCTTTCCGGCGCGATCTTCGGACTACCGCACCGACGCCTCCCGCTGCGTCTCCTGCACCCGGTGTTTCTCCGCCTGCCCCTACGAACTCGTACGCCGCGGAGTCCCCGTGGCCCTGCCGGACCGGGAGGGAGGTCGCGATGAGTGATGCCGCCACCCCGCCGAGTTCCCGCCGGGAAATCTGGCGCCAGGCGGCGGTGCGAACCGCGCTCGTCTCGGGGTTGTTCTGTGCCGTGCTCGGAGGACTCCTCCTGGCCAACAGCATGAAACTCTATCGCGGAGCCGGCGATGCCAAGCTGCGCCTGGTGGAAGCGCGCCGGCTCCTGCCACTGAAAGCGGAACTCCGGGAAAACCCGCTCGATGAGGCCCTCGTCGCCCGGATTCGCGAGATCGACCTCGAGGTCAGGGAGAACCACTTCCGGCGGCAGCATTTCGCCTCGTGGGGCGGGAAGGCCCTGCTGGGCGGAGCCGTCATTCTTCTGGTCTCGCTCCACGCCTCTCTCCATCTGACGCCGCCGCGGGTTCGGACTCCGGACTTTTCCCGGTCCGCCGGATCGCCGGGGCACCGGCGCAGGGCCATCATCGGAACGACCCTGGTTTTGGGAGGGATGGTGCTGGCTCTCGTCTGGGGTGCCACCCCCCGGTGGGAGGATGTCGCTCTCGCGGCCGAGGAACCCACCGCTACCGCGGCGGCCCGGGTGGATCCGGCGCTCGATCCGGAACACTATCCCGCCCCGGAGGAAGCCAGGCGTCACTGGTGGCGTTTCCGCGGGCCAAGCGGGCAGGGCGACGTGCCCTATGCCGACATCCCCTCGACGTGGGATGGTGAATCGGGGGAAAATATTCTCTGGAAGACGGAGGTCCCCCTGCCCGGGGAAAACTCCCCGCTGGTCTGGGGCAATCGCGTTTTTCTCACCGGCGCCACCGAGGAGCGGAGGGAGGTGTTCTGTTTCGATGCCGATACCGGAGCGCTGCTCTGGAGGGAGCCGGTGAGCACGGCAGAGGGAGCCCGCGCCGAACCGCCCGAGATCATGGAGGAAACCGGTCACGCCGCCTCCACCGCCGTCACCGACGGGTATCGTGTCGTGGCGATGTTCGCCAACGGGGAAATCGGGGCCTTCGACTACCGCGGCAGGCGCCTCTGGGCCCGGTTTCTGGGGACGCCGGAGAACCTCTATGGCCACGCCACCTCACTGGCCATGTGGCGCAATGTGGTCATCGTCCTCTACGACCAGGGATACCCCGATGACGATCTGTCCCAGATCCTGGGGTTGAACGCGGCCACCGGGAAGATCCTGTGGTCGACCCCGAGACAGGTGGCCAATTCCTGGGCCAGCCCCATCGTGGTGCCGGGGCCGGAGGGGGATCAGGTCATCACCAGCGCCGATCCCTGGGTGATCGCCTACGATCCGGCCGACGGTTCCGAGATCTGGCGGGCGGGGGATGTGATGTCGGGCGATGCGGCACCCTCGCCGGCCTTCGCCCGGGGGCGTGTCTACCTGGCGAACGAAGGCGCCTACCTCGCCGCCATCGGGCTTGCCGGCCGGGGCGACGTGACCGAAAGTCAGGTGCTCTGGAAGTGGGACGAGGCCGCTCTGCCCGATGTCTGCAGCCTGATCAGCGACGGCCCCAGGGTCTACATGGTGGTCTATGGACTCCTCAGCGCATTCGACGCGGAGACCGGTGCATGGGCCTGGGAACACGATCTTTCCGGAGATTTCCAGGCCTCGCCCTCCCTGGTGGACGGTGAACTCTGGTTTCTCGATTCCGGGGGGACCATGATCATGGGGCGACCGGGCGCCGAAGGATTTGAGGAGACCGGGAGGGCGGAACTGGGAGAGGACTGCGGAGCCACGCCCGCCTTCGCGCCTGGAAGAATCTACCTGAGGGGCCGGACCCATCTCTGGTGCATCGGTCGACCTCCCCAAAACTCATGAACAGGCAGAAGGAAATGTCATCGCCGAGCCCTTCCGAGGTCGAGCTGGCCTTTGTGGACGACGTGGTCCGTCGGGTCGGGGGCCGGGGCGAGAAAGCCCTGCCCATCCTGCAGGAGATCCAGCGCCATTACCGTTACCTGCCGGAGGCGGCGCTACGGCGCGTCAGCCAGCTGACCGGGATCGCTCCAGCCACGCTCACCGGGGTGGCCACCTTCTATGCCCAGTTCCGTCATCGTCCCATGGGGAGGCACCACCTCAGGGTCTGCAACGGCACCGCCTGCCACATCCAGGGCGCCGAGCCGGTCGCCGATGCCTTTCGCCATCACCTCGGGATCGGCGAAGGGGAAGATACCGACGAGCGAGGCCTCTACACGGTGGAAAAGGTCTTTTGCGTGGGCTGCTGCACCCTCGCACCCGTGGTGCAAATCGGCGATCGGACTCTGGGGCAGGTCACTCGGGAGAGCACACCGGGGTTGCTCGACGATTTCCAGCGCGAGGAGGAACGCAGGATGCGGCGCCGGGGCCGCAACCGGGAGACGGCGGATTTCGCGCCCCCCAAGGTGGAGGGCGAGGTCCGGATCTGTCTCGATTCCTGCTGCGTGGCCCGCGGCTGCGGGGGGACGCACGAGGCGCTGCGGGCGGCGGTGGCCGATGGCCGACTTCCGGTGAAGGTGAAACGGGTGAGCTGCGTGATCATGTGCGACCGGACCCCGATGGTGGAGATCGCGCGCGCGGGGGAGAGACCGGCACAGTTCTCCGGGATCGGACCGGACCAGGTGGAAGCCCTGCTCTGGCGCTACTTTCCCCCCACCGGCGTGTTGCCCAGACTGCGCCGAGCGGGAACCGCTCTGCTCGACTGGATGGTCGGGACGAGGCCGGCAGAGTCGGTGGGCTCGGACGAGTCCTCCCCCGGGGAGACGCCGCCTCGGGTGGCCGCCTTCTTCGGTCGGCAGGTCCACATCGCCACGGAACACTACGGCCGATTCGACCCCCTGAGCCTGGAGGAGTACCGCGCCGGAGAAGGCTTCGTCGCCCTGCGGGGGTGCCTGGCGAAGGGTGACCCCGGCTCCGTCATCGACGAGGTCGATCGCAGTGGACTGCGGGGACGCGGAGGAGCGGGCTTCCCCACGGCGCGCAAATGGCGGGTGGTGAGCGGCGTGGACGCCGACGTGCGCTACGTCATCTGCAATGGCGACGAGGGCGACCCGGGTGCGTTCATGGATCGCATGCTGATGGAGTCTTTTCCCTTTCGCGTCATCGAAGGCATGGCGATCGCGGCCTTCGCCGTGGGTGCTTCCCACGGATTCGTCTACGTCCGCGCCGAGTATCCTTTCGCCGTCGAACGCATGCGTCGGGCGATCCATTCCTGCCGGGATGCCGGACTGTTGGGCGAGGATATCTTCGGCTCGGGCTTCTCCTTCGATCTGGAGGTCTTCGAGGGCGCCGGGGCCTTCGTCTGCGGGGAGGAGACGGCGATGCTGGAATCGATGGAGGGGCGACGGGGCATTCCGCGGCTGAAACCGCCCTACCCGGCCGAAACGGGCTACCGGGGCAAGCCCACCCTGATCAACAACGTGGAGACCTTCGCCAACGTTCCCTGGATTCTGCGAAACGGGGGCGACGCCTTTGCCATGATCGGGAACGAGAAGAGCAAGGGCAGCAAGGTTTTCGCCCTGGCGGGCAAGGTGGCTCGCGGAGGGCTCATCGAGGTGCCCATGGGCATCACCATCCGGGAGATCGTCGAGGACATCGGCGGGGGCACCCCGGGAGGGGAACCATTCAAGGCCGTCCTCGTCGGGGGACCGTCCGGAGGCTGTGTCCCGGCCGCCCTGGCCGATACGCCCATCGACTACGAGTCCCTGGCCGAGGTGGGCGCCATCATGGGATCCGGGGGGCTCATCGTGCTGGACCGGCACGATTGCATGGTGCAGGTGGCCCGCTATTTCCTGGAATTCTGCCAGTGCGAGTCTTGCGGAAAATGCACCTTCTGCCGGGTCGGCACCCGCCGGATGCTCGATATCCTGGAAAGGCTCTGTCGGGGGAAGGGCAAGAAGACCGATCTGGATGAACTCGAATCCCTGTCCGGCATGGTGCGCCGCGCCAGCCTCTGCGGCCTGGGCAAGACTGCCCCCAACCCCGTGCTCACCTCGCTGCGCTATTTCCGGGAGGAGTTCGAGGCCCACCTCGAGGGGTGTTGCCCCGCGGGCAAGTGCCGCGATCTCATCACCTACTCCATCACCGCGGATTGCGTGGGCTGCACCCTCTGTGCCCAGCACTGTCCCGTGGACGCCATTCCTCTGACTCCGTATCAAAGACACCACGTCCTCACCGACCGTTGCACGCGCTGCGATGCCTGCCGCACGGTATGTCCGGAGGACGCCATCCTGGTAAAGTGACACCGCCATGCCCCAACTGAAGATCGACAACCAGACCGTGGAGGTTCCCGAGGGAACGACCGTGCTCGCCGCGGCCCGCCAACTCGGCCTCGACATACCTACGCTGTGCTACATGGAAGGCTTCGAGGCGGGTGCCTCGTGCATGGTCTGCGCCGTGCAGTTGGCGCACAACGGACAGTTCATCCCGGCCTGCGGCTCCCGCGTGGTCGACGGCATGGAGGTGGTGCACGACGGGGACGAGGTGCGCGAAGCCCGCCGCATGGCGCTGGAACTGCTCTTCAGCGATCACCTGGGCGATTGTCTCTCTCCCTGCCAGCGGATCTGTCCCGCGCATCTCAACATTCCCGCGGTGCTGCGGCACGTGCGCGAGGGGGAACCGGGGCTGGCCGCGGCCGTGATCCGTCGCGATCTCGCCCTCGGGGGCATCCTCTGCCAGGTCTGCCACCGTCCCTGCGAGTCGGGTTGCCGGCGCGCGCCTCACGACGAGGCGGTGGCGATCGCGGACCTGGTTCTGCATGCCATGCGGACCGAAGCCGAGGCGGGCGATCTCCGGGTGCCCCCCGGTATCGATCCTCGCACCGGGAGCGTGGCGGTGGCGGGCTCGGGCTTCGCCGGGCTGAGTGCCGCCTGGTTCCTCGCGATCGGGGGCTTCGCCGTCACCGTGTTCACCGGCGACGCGACCGCTTCAGACACCATCGCCAAACGGTATCCGGATCTGGAGGGAGATCGGATCGAGAGCGAGTTGCGCCTGCTCGAGGCTGTGGGTGTCTGCGTCCAAACCGCCCGGGGTCCGGTCACGAGGGAGACGCTCGACGCGCTGGCCGGGCAGTTTGATGCCGTGATTCTCACCGCTCCTCTTGCGGAGGGCGGCGATGCTCCTTCCCTGGGTTTGAAGGCGGCGGGCAAGGGGATTGCGGTGGGCAAGGAGACGATGATGACCTCGCGCTCGGGGATCTTTGCGGTGGGCCGGGCGGTGCGGCCCGGGGATCCCAAGCCGGTCCAGTCCGTGGCCGACGGCAAGGCGGTGGCCGTCTGCGTGGGGCAGTTCCTGTCCGGGGAGACGGTCCGGCGCCCGCCCAAGCCCTTCAGTTGTTTTATCGGTAAGGTCGACGGGGCCGAGATGGAGGAATTTCTCCAGGATTCCAGTCCGGAGAGTCGGGCGTTGTCCGCGGAGGACGTTGACATCGATCTGGCCATCCGCGAGAGCAACCGCTGTGTTCACTGCAACTGCGCCAAGGCGGACACCTGTCGGATGCGCGAGTTGGCCATGGAGTACGGGGTGAACCCGAACCGCTTCAGCAGCGGGGAACGGCTTCGTTTCCGGCGCAACGTGGAGCATCCCCTGGTGCGCTTCGAGGCGGGAAAGTGCATTCGCTGCGGGAACTGCATCAAAGTGGCCGCCGATCGGAGTGAGGCTCTCGGGCTCACCTTCATCGGGCGCGGATTTGACGTTCATGTCGGCGTTCCCTTCGACGAATCGATGGATGCCGGTCTCCTCGAGGCGGCCGTGGCCGCGGTGGAGTCCTGTCCCACCGGAGCGCTCTCGCTGAAGAAGCAAGCGTAAGCGGCTGGCCTGGTGTTCCGGTAATGTGAAGATTTTGTGGCACGACAGTGATTGAATGGCCGCGAGCCTCGGGGAGGGTGTTTAGCGGATTTTTTCCCGAGCCATGAAATGCCCCAATCGAATCCCTTTTCTGATCCTGTCCATCGCCGGTCTCGTCGTTTCCCTGTTGACCAACGGCAACCTCCAGGCGCAGACAACGACCACCATCGACTATGAAACGGCCAATGACGGTTACACCCCGTCCGCCACTTCGGGAAGCGGGAGGACGGATACATTTAACAGGACGGATACGGCGACCGGCAACAACGACGGGTTCTATTTTGCCGCCGAGGATATTCCTGGGAACCGAACAATCACCCTCGATCCCATCGATATTTCTGGTGCGAGCAGTTTCGATTTTTCCATCGATTTTCTCACGCCGAACACCAACGACTGGGATAGCAGCGACGAATTGCTTATCACCTAAACCATCGACAATGGGCCAGCCCAGAATTTGCTGTGGGTGCAACATCGTGAGGGGAGTGATGCCTTCAATGAACCCGCCTCCCTCGACCTGGATTTTGATGGCGACGGCGATACCGGTCAGGAAATCGCCGCCCTGGCGCAAAGCGCAAACCCCGTTTCCGGGCTGCCTGACGTTTTCACAACCTATTCCGCCAATGGCAACGCCGTTTCGGGTTCGGTCTTGGAAATCACGCTGACCTTCAACGGACTCGAATCAAACGACGAGGGCATCTACCTCGACAACATCGTCGTCACCACGGATGCGGCGGGTGGAGGTTTGTCGGTGATCACCAATGCGGCCACCGCGATTTCCCAGATCGGGGCCACGCTGGAGGGCGAAATCACCGACACGGGAGGCGACGATGCCACGGAGCGCGGCTTTTTCTACTCCACCACGGATGGCTTTGCCGACGGCACCGGGACCAAGGTTTCGAGTACGGGCACGTTTGGGGCCGGCACCTTTTCTGAGGTCGTCAACGGTCTCGACCCAGCGACGACCTACTACTATAAGGCATTTGCGACGAACGGCACGGACGGGACGGTCTACGGCATTCAGTTTGATTTCACCACATCCGACCTTCCCGCTCCGGTGGCGACCGCGGTCACCGCAGTCGGGTCGACCGGCTTCACCGCCAACTGGGGCGCCGTGACCGGCGCGACCGGCTATCGCCTGGATGTGTATACGGAAACAGCCGGTTCACTGACGACCGAGACGTTTACTGGAATAGGCGGTGGCACGTCCAGTAGCTACCTGACCCGCTCCTGGACCGGTGATGGCGGGATCGATTGGACGGCATATAATGCGCGGGTCGACCAAGAAGTGGACTCCGGCAACGAAGCCATTACTCTACGAAATGCTTCTGGCGCCTACCTGGAATCCGGAGAAATCTCTGGCTCGATCACCCAAATCTCGTTTGATGTGAAACAGGTGTTCTCCGGATCAGGCGGAGAGCTGACGGTAAAGGTGTTGCACGGTGCCTCATTTAGTAACGAGACGACAGTCGGTACGATTTCCTACACAGCGACAAAAGCGACTTTTGACGAAACGGTTACCGGGATTACGGGGAATTACAAGATCCGTATCGACAACAATACGAGCGCTCGCCCGGCAATCGACAATCTCGCCTTTGGCTCTGCAAGCACGCAGACCTTTCTCACTGGTTTCCAGGATCTCGATGTCGGTAACGTGATCTCCTACGCTGTCACTGGCGCCACCGCCGATACGGAATACAATTACGTGGTGCGCGCAACGGACGGAGCGAACACCAGCGCGGATTCCAACTCCATCACCGTAACGACCTCCGCGACCAGTCCGGAGATCACCGCGGTGGGGACCCCGGGCGCCATGACGACGACTTTCGGCACCGCTTCCGCCGCCGAGTCGTTCACGGTCTCGGGCACGGACCTCACGGAGGGGATCCTGGTCACCCCGCCCTCGGGATTCGAGGTGTCCACCTCCATCGGCAGTGGCTACGCGGCAACCCTAACGGTGGGCGGAGCCGGCACGGTGGCGAACACCACCGTCTACATCCGCCTCGCCGCGGATACGCTCGGGGGCACCTATTCCGGGAACGTCGTTCTCTCCAGCGCCGGAGCCACCGACGTCGACGTGGCGACCACCGCGAGCACGGTAAACTACACCACCATCCAGCAATGGCGGGTGGACAACAACCTGGCCCCGGACGCCTCCAACACGGCCGACTCCGACGCCGATGGCAGAAGCAATCTCGAGGAGTTTGCCTTCGGCACCGATCCTGACGACAATCTCTCCGGCTCCGGAGCCGTCTCCGTGACTGATGCGAATTCCTTTCTCCCCGGCAGTCCGGTGGTGAGGACGATCCTGGGAGATGGTAACCCCATCCGCCTGCGGTTCGTTCGCCGCAAGGATTTCGCCACGGTGGGGCTGACCTACACGACCAACTTCACCGATTCGATCGGTGCTCTGGTTGCCAGCACGCCCAACCAGACCATCGTTTCCGATGCGGGCGGCGACTACGAGGTGGTGGAGGTCAAATTCCCCCTTTTCGATTCCCTCGGCCAGAAGGCCACGGCACTGTTCGCCACCGTGGAAGTCTCGCTTGCCAATTGATCGAGACGGCGCGCTTCGCCGTCGCATGGCGGAGCCCGCCCTGATCAAACCCGAGGCCTCGGTCGTGAAAATGATCGGGGGAGCGGCGGCCACGCTTGTTGCCGCCACGGGTTTTTCCATGCTCTGGGCGGCACTTGGGCCGGGTGCGGAGGAGCGGGAAGCGGCTCCTGAGTCCTCGCCAAAGACCGATCGGGTCTGAGGTGGCGTTGCCGCCCCGGGATTCGCGCGAAGGCGTTGCGGGTTCCCAACCATGGCGGTTCTGATTCTTCTTGCCGGTGCCTCCACCGGGGGCGAACACTTATTGAGCATAGGGATTTCTCGCTCCCGCCAAACCTATCCAACAGAAGACATGCCAGCCCCGATCTTTCGAGCTCTCCGGCTCTCGATCTTGCTCCTTTCCGCGGCGACAGTGTCCGCGATGGCCCAGGTGACCGAGGATACGCCCGGATGGTTCCCTTTCGTGATGAGTCCGCTGGATCCTCCGGGGGCATCGCCCATCGATTTGTCTGGTCTCAACGTCCGAGGAACCCGGGGGCGAATCGCTGTGGAGGGTCGTCACTTTGTCGATCCGCAGGGGGAACGGGTCCGGTTTTTCGGCACCAACGTGACGTTTTCCAGTGCGTTTCCCGACCAAAAACATGCGCCCGCTCTGGCGAAACGGCTGGCCCAGCTGGGTTTCAATGTGGTGCGGTTTCATCACCTCGACGCCCGCGATATCTGGAAGTCTCCGGCGCAGGAGGAATTCGATGCGGAGAAGCTGGACCGCATGGATTTTTTCATCGCCCAACTGAAGGAGCGGGGCATCTACGTGAACATGAATCTCCACGTCTCCCGCACCTATCCGGGGCTGCGCGGGCTGGACCTGCCCCGGGCCTTCCGCTACGGCAAGCTGCTCGACAAGTTCTACGAGCCCTACATCGGCCTCCAGGAGGAGTACGCCACCGACCTTCTGGACCGGATCAATCCCCACACCGGGATGAGTTACCTGGAGGACCCGGCGGTGGCTTTTGTCGAACTGAACAACGAGAACTCGCTTCTTCAACTGACCCCGGGTTTGATTCGCGATCTCCCTCCCGCCCATCGCGAGGCACTGAGGCAGAAATGGACCGCCTGGCTCGGTCGGCGCTATGGCGACATGGAAGAGCTTCTGGGCGTGTGGAACGCCGGGGTCGAACCGCTGCGGCCGGAGATGCTCGCCGACGGAGGATTCGAGCGCGGGCTCGGGAGCTGGGATTTCCAGCGCGAGAGACCGGCCGGGTTCGAGATGGCGAAGGACGACAAGGGAAACGCGGCACTCCAGCTGCGGATCGAGGAGCGGGGCTCATACAGCTGGGCGTACCAACTCCACCAGAGCGGCTTGCCCATCCGGGAGAACACGGACTACACCCTGACGTTCCGGGCGCGATCGGATCCGCCCAGGGAGATAACCGCCATCCTGCGTTTCGCCCGCCAACCCTGGACGACGGTGACATCCGGCGCGCGGTTTTCCCTGGGCACCGAGTGGGGCACCGAGCAGGTAGTGTTACGCACCGGCAGGATTCCGGATGATGTTCCCCTTCGCCTGAGCCTAAATCTGGGAAGTGATCCGGGGCAGGTCTCGCTGGGCGAAGTCTCCCTGCGGGAGGGGCACGGGCCTTTCCGGCCGGTCCCCGGCGCCAAACTGTCCGATCTGCTGCTCCCGGGGCCGCTCACGACGCCTGCCGGGATGCGGGACTACCGCTTGTTCCTCATCGACACGGAACGGGCCTATGTCGAACGCATGCGGGCCCATCTGGAAAACATCGGCTGTCGTTCGCTGATCGTCGATACCCAGGCCAACTACGGGGGGCTCTGGGGGTTGCGGCGGGAGACATCGCTGAACGATTACGTCGACATCCACGCCTACTGGCAACACCCGCGCTTCCCCAACAAACCCTGGGACCGGAAGGATTGGACGATCCCGAACACCTCCATGGTGGCCGGGGATGACGGGGGAACCTTTGCCCGCCTCGCCCGGTATCGCGCGGCAGACAGACCCCATTCGGTGAGCGAATACAATCACCCCTGGCCCAACGATCACGCCGCGGAGATGGTTCCCCTTCTGGCCTCTTTCGCCGCCCACCAGGACTGGGATGCCATCTACCAGTTCTGTTATGGCAACAGTAGCGAACAAATGCACCTGGAGCGGATCACGGGATACTTCGATCTGGCTCGGCAACCGGCCCAGTTGGTTTTCGCCCCCTGCGCCGCTCTCCTTTTTCGCGAGGGACTGGTTTCGCCAGCGCCTGATGCCCTTGTCGTGACGATCCCTGAGAAGGCGTTGGCCGACGCCCTGCTCCGGGATTTTCCCACTCCGGACGACTGGTTGGGAAGACCGATGTTTCCCCCTTTCGGCTATCTGAATCATCGTTTTGGGGTTCGTTTCAGCGGAGAGGGAGTGGAACCGCAGGTTCCGAAGGTAGCCTCTGGTCCGGCGTCGACTTTGATCGATAGCGGGCACCTTCACTGGACGCACCGCCCGGCCCAGTTCATCGTGAGAGCGCCTGCGGTTCGGGTTGCGGTGGGAGAGATCGGGGGAAGGGGACTGGACCTCGGTGACGTCAGACTGGAGCTCGGGCTTGAGCCCGGCACGTGGATTTGCGCCGCGCTGGTATCGCTGGATTCTCTGCCGGTGAACCAGTCGCAACGTCTTCTTTTTTCGGTGGCGACGCGGGCCGAGAACAGCGGCATGGGGTGGAACCGGGAGCGCACCACGGTGGGCGATCGGTGGGGTTCGACGCCGGTGGTGGTCCAGGATGTCCCCGGGTTGCTGGTATTGCCCGGGGGGCCGGTTCGCGCCGTGGCTCTGGACCCGGCCGGGGTGCCGACCCGTAACGTCGAGGTGAGCGGCGGGAATCGAGTGAAGTTGGGCGGCAACTCGAAAACACTCTGGTATTACTTGGAGAGAGAGGAGTCGTGATCCGGCGCGTCGGGGCAGGGCAACAAAGATGATGAAAACGATTCACAAATTCAAATGGGCGTCTCTGATCCTGATCCTTTTTTTCCTGGGAGTCCTTCTATTTCAGAATTCCGGCGAGACCACGCTGCAGGTTCTCTGGATGCAGGTAGAGGTGTCGCGGATGCTCCTGATTCTCGGAGTGGGCCTCGCTGGTTTTCTGGCCGGAGTGATCTCGGTCCTGCTCTTTCAACGGCGCGATCAGTAATCAGTAATCAGTCCTAACACTTTTCTAACGACCAAGGCAAACCGTATGCTCGATACTATGATTGGACAAATACGGATCGCTTGTTTCGGGAATGCTGCTTTCGATTTCGAGACTTATTAACCCGCGCATTATTTATCTAGCGAAACCTGAATTTTCATGCTAGTTA
>CAZLUZ010000040.1:0-29941 GCA_964562825.1 uncultured Akkermansia sp.
GGATTTTCACTTAGAAACTTTCCGATTTTGTTAGATTCACGCTGAAGCAGTACACCTGGAGGTTCCGGACAAGGCAAAAGTGAGTCCCCTTTCGGAAGAGCAGTCACCGTCCTTGGTGGAGTCATGTTCAGCGCTTTCCACCTGTTCATCATTTCTTGAACGGGCCAGGTAAAAGTGAACGACGATAGCTCAGTCATGAGGTTTCGGTTTTTTTGAGAAATCTCTGAGCGAGCATGAAAACCTCCTGGCCTTTGGCTGCAGCATCCTTGAAATCCAGGCTCTGAAAACGATTTTGGATCGCTTGGATTCCGTCGGCATAGCGATCGCCAAAATGCTTTTGAAACGTGGCCCGCGCTTCAATAACACTCGGGTAAGACTGGGCCAATTGAAGGTATTCGGCGGCCAGTTCGTTCATTCGGGAGCGCGATGCATCGAGTCCCAGATAGACGTCCCAGGCATCCCGCTGATCCTCGCTCCCCCGCGTGTCGAATGCGATTGCCTTCATGAGCAGGTAGGGAATGATGGAAGTCATCTGACATTCAACTGTATCGGTGGCTTTCATATCGATGAGGTCGCGCAACACCGGAGCCAGGTCCTGATCATCTGTCTTGAGGAAGGCAAGAGAGATTCCGTGGAGGAAGTTTTCCTTATCGATGTCAGGTGTCTCCTCGTCGGATGCGAGCAGGAATTCAACGTTGACTTCGATGGGATCGCCCCCATCCATGGGAACCTTCTTGGCGAGGCAGAATTGGGTCTTTGCGGTTTCCGCCTCGTAAAAGCCATGCCCGGTCAGCATTCGGAACAATTGTTGGAGTTCATCCAAGCCTCCCGCTTTCAGCGAGTAAGCAAAGTCGATGTCGGTGGTGAATCGGGAGGGAATGTCGTGTGCCCTCTGAGATAATCCCATGAAGGCTGCCGCCCAACCTCCGATGAGAGTCACTTTATGCCTCTTGTCCTTTAGCAAGCGAAGGAGCTCGAGAAGAACCGTTGCCGCCGCTTGAGATTCCCGGGATGGTCCGTCCGTTGGGTGAGTCTGATTCATAGCGGCTTATTCTCAGACGTGGAGATCTGCTTTCTTCCAGGCCGGAATCATGATTTTTTCGAGGATCTGCTCAGCAGCATCCAGACCCCGTTCTTGCGACCAGATCAGGTCCAGATAGGTTTGAATCGGACCAGTCATGGGCACTCCGATGGGGGAATCTTCGGACCCATAGAAGACGCCATCATCGTAGGGACTCATGATTCTGACGTTGGATCGCTCCGACACGGGCTCGAGATCCAATTCGTCGATCATCGACTGTTCATCGCCACGAACGAAAAGCTGGGTTTCAGTCTGCCGTGCGTAGGGGGCCTGATAAGAGGCGGCGGAGAAGGAGGCCAAGGTCAGCTGAAACGAGGACTTTTCACCCGGGATGGATCGCGATGACCACCATTTCCCGAGTCTTTCTACTCCACCAGTGGTTTTGAGATTCTCGTTCGCCACGCACACTTCGCAGCGCCCAGACACTCCGCGTCTGGCGCTTTTTCAAGATTGAAGAAACTCAGCTTGGGTTCGAACTCACCGCCCACGCTCCGGGGTGTCGCGCTGTAGAAACAGGGCGTCCAGCGGCGGCAGGGTCACCGTCGCTCCGACAGGTCGGCCGTCGTTCGTATCCGGATCCTGGGCCGGCGTCCCTTCGATGCGCCGGTAGGTGCGGCCCGGCGAGATCGTCCCGAGATCGAAAGTATAGGGGGACAGGGAAGGATTGGCCAGAACCAGCCCCCCCTCAAACACACGCGCCATCGC
Organism: uncultured Akkermansia sp.; assembly: GCA_964562825.1. Classification (GTDB taxonomy): domain Bacteria; phylum Verrucomicrobiota; class Verrucomicrobiia; order Verrucomicrobiales; family DEV007; genus Arctic95D-9. Next base: position 1,787 of record CAZLUZ010000040.1, read on the forward strand.
ATCCGGCGACGGGTGAATCGTCAGCCGGGACAGCGTGACCGGCGCGGAACCCTCGATCTCGAAGGCGAGATCGATCGGTTCTCCGCCCAACCGACCATAGGAAAAATGAGCGGTGAACTCGCGGTCGTTCACCCACGTCATGAAAGACTCGGGCGAGGTCAGTTCCGCCTCCGCCAGACCGCGCTCCACGACGCGGACATCGCCCCAGTATGCCTGATCCGTTGTCGTGCTGTCCTCCGGTCCGCAATCGGCCACAAACTTCAGGCGGATCGCTCTGCCCGCCCACTCCGCCAACGACACGCTCCGGTGCAGCCAAGCGTGTTGGTCGGTGGTTTCCTCGAAGATCCGGATGAACTCGTCGGGTTCGCCTCCGGGGCCGAGTTCCGCGATCTCCACATGAAACCAGACGCCGTCCGAACGACCCGGCGACCGGTCGCTCATGCCGAGAGCAAAACGCAGTTCCGCCCCGGGAGGTGTCGAGTTCAGATCGTGAGCCCAATAGACGTAGCCCGCGTCCCTCTCACGAGGCTCGCGGCCCCGGTAGGGAGGATGGACCAAATAGGCCGGAAGAGTTTCTCCATCGATCCGGACCTTCCCCCGGGCGCCGACACTCGCTCCCGTATCGGCCACCAGTGGCGTCTCCCTGCCCTCGGAGCGCAGCAACATTCCGGTCTGCTTCGGAGCCGAACGGGTCAGACTCACCAAGCCACCGGAAACCGTTGCGGTGGCAAAACGGGCCATTTCCCGGGGATACCCCTGCCGGGGCTCGGCGCGCAGCGTCGCCCTAACCAGCAGCTCGGGCCCGTCGACCGGGAGATCCTCGAGGCGGAAGCGGACCTTGTCCGCCGTGGGGTCCGAGGGCCGAATTTCGATGCCCGAGTCGCCGGCCACCGCCTCCACCTCTCCCAGAATCTTCTCGGCCAGCTCCGCGCCCGCCGGGGCACCAGCCCCTCCGAGCAGATCGGGCGAATTCAGGGCCAGGCGGATGGTCTCCCCCTCAGGCCGACCCAGCCAGCCGAGTTCTTCGCGAGTCCCCGCGACGAATTCGTCCCAGATGGGCAGGCCTCCTCCCTGCCGTCCCGAAGGCGAGGGCGGACGAAACGAATAGCAGAGCATCGCGTCGGTGAACTGGGCGGCGGCGAAGGTGAGCCGGTGCCGACCGAAGGGCACTTCAGGGTCCGTCGTCATGCCGGGAGAACCCGGAACCGGTTCGATCCATTTGTGGTTGATGTAGTTGAAGACCGGTTTGCGCGCGTTTTCCCGCCAGAACTCGTGCCGGTTGATCCCACCGGACCAGTCCCGGAATTCCCAGTCGTTCAGATTGGGAAATCCCTCGCTCTCGATCCCGTTGAGCAACTCGAAAGCCCGCTGCGAGCGAATCCCGCCTGGGCCGAGGGCCCCGTCCGCCTGGATGATGAACTCGTCGCCCATTCGTTGGCGAAGCTTGCGGATGAACTCGACCACCCCGATGCCGTACTGGTTCCTGCCGTCGACCATTCCGTCATCGATCGAGCCGTCTCCGTCGGTGTCGCCGTGGGTCTGGTTGAACAGGACGTCAAATTCTAGGCCGTCGAAGTGTTCCAGCTTGCCGCCCTCTCCGAACCAGCCGGCCAGGTCTTCGATCACGACATCGGCGCACACCCGGCCCTGGGGATCCCTCGGGCAATGGGTGGAAAAATTGTAGAACCACATCAGGTGATTCCGTTTTCCCCAGGGACCTTCCACCGCGTGGGCCGCGGCGCGGGCTTCCCCGGCGGAGAAAGCGAGCGGTTTCGTCCCGTAACACCCCCGCCGCACGGTAATGGTGTTCTCGGTGGTATCGACATCGATCAACTGCACCTGCTCGCAGTGGTTCCAGTCGTGCTTGCCCTCGGGGGTGATTCCGAAAAGCGCGATGTCGTCGCTGGAGATTCCATACCGGCCGGTATGGATCCGAAAATCGCGAGCATCGGCGACCCGAATCCGGGTTTCCCCCGATTCGGCGGGCACATCGTCCAGGATGGTGACGGCCTCCCGGTAGATCCAGTGCCCCGAGAAAAAGCGCTCCGACCCGTAGCGAGGATCCCGTGCGTTGCCGTTGAAATGCAGCAGAACGACCTGGTTCCGGTTCTCTTTTTTGAACCGAGTGAAAAATTCCGGGTTGCGCTTCTCGCGGCCGATCACCTCTTCGTCCAGACATTTGCCCATGATCCCCATGAGCCGGCTGAACTGCTTCTCCCAGGTGTCGTAATTCGGGTCCGGTCTGCTGGGCGGGCCCTCGGAGGAGCGGAAAAAAAAGACCCGCGGATACTCGGGATTCAGGATGGTCAAACCGGTTTCCGCCCCGGCCGGGATCGCGACCGGCAGGAACGACAGGGCGGTGCAGAGAGACAGAGGGAGGAAAACAGACTTCATGGGCGGTAAGGGGCGCTCGATGCCTGGCAGATTCCCTACCGCAGGGATGACGGGGCGTCAATTTCCCGCTTCGCGATAGAGTTCCCCCAGCCGCGTCAGGGAGCCGTCGCTCGTTAGCAGGGAATGGGGTTCGCCGGCGGCGGGATTGAAGTAGGCGTAGCGTTCGACCCGGCGGCTGCGCTCCAGGTAGCGCAGCGCATCCTTGAGGAAATCGTAGTGCTCGTCCTCGGGACCGGACCATCCGTTGAATTCGGTGACCCAGACCGGCAGCCGGTATTCCCTGGCGAGCTCCTCGACGAAGTCCTCGAAGGCACCCGGATCGCGGCTCCGGTACCAGTGGACGGCGATGAAATCGATCCGGTAGTCCATTCGCCCGGCCCGATCCATGAACTCGTGAAAGTAGTCCATCCCGAGCTTGTCGGAGGATGGTGCGGGCGAACCCAGCTTGAGTCCGGCGGATTCGGCCAACTCGACCAGGCCGGGCCACAAGTCCAGGGCCTCCTCGAGTTCCAGGTCGCCCTGACTTTCCCTTTCGGGTTCGTTGAAACCGAGCAGGTGGGTCACGTCTGCCAGCTCGCGAATCCGGTCGTAGTTGCCCTGATGCGCTCCTTTCCCACCCTTGATCATGGGGACGAATTCCCGGTCGGAGGAACCGGGACGGGCCATCCAGTTGTAGTACCAGTGGACGCCGAATCGCTCGTGCATTTCGGCGTCGCCCCCCGCCCATCCTTTTCGACCGCCTCCGGAACGGGCCGCGAGGAGTGAGGGCGAGGCCAGCGCGGCGGTGGTCGAGGCGACGAACCTGCGGCGCGTTCAGGTTTGTTCCGGAAGCGGCGTGGCGGTGCCCGCCGGCGATGGCTCCATGACCGTGGCAGAAGCTTTCATGTCGAAGATCGTCGATAGTCGTGCCGAGGCGCCCGCAGCTGCTTTCGGATGCGCCACCCGGAACTCAAGGTAGCAGCGTCCCGGACTTTGGCCACGTTTCCCTTGGTTTTTGCGCCGGAAACCGCGGTTGACCCGGCCGACCCGTGGAACGAGGGATAGCTGACGGGGCGTTTCGATCGCCGGATTCCGGACCGGTGGACGACCCCGGAAAATTCGAGATCGGTGGTGTCGCGTTCCCTTCTATTCTGGCTTTCTTGCCTCTCCGTCCTCCCGGCGGCGACTGTGCTGGTCTCCTGCAATCCCGAGATTCCCGAGCGGCCGGGCGCTGCGCCCGACAAACCCTGGTTCGAGCGCGATGATCTGTCCGAACGACGAGGCAAGATCCTACTCATGCACTACATGCCCTGGTATGAGACTCCCAAGGTCCGGGGCAGATGGGGCAGTCACTGGACGGGGCATCGACGCCAGCACGATCCGGAGCAGATCGGCGAGGACGGTCTGCCCGATATCTGGTCCCACTATCATCCGCGGATCGGCCTCTACGATTCGGCCGATCCTCATGCCGTGGAATGCCATCTCCTCCAGATGAAATTGGCCGGGGTCGACGGGGTCATCGCCGACTGGTACGGGATCTCCCGGGCGGCCGATTACCCTCCGATTCACGAGGCCACCCGCGTGCTCTTCGAGGCCACGGGCCGCCTCGGGATGAAGTTCGCCGCCTGCTACGAGGATCGGTCGGCCAAATTCCGGCTGGACACCGGCCAGATCACGCCAGGGGAGATCGTGTCTCATGTGGCCGGGGACATCCGGTGGGTGCGCGAGGAATGGAGCCGTCGGCCGCAGTATTTCTGGATCGACCAGCGGCCCCTGTTGCTCAACTTCGGGCCCATCCAGGTCAAAGAGGCCCGGACCTGGGACATCGCTCTCGGTCCCGGCCCCGGGCGCCCGAGGCTGTTCGCTCTGCATCACCTCTGGAAAGGGGTGCAGGCCGATGGCGCGTTCACCTGGGTGCATGCCAGCGCGTGGGATGGCGACCCGGATTCGGACACCGTGCGGGAGCGTCTCCACCGCATCTATTCCCAGCCGGCAGAGGACCCCGATCAGGTCATCGTGTCGGCCTACCCCGGGTTCCGGGATGTGTATGAGGAAAGCCACCCGGTGGTGGAGCACCGCGACGGGCTGACGATGGAGGAAACCCTGCGCACCTGCCTGGAGGGGCCGTGGCCGCTGGTCCAGTTGGTCACCTGGAATGACTACGGCGAAGGCACCATGATCGAGCCCACCCACGAGTTCGGCTACCTCTTCCTCGAAATCATCCAGCGGGCTCGCCGGGAGGAACTGGGCGAGCGGTTTTCATTTCAGGCATCGGACCTCCGCCTGCCGGCCCGGCTCTACGCCTTGAGGAAGGATGGCCGGGCGGACACGGCCCCGCTGGACGAGGTTGCCCGATTGTTGAGTCGCGGTGAGGTCCGGACAGCCCGAGAGAGATTGGCGGCGTTGGAGAAAGCGACCCGCGATTCGGTCGAAACCGCTTCGGGTGCCTCTCCGGCCACGGCCGTGGCGCGCGGACCCTCGGTGGGAGCAATGGGGGGCTCGGCCAGCTTTCGCGACACGGAGTCGTCCGCTCACGACAGGCGTTTCTACCGGTTTCGAGCCAAGTAACGATTCGACAGTCGGCCGAGATCGCCTATTCATCCATGAACCGCCTCCTCCCCGAGATGACCCGTCGTTTTCTGATTCCTCTGGTTCTGCTGGCAGCCCTCTTTTCGCCCGGAAACGCCCAGGAGAATCTTCTGGGCGGCGACCCGCTGGGGACCGACGACCCGCCTTTTCCCCTCCGGACGCACCAGCTCCAGCCCACCGCTCTCTGGTCCGACGATGCGCGGCCTCTGCCGACGAATGCCTGGTGGCAGAACCTGGTTCTGGGCAGCGGGAACAATCCCGTCAATGTCCTGCCCTACCTGGTCCGGCTGGACGGAGACGGGTTGCGCTTCTGCCTCCCGGCAAAGACGGTGGCTCCGACCTTCGTTTTTTCCACCTTCCTGGACAACCTGAATTTCGGAGCGGTGGAACCCCAGGCGCCGCGCACCATAACCGATCATGGGCCACTGCATGTGCGGGTGGACTGGGGCACCGGACCGGGCTCCATGAGCGCCACCCTGGTGCGCGGCATGACCTATGTGACGGCGCACTACCGCGGGAAAACTCCTCGGGTGGGAACCCAGCACGCGATCGTTTCCATCGATGGCGCTCCCCTCTCCGGCTCGGTGACCGGCGAGAAGTTCGAGATCGGGCTCAACAACGGCCAAACCTGGGCGGTCTACGCCTCCTCGCCGATCACTTTCCAGCCCGCGATATCCGGGATGACCGCCGCGGGGCCCTTCGACGGTTTCCTGCGCGCCGCCATTCTCGACGGGAGCACAGATTCTCTCCTGGATGGGCACGCCGGCTGCGTCCCGACGGGGGGCACGGTATCGGCGACGGCATCGGGGGATACGGGGTCCCTCGTCTTCGATTGGGAAACCACCGGGGACGGCGATCTCCTTCAGATGGCCCTGCCTCATCATCTCGATGTGCTCGCCGGGGCGAACTCGACGGCGCTGATCCGGAACACGATAAAGGGGGATATGGTGGGGATCGTGGGCGATCGCTGGTCGATGCCGCTGCCCCTGGCCTCCATCGCCTGGAGCGCGCCCCGGCCGGTGGCGGGGGACAAGACTGAGGCGGTGCGTTCCGCCCTGGCCCAGGACATCGCAACCGCGGTCGTGGCGGGCGATCCCTATTTCGGCGGGAAACAGATGGCGGCACTCGGCAGGCTGGCCTTGATCGCCGAGGAGTTGGGAGAGAATGCGTTGGCCGCAACTTACCGGACCAACCTGGCCCAGGCGCTCGAATCGCGTCTCTATGGCCTGGTTGGAGACTCTCTGGTCTACGACCAGACCTGGGGCGGAATCGTGACCGCCTCGGGTATCTCCGATCCGGGGGCGGCCTTCGGCCAGGGCTACTACAACGATCACCATTTCCACTACGGCTACTGGATTTATGCCGCCGCGGTGCTGGCGAAGGGCGACCCGTCCTGGGTGAGCAGGTGGGGAGATAAGGTGCGGCATCTCCTCCGCGATATCGCTGAACCTTCGGGGGCCGACCCGCACTATCCCTACTTGCGGAACAAGGATTGGTTCGTGGGACATTCGTGGGCTGCCGGACTGTTCGAGTTTGGCGACAGCCGCAACCAGGAGAGCACATCGGAAGCGGTCAACGCCTGGTATGCGGTCTATCTCTATGGACTGGCTACCGGCGACAGCCGAATTCGGGACCTTGGCAGGATCCTGCTGGCTACCGAGATCCGGTCGGCCCGGAAATACTGGCAGATTCGATCGGAGGACGACATTTACCCGAGGCCCTTCGCCGACAACAAGGTCGTCGGAGTTCTCTGGGGAACCAAGGTGGACTACGCCACCTTTTTCGGGGCGAATGTCGAGTTTATCCACGGAATCCAGATGTTGCCCTTCACCCCGATCAGCGAGGAACTGTTGCGCCCGGACTGGATCGTGGAGGAATACCCGGTGCTGGCCACGGCTCTGGACAATCCGGGCCTCGGAGAGGGCTGGCGGGGATTCATTCACATGGCTCGGGGCGTCATCGATCGGGAGGCGGCCTGGAACGACGCGCAGACGCTGACCGGCTATGACGACGGCAACAGCCGAAGCAACACGCTGTACTGGCTGGCCACTCGTCCGGAGCGCTACGCCAACTGGAAGGTCGAGCGTTTTGGCGATGACGGGGACGACCCCGCGATCGCAGGGCCCGCGGCGAATCCGGATGACGACGACTACCCCAACCTCGCGGAGTTCGCCTTCGATCTCGATCCCGGTCGTTTTTCCGCCAGCCCGTTGAATTTCACTTTCGACTCCGCGCACGCCTACCTGACCTACCCGCGACGACCGGCCTCCCCGGATGTGACCTATCTGGTCGAATGGTCCACCGATCTCCAGACCTGGCGGACCGACGGCATCAGCCTGGCCGTTCCTCCCGGACAGGGAAATGGAGCGACGGAATCGGTGCGGGCCACGGTTCCCCTGGGGGGCGCAACCCGGGTGTTTCTCCGCGTGCGCCTCATCGAGAAAGGTTGACTTCTCGGGGCCCCTTGCTTCGGGAAAAGTCCCGTTTCGCCCGGAGACCTCAACGGAGCCTCGAGAGTGGCTCCGGGACCTCTCCGTCGCCGGTCCGCTCGCCGTCGAGGAGCCAGCTCAGATTGAAGACCGCGACCTGCACCCCGGAGTAGATGCCCTCCTCTCCACCCTCGAAGGACAGGTAGATCCGGCCCTCGCTCGGGGTGCCGGGCCGTCCCCATGCCAGGCTGGAGTAGGCACTGGGACCGTCAAAAACCAGCCGTTTTGCCGGCCAGCTGATTCCGCCGTCGAAACTCACCCAAACGGTGATTCGCTCCCGTCCCTCGGCGGTGGACGCTCCGGCCCGTGCGGGCGAAGGCATGCTGCCACCGGCGGTATCCAGATTGGAGTAGAGGAGGATGTCCCGGCCCGATACCGGCAGTCGGATCAGTCCGCCCATGCAGCCATAGGAGCTTCCCCGGGGTCCGTCGGGTAGCACTCCGCTGCGCCAGAAATCGAGCCACCGTTCGCCCCCATCGTGGCTCCAGGCAAAGAATCGGTTGCCGCGGCTCATGTGTGCCCGGCTGCTGTAGAGGATTCGGCCATCGCTGATCTCCGCCAGGGCCGCCTCGCCGGAGCCCAGAACGGGGAATGGGGCGGTCGTCTGCCAGGTCTTACCCCGGTCGTCGCTGTAGATGGCCGCGTTGTAGTGGTAGGGCCGATGGCGGAGTCGGTTGGACAGACGCCACCGCACCGGCATGATCAGGCGCCCCCGGTGCTCGCCGAACATCAGGGTGATCCCCGGCTGCATCGCCGCCACGCCGATATCTCCGTTCCCGGAGGCACCATGGCCCATCGCGTTGGGACGCACCGTGATCGGTTCGCGCCGCCAAGTGCGGCCCGCATCGGCGCTGATCCACCGGTGACTCCTCGGTTGCACCAAGAGGATTTCCCCTATCACCTCGTCAACGATGGCATTGCCCAGGCCGGCTTCCTCGCCGATCACGATGGGTTCGCCCCAAGCTGCGCCGCCGTCCTCGCTGCGTCGAACCGCGGAACCGGCGAACGCCAGAACCGTCCCGTCGGGAGCCGTCACGATATTCCGTCCCCCCTTCGTCTCCTTCCCTTTTTCCCCAAAAAGCGTTTCGCGGGAAAACTGTGGTTCTGCCAGGAAGTCCTCGAGGGGGCCCTCCCCTTGGGTCGGGTCGTTCTCGGCACCGATGACTTGACCCCTCCCGGGGAGGGGAATCAGGAGGGAGAACAGAACCGCGATCCCGAACCACCGCCGAAGGCATTCCCGCTTTTTGCGGGCGATCAACGGTTCGGAACTCCCTAAATTAGACGAATTTTGCTCAAATGGTGTTGCTTTCATTCCGCGGTGACTGCAGGGTCCCCCCGTCGCACTCTCTCCCGTCCACCCCTCCACCACCAAGAGAAAAGCTTTATGAAATTCCTCGGATTTTTGCTTCTGGCCGTTTGCCCCCTCCTATTCGTGGCCTGCCAGACGATGTCGACTGGCCATCCGGACCGACGTCCCGGACAATTCGCGGTCAGTAGCCGGATCAGCCAACACTCGGACCAGTTTTCCAAGCTGAGTTCCTCCCACCAGAAAGCCGTCCGGCAGGGCAAAGTCGTTAAGGGCATGTCGAATTTCGCCGTCAGACTGGCGTGGGGCCGGCCTGATGAGGTCAAGTCCCTGGGCGGAAAGAAAGAGAAGTGGATCTACTACCGGACCGAAGAGGTGGTTTTTCGCGACCCGGGTGCGGGGACGAAGTGGAGCCGCTTCTACCAGAGCACCGAGAAGTATTACGACGGCCATACGCACGATGAATTCCGTGCGGTGAAGCAGGAGGACCGCACCGTGCATTTCGAGAATGGTCGCGTCGTTTCCTGGACGCAGAGCCGTTATTGATGGGACTCTTCCCGCTCTCCCTCTGACCCGGGAAACGGACTCGGATTCCAAGTCCTTTCTCTTCGGAGCAAAGCTTTGGGGAGACCACGCGATGTCAGCGCGCCCTGACCGGAAAGGTTCTGTGGCTCCCTCCCTTGTTCCGGGAAGTGGCTGTTCTTGCGGTTGAAGTGGCTTGGGACCCACAGTCACGCCCTTCTCGGACCGTGTTCCCGAGCACCACGGACCAACAAAGGGAGAAAAATAGATTTTACAAAATCCATATTTAATATTAAAATTGTAAGGTAATTAACCAACCTTCTCGTTGGGGGCGTCATGCTACCATTTCCCATCTATCTTTCCGCACCGGGTGCGCGAGTCCCCTCGACCTGCCTTACCAACGAGGACCAGTTCCGGCGGGTTCACGAGCAGTTCCAGGGTTCACCGGCAGAGTGGCGTAAGGTAAGGAAGCGTCTCGAGTATGTGTTCAGTCTCTGCGGGTCGGAGAAACGCTATGTTGAGGAGGACTTCTCGATTCCGGTGGCCGACTACGCGGTGGCGGCCTCTCGCGACGCGCTGGTTTCGGCCGGGGTGCAGCCCGAGGAGATCGATCTCCTGATCAACAGCTCTGTTTCCCGGGATTACTTCGAACCGGCCACCGGCATGGAGATCGCCAGCAAGCTGAAAATGCGGGAGAGGACCCACGTTTTCGACGTGACCTGTGCCTGTGCCGGACTGCTTCAGGCGATGCACACGGTGGTCGCCTACATGGCCCTGCACGACGATATTCGGACGGCGGTGGTCTGTGCGGCGGATATCAACAAGGGTCACATCTGCTACGACATCCAGAATCGGGAGGAGGTAGCGGTGCGGGCTGCTGGTCTGACCATCGGGGAGGCGGCTTCGGCCTTTGTCCTCTCTCGTGAACCGCTGGAGTCCGGCGGATTGATCCGGGCCATGCGCACCGAGAGCATGCCCGAATACCACGACCTGTGCCGGGCGCCGGTGTACCAGAGTTTCACCTCGAGAAGTGCCGAATTGTTTCGCCTCAATCGATTCGTTCCCGACCACATCCGGCGGACCCTCTCTCAACTGGACAGGTCGCCGGCCGAAGTCGACCACTGGATCTTTCACCAGCCGTCGAAGAACATCGCGCAGAAGATCGTGAAAGCCCTCGACATCGATTCCGTTCGGGTTCCCCTGACGCACGGCGATTACGGGAATTCGGTGAACAGCACGGTGCCGCTCACCCTTTTTCACAAGCTGCAGCACGACCCGATCAGGTCGGGCGAGCTTCTCTTCCTGCACAGTGCTGCGGCCGGTTTTCAGATGGTGAGTTCGGTGGTGGAGTGGCAGGTGGATTCGGTGCCGTCGCATCGTCCCGTGGCCACGGGTCTGGCCTGAGCTTCCATTGACACCGACCCGGAATCGGGTAATCTCCTCTCCTCGCGAGACGCCGGTGTAGCTCAGGGGTAGAGCAACGCATTCGTAATGCGTGGGTCGGCGGTTCAATTCCGCCCACCGGCTCGCTGAGCGGCAACTCCCTGGTAAATTTCCGCCAAGGGAAGATCAATGCCCGCTCCAGCCAGGTGGACCTTCTCATCAAGTCCCGAGACCAGCGTCCGGTCAAAGCCATCTTCGCTTCGCCAAGAGACGTGAATCTCCGGGGTATCCTGGTTCACTGCGACAAAGCAATTCAGACCGGGGATGGCGAGGTAGGCCGGTTCCGAACCTTGGTATCTCGCCCGGACCCCGTGGCTCACTTTTCCGATGTGAGCGATTTCGTAGCCCTCCTCGACGATGGAGGAGATCAGATGGCCAACCGCGGGGCGCGGTTGGGTGTGATTCGCCTCGGCCCCATTGCGCGCCGGCATGAGCCCGGTCAACAGGGCCGCGCGACTGGGCGCACACGAAGGCGACGCCACGAAGGCATGGGTGAGGTGGACGCCGTCGGCCGCGAGGGCCACCATGTTTGGTGTGGGGATGTCGTTGGCGCCGTAGAGGCCCGAGTCGTAGTAGGCGTGATCATCGGACAGGTAGAGAACCACGTGCGGCCTCGTCTCGGCGGAGGAAAAGGCGGCCAGATGCAGAGAGGCCACCAGGAGAACACCACGGAAGAATCGGTCCATTTCGAGACCGGTTATGGTTGGACGCGGGAATTGGGCAAGCCTGATGTGGGAGAGGAACCCGAATAACCCCTGTCGTGGCGACCCGCCCGGACTCGAAGCTCTTCCGTCTGCCCCCCTCACCAACGACTGGCGCCCTGGTGGAAGACTGGTGGGTAGGGGACAATGGCAGAAACGATATCGATCCGTAGTCACCGACGATCCAGCCCGCCATGGAGTTCTCCTTGGCCGAAAAGACACTACCGCCGACCGGACCTAAGGCAGGCCGGCCGCTCAGGTCCGGAGGGCCGGGAACTGCCAGTTCCACCTCACCGCGGCAATTCGGAGAATCACGACCGCAGCCGTGCCTGCGGCGAAAGCCCATGCCTCCGAGACGAGGAAATGGTCGCATCCGATGAAAAGCCACGCACCCGTGAAGGAGCAGGTCGCGCAGAGCGGGGCGGGCCGGAACAGGGTGGGGATGTTGTTGCACACGATATCCGCGAGGACACCACCAAAGGTTCCGGTGATCGTGCCGAGCATGGCGGCGATGAACCAGGAGGTTCCGGCATCCAGCGCGATGGAGGTGCCGGCAACCGTGAAGAGGCCCATTCCCACGGCATCGGGAACCAGGAGAAAGGGTTTGATCCTCGGGAGAAATCGAATCACCGCACCGGCCGCCAGGCACATCAGGAAGACCACCACAGGGTAGTGGGCGTTTCCGATCCAGAAGAGCGGTTGGCGGTCGAGAAACAGATCGCGCAGGGTTCCGCCACCGAAGGCGGCGAGAAAAGCAACGGCGAAGGCGCCTACGAAATCCATCTCGTTCCGGGCCGCGAGAAGAATGCCGTAAATCGCCGAGACCACCACCGCCAGGAATTCGATGTAAACGACGAGATTCATACTGGGCCGCCCGCGAGAGCCACCTGAAGGTCGATGCGGAACCTGCATTTTTCGCGGGGAAAAAGCAAGCTGCATGCAACCATGAGAGACTGGTCGGAGCGTTGGGCGGATGAGTCCCCGGCGGCCTCGCCCCAACCCCATGCCGTCTTCGATCAATCGAAAGCGTCACCAAGAGAACCTCTTGCAGCCGACTCGACCAGTGGCCGCAGAGGAAGAAAGCGACCTGACTTTCCGCGTGACCCTGAACGGCCAGGATTGGCGGGCTATTAACCCTTTCCGGTTCTCTTCAGGTCTGGGTAGGGCTTGGCGTCGGTGCGCGGCAGCCACTCTTTTGTACTGCTTCAGCGTGAATCTAACAAAATCGGAAAGTTTCTAAGTGAAATCCGGCTGATTATTTGTTGCTTTGAAGGCGGATCGAGCCGCGGAAGACGGCCCGTCTCCGGAACGAAGTTGTAGGAGATTTCCCTGCTCAAGGAAAGCATTTTTTGAGCCGTCCGGGGTTGCAACGGATGCGCTCGGGGGACCACCGGATTGCAGGTCAGCCCGATAGCTCGCGCGGCCACCTCCGCTCGCTTGGTGTCAAGCGATGTCCTCGTCGCTCCGTTCCTCCGCTCCTGCGGGATCGCTTGACACCTGTCGCTGCGGTGGCAAGAGCAGCCATGGGTTTGGCAGGAGCCAAACCCGTTCGAACACGGGTCAGGCTCGCAAGATCACTCCATCGCTTTCTGCCGGTTCAACCGGGACCCTCTCCCGGTTCTTCCTCGCTTCGGTCAGTTTGGCAGCTCGTTCCCTGTTTGGACATGATTGATTTCTAAGTTCCCCGAAATTCACTTAGAACCAAGTCCCGTTTGTTAGATTCCATCTGAAGCGCAGCACATGCCACCAGGCGGCTTCCCCCCGATACCCCCGCCTTCCCGGCTTGTTCCTCGCCATCAGATCATCCCGGTGATTGGGAAGCTTTTGGGGCTCACTGAAAACTGTTCACATTTACAACTAAGAATTGCACTGATTGACGGAAATTGTTCAACTGAACAATTATGCCGTCAATTTACCGACCGCGCCGTCCACGCGCTTCGCCACTCTGGCAAATCATCCACCAAGGATGGGATGAATTTCAGGAGCAATACGAAACTCGATATCGCAAAACCCACGGCCCTCTGCGCAAGGATGCCATCGAAGTGGTCGAGAAATTCTATCGGTGCGGGGATCTTGCTCAAGGCTTCACCCGGCTTCACTGCCCTGACTGTGGGCACGAAAAGTTGTTGGCATTCACCTGCAAGACCCGGGGGTTCTGCCCGTGCTGCCATCAGAGAAAAGTCCTTCAAACCGCCGACTGGATTGCGACTGGAGTCTGTTGCAACGTGCCGCATCGCCAGTTCGTTTTCACGATCCCCAAAGCACTTCGCGGCATCTTTCGGAAACGGCGAAGATTGCTGACCATCCTCTTCCACGAATCTATCGAATCACTGAAGGACTGGATGCAGGGCCGACTCGAGCTTCCACACGGACAACTTTCCGCAATCGCCGCAGTCCACACCTTTGGTGATTACATCGGCTTCCATCCCCACGTTCACGTGCTGGCAGCGTGTGGATTGATCGACTCGGAAAACCGCTTTCATCTGATGCCTGAGGAAAGCGTGGAATCCCTGGCCGAGTTGTTTCGTCATCGCTTCATCAAACGGCTGATCGAGGAGAAACTTCTCTCGGAGAGGAAAGGAAAACAGATGCTGGAATGGAAACACAGCGGATTTTGCCTCGACGCAGGAGACAAGCCGGTCGCATCCCACGACGTGCAAGGCCGTCGCAGCCTGGCCGAATACATGCTCCGAGCTCCCTTTTCTCTGGAAAAAGTCACCTGGAACGAAAAAAGCAGGCAAGTCATCTACCGCTCCAAACGCAGTTGGCACACCAAGCAGAACTTCCAGATCTTCAGTGCCGCCGATTTCATCGCGGCGACGGTGGAACACATTCCTCCGAAGGGGCAGCAAACCGTGAGATATTACGGGCGCTATTCAAACAAGCGGAGGGGCTGGGATGCAAAGAATGGAATTCGGGATCCCATCTTGGTGAGGCCGGATCTCCCGGAACCAGACCGAAAGTCTGCCACCTCAGACTCCGACATGCTTTTCATCATTCCCGCCCCGTCGCGAAAGAGCAACCGCTTCCTCAAGCCGTTGTGGCGCGACCTCATCCTCAAGGTATGGGGTGAAGACCCGATGCGCTGTCCCTGCTGCAAAGCGACGATGAAGAACGCGGGTAAGATGATCCGGAGGGGAGAAATTGAATTTTTCCTCCGTCTTCACGGTCTCTGGGAAGGAATCATCTCGCTCCCGCCTCCACCCGATCCGCCCTTCAACATCGAGACGATGGAACCCCTCGATGTTCCGCCGGGCTGGCACTGGAGGGATGAAATGGCAGCACTGCCGAAAGACCTGGAAGAACGCTGGGAAGCCCCGGAACTGCCCCTGGATGACGGAAGAACCCTCGTGCTCGACGCCGATCCACTGCCACCCGAAGAGGTTCCGGTCTTCTTCATGAATTGAATCACACCGGATCCGGTTGGATTTCATGCGAGGAAAGCTTCTCGATTGAGAAGCTTATGGGGCGGTTTTGTCTCGAAAACCGGTTATCCTCGGGAATTTGAGGTTTCGTTGCAGATTTCGACTCATTGCGCAGTGGAAGCTCACAAAAACCACGCCTCCAGCCTAAACTCTGCCGCCTCCCGCCTCCTAAATTCCCCTTCCTCCCCCTGGACCCCTTCCTTCCCCCCGGTCCGACGGGGCTTGACTTTTCCCCTTGAAAAAGCAAAATCCTATCAGTAAGATTGCCTACTCAAAGGAGGCACCGCTCCCGACGATCGCATGATCTTTGCTCACCGCTTTTTCGGCGGAAAGTTACAGCTTCACAATGGAGCCGCCCGCAGTAAGCGCTACCGCTACGTCTTCACCAACCAGGAGGAAACCCTCTTCGACCTCATCAACGATCCTGGCCAGAAGAAGGACATCAGCAAAGAACAACCCGAACAATTCGAGCGCCACCGGACGGCCTATCGCCAGTGGTTCGAAGACGTATCCAAAAACTGGGAGATCGTTTCCCTGATACCCTGCGGCTACTCGGAGTTTCCCATTACCCACCTCCACGCCGTTCAATCCGAACTCAGCGGCCAATTAAAATTCCACGGCAAAGGCTTCCACCACGACTGGATTACCAATTGGGTCGATCCCAAAGACCATATCAAGTGGGGCATCGACGTCGTCGAATCCGGTCGCTACCGCGTCGCCATCAAATACACCTGCCCCGAAAAAGACACCGGCTCCCAAGTCCGCATCACCGTGGGAGGAAAGTCACTACAAGCCGTCGTCGAGCGCCCTTACAACCCAGACTTCTTTCCTAACTACGACCGAGCTCCGCGCTCCGGCGAAATCGAAAAGCCATGGAGCACTCTCGAAGTCGGATCCCTCAATCTTAAGAAAGGCGTCGACACCCTCACATTCTCTGCCGACCACATGCCAGGCTCCCAAGTCATGGAAGTCCGCAAACTCATTCTAGAAAGAATCAACTGAAAACATCGAATAGGACCAATCGCTTTTTCAAAGCGGTGGTTGTTAACGCATTCTCAAGAAGTCAACCTGTCATGAAACCACTATCCATCTGCACCAGCATCGCCACACTTTTACTATGCGTCGCGTTTGTGGTTTACGCTCAACAGCAAACCGATCAACTTTCATCCACTCCCCAAACTGTTCCCGAGTTGATGGAGGAGCTGGCGCTTAGCGATGAGCAAAAGGCCGCTTTCCAGGAACAGGAGGAGCTGAGAAGAACGACTCAGGCGAAACTCAAAACTCTGACTGGTGCGGAACTCAAGGGAACAAGGGACACCTTCTATGCTCAACGGCGGGCCGTTCTCCAGGAATTGTTCAATGATCAACAGTGGACCCTGTGGTCGAATTATTGGAACGGCCAGCGTAACCCTCCCAAAGTCGAGCCAACAAAAAGCCACCCTACCCCGAACTCAGTCGATACCCCGGCTGCAACGGGCAGGCCCAATGTCCCCGTTTTGCTCGGCAAAAAGGGGTTCGTCCACGTCGAACGACAGGACGGCATCTGGTTCATGATCAACGCGGATGGCGAACGTTTCATTCCCACGGGCATGAATCACGTCGGACCCATGCATCGATTTGCCCGCTACAACCGAAAATTCTGGGTCGAAAAATTTGGTGAGGACGTCTTTTCAGCGAACGGTCAGACCGACTGGAAAGGCCCCGGCGTAAAGCGGTGGATGGAACAAATCGCCAAAGACCACCTCGACCATGGCTTCAACACCCTGGCCTTCCACCATCCGATGACCATGCCGACAGAGTACTGCAACGAACTTGAACTCTACTATATCGGCAAAGTAAAGTATAGCCACGTTAATCCCAAGCGCGCCCGCAAGTTTTCACGCAATAAAAAATACGCGGATGTTTTTGATCCCGCCTGGCTGAGGGGACTGGACGTCTTTGTCCAAAACTATACATCCCGACACAAGGACTCGAAGTATCTCCTCGGCTACAGCTTTGAAGATCTACCAGCCTACACCATTCATCACCTCGAAAAGCGTATCACCCGATTCGAACACCACCCCTGGATTATCGACATTATTTCCAAACCTGGCCTCACGAACGGGAAGCGCGCTTGGGTTGACGTCCTAAAGAAGCAGTATCCGACAGCAGCAGAAGCCGCTGAGATGTATCAGCTCGATGCTTCCGACTGGACTGACCTTCATGAAGTCGCCGAATGGCCCTTACCGAAGGATCCCGACAAAGGCTTTGCCGATCAGGCGCTGATGAATGCCAAAATTGTCGAGGCCTATCTGAAGGGCTATCACGACGCGATCCGCAAACACGATCCGAACCACCTCATTTTTGGGGACAAGATCCAGAATCAGCGCCCTCAGCCCGACTGGGTTTGGGAAATTGTCAGGAAGTATGTCGATGTGATCCTGATCCAGGATTACGACTTCTTTACACCCGCACACGAAAAGAAGCTTCGCCGCATTCATGACCTGACCGGCAAACCAATCATCAACGGCGACCACTCCTATGGAGTCCTTCGTCCACATATGACATCGGTGAAAGGCATCCCGGTCGACTCGGCGGAGGAAAAAGGAAAACAGTATGCGACCTATTTACGCGGTATCCTGAACCTACCTTTCATGCTCGGCTGGCAGACCTGTGGTTACCTGGAAACCTGGGAAGGTGCCACCGATGCCACCGGCAAACAACAGACTGGATATTTTGACCCCTTTGGCAAACCTATCGAGGCGGCCCTTTCCCAGGCACGAGAAGCCAACGCCAGAGCCCTCGAATGGCATGAGAACGCTGGTAGGCTGAGGAATGTATATTCCACCAAACAGTTGCTGGGCCGCCAGCGACCGGTCGCCCCGAACAAACCTGCTGCAAGTGCATCACCGAATGGACCGATGTTCGGCAGGTTCGACTCCATAAAGACCAAAGCCACTGGTTTTATCCATCTCAGAGAAATCGATGGGAAGAACTGGTTCATTGATCCCAACGGGTATGCCTTCTTTCCCGTAGGCGTAACCCACTCCCAACCGTTTGAAGGGATCGTCGATCAATTTGATTCCACAACCGCCTACTACCAATCCGGCCTGAAGGGCATGAAGGCCCTGGGTTTCAACTCCCTGAGTGTTCTTGGGGGAGAACAGCAAGTGGCACAACAGAACCGGATCGCCTATACCCAAACAATCAACCTCGGTATCCCCCACGGATCAACGTACAAACGTCCCGACTACTTTCGCCCCGATCCATTTACCCCGGAATACGAAGCCCTGGTAAAGGCCAATGTTGAGAAAGCCTGCAAAGCCCGAAAGAACGATCCCTTTCTGCTGGGCTACAGTTATGGGTTCAACCCTTTTCAGATCCCACACAAATGGATCAATCATCTACTTTCCCAATCTGCCACCAGTCCGGGCAAAGCTTCTCTAATCGCGACTCTCCAAAAACTTTACAAGGGTGATATCGCGGCATTCAACAAAGCCTACTCAAGAGACTTTGCTATTAATCCGGCCATTAAATAGTTTCCATTCCGTAGTTTATGTGCTTTCCGCTGAAGTAGGTAATCACACGTAGTGGCTGCTGCTGTAAACTGCGCATGAATGAAATGACGTTCTTCTTTATCTCCGCCACCGTTTTTGGGGTCTTCTTTCCGTTCACGTTCTTTTTCAAGTCTCGGTTCAGGTATTCGTCTGCATTGAGTTCGGGAGAATAACCAGGAATAAATTCAAGTTCGATCATCCCGTCCTGTTGCTTGACCCATTCTGCGACCCGCTTTCCGTGATGAACTCTTAGATTGTCGGTTATCACGACTACTGGCCCATCATTGGATTTCAGTAGCTTGGAGAGGAATAGAATGAACTTCGACTGGGTCATCGTCGAAGTGTAGCACATGAAGCGAACGTCCCCTCGATTGGTAACTCCGCTGATCATGTTTACGGTCCGTTTGGTTCCATCTTGTTTCAGAACCGGTGTCTTCCCTTTCGGAGCGTAGCCTTTCTGAGAATTCGCTTGGTTTGTTACACCAGTTTCATCCACCCAGTAAATCAACGCTCCCCTTGCTTTGGCCCTGTGAGCAATTTTTGGATAAGTCTCTTCCAACCAAACTCGAACCGCTTCTGAACTCTGCTGCCAAGCCTTTCGGATCGGCTTTTGTGGGGTAAACCCCCACTTGCGCAAGTATTTCCGCATCGTGCGCACGGGAAGAAAAATACCAAACCTCTCGTGAACGAAATCCCGCACAGCCGTGGCTGTCCAGAGGACAAATGGCATTTTGAGTTGATCGGGTGTCTTGTCGGAAATGATTCGAACGATCGTTGCGCACTGGTTGTTTTTCAGTTTGGCTTGCTCCTCTGCCCTCCGCCCCCGACGACCAAGCTTTAAGGCATCCCACCCTCCTTCTTCATATAGATTGATCCACTTTCCTACCGCTTGCCGGGTCACCCCAAGTGCATTGGCCGCATCAAGCTTACGAAATCCTTGCTCACAACACATCCTTACAGCAGTTTCGCGAATTACGAACTGCTCCTCACTTGAAAGCTTTCTACCGTCCCGTTTGATGTATTTCCGATAGCTCGAAAATACACAAATTCAAACGGTTTTTGAAACTATTTGAGAGCCGGATTAATAACAGCATGCCCGTCTTATTTGCCGGGGGCGGCTTCCGGCACGGGCAGCATCTCGCCTTCGACCAGGAGAACAACTACCCTCTTCCCAACCTCTACCTGAGCGCCTTGCGTCGCCTGGGTTTGGAGGCCGATCGTTTCGCGACCTCCTCCAGCGAAATGATCGGCCTCGAGGTGGGTTGAGGGAATTGGCAGGCGGGTCAGAAAGCCTCGTAGGGACTGCTCGCGCTCAGAGGCAAGATCATGTCATTGTCCACCGATCCAAATGCAGGCAAGCTAAGCAGGTTAACATGACAAAGACTGAATCTCGATTTTTAGAAGGCTCGTTCGGTCA
This sequence comes from uncultured Akkermansia sp., assembly GCA_964562825.1. GTDB lineage: Bacteria > Verrucomicrobiota > Verrucomicrobiia > Verrucomicrobiales > DEV007 > Arctic95D-9. Next base: position 21,588 of record CAZLUZ010000040.1, read on the forward strand.
ACATGAGTTGAAACTCACCCTAACCATTTTAGGAATATTAGCGTGTCTTTCGAGCGCCTTCGCCGGGAAAGATGGAGAGAAATCAAACCCTCCAAATTTCATCGTCATCCTAACGGATGATCAGGCGTTTGATGACTACGGACGGGACGGTCGGCACCCGTTCCTGGAGACGCCTAACCTGGATCAGCTGTGTCAGGAATCGGTTCATTTAACGAATTACCGCGTCATGCCGGTTTGCGCTCCGACGAGAGCTGCCTTGCTAACCGGCCGGCACCCATGGAGAACCGGCGTCACCGTGGTTGGTTTTGGATGGAGTTTTATCAAGCTCGATGAAGTCCTCTTTCCCGAGGGCCTCAAACAGCATGGTTACCGAACCGGCATGTGGGGGAAATGGCATTGCGGACTATCGGACGGTTATTACCCATGGGACCGTGGATTTGATGAAGCCTACATGACCCAGGGCTACGAATATCGAAACAACTTTGGGTATCTCAACGGAATGACCAATCGAGTGAATCATCGAAAATACTCGATGGAGGTGATCTCGAACTATGCGATTGATTTTATCGAGCGAAACCAAGATGGGCCGTTTTGCGCCTACCTACCCTACATCACGCCCCACTCAGAGTACGTTGCCATTCCACCCTTGTTTCGAAAATACAAACAGAAAGGCCTCTCCAATAACCTTGCCAAGTTATATGGGACATTGGAGTTCTTTGATACCCATTTGGGACGGGTGTTGGGCAAACTGGAAGAACTGGGGTTGGATGAGAACACCGTGATCATTTTCCATTCCGACAACGGCCCGAACTTAACGAATGCCAGTAGCGGTGCCCTGTCTCCAGCGGATTGGGACATCAGAAACCCGTCCAGGTTGAGAGGTAACAAAGCGAACACTTGGGAGAACGGTATCAAGACGCCGTGTTTCATTCGATGGAAAGGCACGCTCTCCCCTAGGGAAGTGAATATCCCCACCGGGGTGGCCGATCTTTTCCCAACGATCATGGAGCTTGCGGGCGTCGATTATCGATCCGCAAAACATCAAGACGGCAAGAGCCTGGTTCCACTGCTCAAGGAAAGTTCCACGACCAGCCCTGAATATAAAGCACTGGAAAGCCGCTACTATACCACCAGCCATCAGGCGGTGGTTTTTCAAGGTCGTAGAGATAAGAATCTGCCATTTCCCGAAAATTATCGAAATGTCATTCGATTTGAAGACCAGTCACTCGTCTGCATCCAGGGCGGTTTCAAGCTCATCCACAAACCGATCCAGCACCCTCACCCCTTTACCCCTCAACCTGAAGCAGATCCTGATCGCTATGTGTTGATCAATTTAGAGAAAGATCCAACCGAATCGAACAACGTCATTGAGCAGCATCCAAAGCTTGCTGATGAAATGAAGACAGCGCTCAAGAAGTGGTTCAGCGATGTGGTTGCGGACGAGAATTTTGGTAGAAGGCCTGAGTTCCTCATTGGATATCAGCAACAAGAAAAGGCCACTATATCGGTTCGTTGCGCCAGCCTGGTTGGGGGGGACTTCACCAATGTGACCCCAAAGTTCGAGACGGCGGGTGACTTCGGTGAGTTTGATCTGATAGTCGATACCCCGGGAATCTGGGAGTTGTCCCTGAAACATTCGAAAACCAATAGCGGCGGGGATTTGAAAGTTTCGATCGGGGAGCAATCGTTTACGGTGAAACCCAATGGAAACGCAACCAGGGTAGGGAATTTCACTTTCACCCGGAAAGGCGAAAAGCTGACCCTGAGAATCGAAGCGGTTTCACCAGGATCAGGTCAACAAACGATTCTTCAACGGTTAATGGGTATCGAGCTGAATAAGGTCGACCAGTGACGCGGAGAATCGGAATGGACTACCTTTTTGAAATCACATGTAATCGTACTATGAAAACCTTGTTCCTTGTCACGTTTCTAATGGCCAGCATGGCGATCCCCTCGATCGGTCAAAACGCTCGCTCCAATGCCTTCCTGCAGGAATTGAATCTCACCGAAGAGCAGAAGCCGAAGTTTCTGGCGATCCAACAGGCGATGACTGCGAAATGGGCCGAGTTTCAAAAGATGCCAGCCGCGGAACGGCAGTCGAAACAGACGGCCTTCTATAAAGCCCGGCAAGAGGAAATGAAACAACTGCTCACGCCGGAACAGATGGAGAAATACCGGGAGATCCGCGCGCGTCGGAACAGTGGGAACCGAACTGTCAACAGGTCCACCGCTACCTCAGATCGCCCAAAACCATACTCGCTTTCGGAATTTTCGGGCAAAGACACTGCCCCTCTCAAGACAACCATGCTCAACAAAGGTGAGAACATCTTCGAGAAAAACTTCGATGATCAAAAAGAAGTCGATGACATTATGGACCTGAGAAAACACACCAGGGGCACGGTGAAAAACGGGGTCATGGTGACCTTTCCCCCTTCAGTCCATGGAGAGGCACCCGCAGGCGCCAGATACGGCAAAGAAGAGTTTGTCCGCTCCCACTTCAAACTCGGCGGGCAGGATTACATTTTTTCCTTCAGAGTGAAGTTCCTGGAATTGGATCGAGAGGTCGGAGAGAAGATCTCCTTTATCGAAATTGGACACCGCTGGATCCGCCTGGAGCTCACCCCTGAAGGCTCCCAACTCGTATTTCAAAACTACATCCTGGACGAACCGCGCAGGCAAGTGATGGTAGAGAACAAAGCGCTCAAGCTCAAGTATGGGCAATGGTATGAGGGAACCATTGAGATCTCCGGAGATGAAACTCTGTTCACTATCAATGGTGAGATGTTCCATATCAAGGACGACCTGATTGCAAAGGAAAGAAAGATCAGCCATGCCATGAAATTCTGTCTCGACCTCAGAGGGGTTGGCTATCTTCTGGATTACGCTGCCGCTTGGAAACCAAATGGCTTTCAAGACACCTGGGAAGATAAGCGAGATGAGTTGAAGTAAGCGAATCGGTTACAGACGATTGTTTTGGGCCATCGGATTGTGGCGCCGTTGGTACGGAAATCGCGGTCGTATTGCTGTTGGGACTGGCCCTGACGGCAGTTCTCGCCTTGGTCCTCGCCAGTTATGATGAAGCGAAGACTTGAGTAGCGCGCAAGACCGTTTTTAAAACTCGCGCAGAAAAAGCCTACCGGAATTCCTCACCGACCAGCAATGGGAATTATGGTCGACCCACTGGATAATTCCAACCGCCCCAGTTCCAACCGTACCCAACACAACTCCTGCCCCCCCGGATATAAGAGAGTAATAGGAAACCCCGAATTTATCCATCTAGAGAGAGATGACATGGGCGTTTGGTGGTTTGTCGATAGCACGGGCAAGAAGTTTATCACTACCGGAATGAATCACGTCGATCGAATATCTCGACTAAACCAATCCCTCCCGGATCGCCTTCGCTACCGCGCCTGTGTTCGTATTCACGTGCAGCTTGGTGTAAATGCTGCGCAGATGATTGACGACGGTGTGCGGGCTGATGTCGAGCACGGCGGCAATCTCTTTGTTGACGAGACCTTTCGCCATCTGGTCGAGAATCTGTTTCTCCCGCGGGCTGAGGTCGTAGTCTTCAGCTTGCGTCGGGGGCTGCTTCGCCATCTGGTTGAACAATTTCAATACCCGATCGGCAACATCCGGGTCCATGGGGGCTCCGCCTTCTGCTGCCTGGCGAACCGCGGACAGGACCTGATCGGTGGATGCTGTCTTGAGTAGGTAACCGTTCGCTCCCGCACAGATGGCATTGAAGATTTTATCGGTATCATTGAAGACCGTGAGCAGAACAATCCGGGTATTGGGCACTGTCTGAGTAAACTGTTTCAGAGCGCTAAGCCCGTCCATTCCCGGCAGGCCGACGTCCAGCAGGATCACGTCGGGTATCATGTCCGATTCGATAGCTGCCAGTGCCGATTCCGCGTCGGCAAACGCCTGCGGACAATGCATCCGATCCGCCGATTCAATAGCACGCGAAAGACCGCGCCGGTAGACTTCATTGTCCTCGACGAGCCAGACGGTGATATTCTTTTCTGTATCACTCATATTTAGGGACGGTTGAAAAACTATTAAACGAAAAATCCTTGGTGTTTACAGCGTGAAATCTATCGGCTTCGCCGGATGTCTTGAGAAGTTGACCCTGTGGGCTGTGAATCATTCCTTAGCTTTTCAACAGTCCCTTAGACGGTTTCGATTGGGACGTTGATGGGGCGCGGAAAAGGTCACTTTCGTTCCTTCGTCGATTCTACTTTCGATGGCAACTTCTCCGCCGAGAGTGTTCGCGCGTTTCCGAATATTCGCGATGCCGTGGCCACTTGAATCAGGCTTCTCCTCGAATCCTTTACCCCAATCGCGCACTTCGAACCAAAAAAGTTCCACATCGCCTCCCACCCGGCATTCAATTCGATCGCTCTTCGAGTGACGAGCCGCATTGGAGAGCGCCTCACGAAAGGCAGATAGGACCTCGCGGCGAAATTCGAAATCCACTTCCGCCTGCGGCTCGTCGACGATATGAAAGACCCATCGCAACGGTCCGACGATAGTAGGGACGAGTCGTTTCATCTGACGCCGCAGCTTGTCGAGCGAACGTTCGCGAGTGTCGAGCAGCCACACCATGTCCCGCATGGCGTCGGTTGCTTCACTGCTGGAACGGTGCAGGAGATCGAGATCGCCGCGCAATTCTTTGGGCAGTTCGGTGGCGCCAAGGAGACTCTCGCTGAGCAACCGCATCCCGCCGAGTCGACTGCCAATGTCATCGTGCAGATCGCGCGCAATCCGAGCTCGCAGTGCCTCCTGATGTCTGGCCAGGGCTCGCTTGCGACGCACGATCATGGCAACAACCCATCCCAGTGATCCTGTGACTAGAACAGAGGAAAACCCCAATACCCATCCTAGCGTTCGATCGGCTCGCTTCGCAATACGGGCTTGCAGTTGGCTGATCTGCCGCTCGGTTTGCTTTCGTTCTTCCAGTCCAGCCAACCAGGTTGACAATCCGATCAGGCGATTTTGACTGCTGTATCCGTCCACCAGGTATTCCGGCTGCCACACGTCCAAAAATCGAGGATTGGAAAACACGTCACTGGCTTTCACGTTGGAACCCAGTGCCACGTTTTTTCCTTCCTCAAAGACCTCTATCTCAGCAAGTGAAAGGTTGTATTTCCCTGTACTGACGTGCCACATCTCGTTCACCTCCAGTCGGACAAACCGAGCAGAGGCGCCTCCAGTTTGAAACGCGACTGGGTTACCTCCTGGATTCGGAAAAGCAACATCCCGGTAATCAGCAAGGACCTGAGCAGAAGCAAAGTCCGATTCCTCCGAGATGAGTAATCGAAATCGACGCGGGAAGCCATGTCCAAACTGATCGGGGGCATCCACCGGCTGGGCAGGAATCATCACCACCTCGTCCACCCGTGCAACCTGTGGCAGCACGAGTTGGATCCACTTATCTGTGGCAGCCGTCGATTGTCCCTTTGTTAAAAATCCGTTCGATGGACTGGGTTCGGGACGGACCGGCAAGCCCAGGTCGGTCTGCCCGTCCACCAAGTGGTCACGGTGCCAGTCGGGAAGGGAGGTAAAAGACCTGGCTTTGACAGTGGCGCGGAGAGCGACATTAACACCTTGAGAAATCACCATGACTTCACCGAGCGCAGTGAGGAAACGCCCGTCCTCTCGAGTCCAGTGTTCCAACACTCGCAATCGCAGATAGCGGGCATCTACAGGCTCCGCCAGCGCGACCTGCATCGGATATTCCGGTCGGGGAGCGGGTTCGACATCCCGTGAGTCAACCCTGAGAACCGGCTCAGTGAATTCCTCTTCCTGCGCCAGTTCGATCAAAACACGTTCCGGAAATCCATAGCCCTCAATGGTTCTCCCTCGAAACATTCCTGGCACGGGAAACAACACAATGCGGTCCACCGAATGGGAATCTCCCAGATCGATGATCAGATCCAGCGGTTGCTCCCTATCTTCCTGAAAGAGGCTGTGAACCCCCACATTCTCCCCCCGATGTCCCGACGAATGAGGAGGCTGTTCGCGGAGCCTACTTTGAAGCGTGCGCAGGGGACGTTCGTCCTGCTGTTGGGCCAGACTCAACCAATGGGTGATCCGCTGCGACAATGGACGCACTTCTTCTGCAGTCGCCGTCGTTCCAGCCAGCGACAGATAGGCAAGCAGTATAGAGAGGTGGTTGAAGTTCTTCACTGAGAATTACAGTATAGGATGACGGAGATTCAAGCTAGTGCCCATGACAAGATGTTGTCATTGTGGTCTCAGCGAGCTATCGGCACAGTTTAGGGTTAAAGCGCTGATTTAAAGATCTTAAACCATGAAAACTCGCCGACAATTCATCAACACCGGTCTCGCTACTGCCGCAAGTGCTTCATTTTCATCCTCTCACGCCGAAACCAACGGAGAATGGAAATCACTGTTTGACGGGAAATCCCTCGACGGCTGGAAAAAAGTCCCTCGCATTGGTGTCAATGGTGCCATTATCAAAGACTTGGCCAACACGCCCGAAGCGGTCGAGGCGGCTATAGAAAAGGTGTTGGAGTGGCACCGTTCCCAGGACAGTCCCGCCCACAACCACCTCGGTGACTGGAGGGTAGTCGACGGAGCAATCGAAGGCGGTCAAGATCCTCCCGGCAGTCGGCTGGGCGCCTATCTCATGACCGAAGACGAATACGGTGATTTCGAACTCGAATACGAAATGCGTCCCGACTGGCAGACCGACACCGGCGTTCTTCTCCGCCAACACAAGGCTGGCACGATCGGTTTTCAAGTCCTCTGCGATCATCGGCCCAATGGCGGTATCGGCGGATTTTTCACCAATGGTCTTGGCAGTTACCTCGCCGCTCCCGTCGTCGTCAATGGTGACCTGGGCGAGAACTATACCGTGGAGAATCTGCGCGAAGGAAAGATCGAATCCAACTTCCCTCACGCCAAAGTTTCCAACGCCGCCACCTATGCACAGTTTCGCGAGGTCTGGAACCTGAATGACTGGAACCGCTTTCGCGTTCGCTGTGTCGGCGCCCATCCCGTCCTCACCGTCTGGGTCAACGACCTTGAAATGGCCACCCTCGACACCGCCGATACCGGCATTCCCGGTTACGATCCAGCTATCATCGAGCAGCGCAGTGCAAGCCGTGGGCATATCGGTCTCGAAATACATGACAACAACCCGAAGAAGGGTTGGAACCAGTGGGCCAAAGGAGCGGTGAGCCGTTGGCGCAATATACGGGTAAAGGAAATAGGCGAGTAAAGCCGAGTAGAGAAATGGGTAAACCGATCGTCCGGCACCCTCCTTCCCCAATCGATCAATTCCTGGAGTGATCGATGATGAGTTTGATAAGTGTCGGCCAAAATCGCAATAACAACTCACTATTGGCAAGAACTTGAATTTTCAAGCGAGAGAATCAAGCCGCCTCCGAGCGGCGGAATGGATGGGGTCCCGGAGAAGGAAGTGCAAGATATTCTTGGTAAAAGGGGTCAATCAAATGTAATGGCAGCACCAGGAGAAGGCCAGAGACAGGTTGTCGGCCCCGCCCACCAGGATTGACATGCACCTAGTCAATCACCGTTCGCAAATAATCTCTCCATACGACCGTCCCCTGCCGAGGTCCTCATTCTAAGACGGTCACGACTCCGAAGTGCCGATCAAGAGCAACGGAAGGGTTACCCAAAAACGAAATGAATTGATTATCGTCCCCGTGGACAATGCCCTGATCAAGGATGAGATGTGAAGAAATTCGCCATTCCAATTTGACTTCGCCCGATATGTTCGTTTGTCTAGAATGAACGCTATATAGACTATCTGGCTCAAGACGAATGGCTAAAGACCGTATAGATGTCGTTCTCGACGAATGGAGCGAAGAACGTCCCAATGACCTTTCACGAGAATCACTCGGAATCGTTCTGCGAATTCAGGTTCTGGAAAAGGTTTTGGCGGATCAACTCAACGAGGCTCTAGCCAGACTCGAACTCGAATGGTTCGAATATGATGTCCTCTCCTCTCTGAGGAGGAAAGGAGCTCCCTTCCAACTGACCGCAAGCGAGATCGCCGAAGGAGCCATGCTTTCTCCCGGTGCCCTGACAAACCGAATCGACCGCCTTATCGAAAGAAACTTGGTCACTCGATCGGAGGATCCCGAAGACCGGCGCCGCGTTCTCATCACCCTCACCGAAAATGGAATCAAGACCGTAGACCGGGCCTCGGTCGAACGCTTCATTTGCGCCGAGGATGCGGTGGGCCACTTCTCCCTCGCCGAAAAGAGGAAGCTGAATGAACTCCTGCGTGAGTGTCTCCTTTCGGCAGAGGAGTCAGATCAGGACTGATTCTGTAAAACACGGCTCAAAACTCTCAGACCTAT
>CAZLUZ010000041.1:0-15545 GCA_964562825.1 uncultured Akkermansia sp.
GTGACGGTTTCGGCCCCTTTACCCATCCCACCCTGGAGGCGCGTCCCTTCAACGTGGAGAAAGCGGTGGAGCATTTTGGCAAGGCGGGCTTCACCGAGCGGGGCCGCGACGGCATCCTGGTCAACGAACGGGGGGAGCGTCTTTCCTTCACGCTGACAACCGGCTACGAGGCTTTCAAGGACATGCTGCCGATCCTGCGCCAGGAGGCGAAGAAGGCGGGGCTCGACCTGCGCCTGGAGGTGCTCGACGCCACCAGCGGATGGAAAAAGGCGCAGGAGAAGAAGCACGACATCATGTTCTCCGCCTTCGGTGTGTTCGTGGAGATGTATCCCCGCTACTGGGAGACGTGGCACAGTGAGAACGCCTACGAAACCGACGAGAGCGGAGCCCAGGTCCCCAAACCGCAGACGAACAACCTGACCACCACGGCGATTGCGGAACTCGACGATCTGATCATCCGCTACCGCAAGTCGGAGGATGCCTCCGAGATGATTCGCCTGGCCCACCGCATGGAGGAGATCCTCCACGAGGACGCGGCCTTTGTCCCCGGTTTTGTCCAGCCTTTCTACCGGGTCGGTTACTGGCGGTGGGTGAATTACCCCGAGGATTTCAACGTCAAGATCAGCGATTCGGCCGGGCAGTATTTCATCAGCTGGATCGACGAGGAAATGAAGAAGGAGACGCTGCAGGCGATGGACTCGGGCAAGACTTTCGAGCCGTCGATTCGGGTTTTCGATCAGTATCGGATCGATTGATTTGTCGCACCTCTGCACGCCCCGGTCATGCCGCTTCTCGAAGTCACCGATCTGGTTTCCGCTTTCGACACCGATAGTGGGCGTCTCGTCGCGGTCGATGGGGTCAGTTTCTCCGTGGACCGCGAGCGGACCCTCGGGATCGTGGGGGAATCCGGCAGCGGGAAGAGCGTATCGGCCCTGTCGATCGTGAACCTTCTGCCCCAACCCATGGGAAATATTCTCTCGGGCAGCGTGCGATTCCGGGACGAGGAACTGGTCGGGGCCCCGCCGGAGACGCTGTATCGGGTGAGGGGCGACCAGATCGGTATGATATTTCAGGAGCCGATGACGGCGCTGAACCCGGTTCACAAGATCGGACGGCAGGTCGCCGAGGTCTACGAACTTCACGACCGGGTCGAGAGTCGCGCCGAGGCCCTGGAGGAATCGATCGGGTTGTTGGCGAAGGTCGGCATCTCGAATCCCGAGATGCGGATCGACGAATTTCCCCACCAGCTATCCGGAGGGATGCGCCAGCGCATCGTCATCGCGATGGCCCTGGCGTGCAAACCCGATCTGCTCATCGCGGACGAGCCGACCACCGCTCTCGACGTCACCGTGCAGGCCCAGATTCTGGAACTCATCAAGAATCTGCAACGCGAGATGGGCATGGCGGTCATCCTGATCACCCACGATCTCGGGGTGATTGCGGAGACCTGCGACGAGGTGGTGGTGATGTATGCGGGGCGCATCGTGGAGCGGGCCCCGGTCAGGGAGCTTTTTGCGAAGCCTCTGCACGCCTATACCCGGGGGCTGCTCCGATCGATGCCGCGACTCGACCGGGAGAGGAAAACCCGGCTGCCGGCGATCCGAGGCAATGTGCCGTCCCTCGCGGAGATGCCCACGGGCTGCCGTTTCTCCACCCGGGCGGAGCGGGAACACGATGAGGCGGCGATCCGGCAGCGTCCCGCCTTCGAGGAAGTGTCACCCGGACACTGGGTGGAAACCTGTCCCTACTGCTTCGAATCGGCATGAACACCCCCCTCCTCCGGGTCAAGAATCTGAAGATGCATTTCCCGGTCCGCGGCGGAGTGCTGATGCGGCAGGTGGGAGCCTGCCGGGCCGTGGACGGTGTCTCCCTGCGGATCTTCGAGGGCGAGACCCTGGGGCTGGTGGGGGAGAGTGGATGCGGCAAATCGACCCTGGGCAAATGCATGGTTCGGTTGCTCGATCCGACCGATGGCATGGTGAAGTTCGCCGGGCAGGACATCACCCGCATGGGGCGACGGGAACTGCTGCCTCTGCGGAGGGACATGCAGATGATCTTCCAGGACCCGGCGGAGTCGCTGAACTCGCGGCAATCCGTGGGGACGATTCTGGAGGAGCCCTACGTGATCCACCGGATCGGCACCCGCGGGGAACGGAGCCGCTGGATCGACGAACTGCTCGAGAAGGTCGGGCTGGATTCGGGAGCGAAGAACAAATTTCCCTTCGAGTTTTCGGGGGGGCAACGTCAGCGGATCGGGATAGCCCGGGCCATTTCCCTGAATCCTCGCCTCGTCATCTGCGACGAGCCCGTATCGGCGCTCGATGTTTCGGTGCAGAGTCAGGTGTTGAACCTGATGATGGACCTGCAGCGCGAGATGGACCTGAGCTATCTCTTCATCGCCCACGATCTCGCTGTGGTGCGTCATGTCTCCGACCGGGTCGCCATCATGTATCTCGGCAAGATCATGGAAATCGCGGACGCGGACACGATCTACGAAAAGCCACGGCACGCCTACACCAAAGCGCTGATCGACGCCATTCCCATTCCCGACCCCGCGGTCGGGAGAGAGAGACGGCTGCTCGAGGGAGATGTGCCGTCTCCGGTGAATCCACCCCCGGGTTGCGCCTTCGGTCACCGCATGGAGCATCCCAGGTGGGAGGAGAGCACCCGGATGGACCTGTCCCTCCGGGAGGTAGCGCCGGGGCACTGGGTGCAACCCTGCCCCTGCTGCACGGACGCTTCCGCCTGAGCTCAGCCCAGGAACTTGATCAGCTCCGTCTTGGTCAGCACGCCGTCCTTGTTCAGATCGGCCTCGGGAGCCTTCTTGAGGAGGCGCTTCAGCGGAGGATAGTTCTCCGATGTGGCACTGCTGCGAACCTTGCGGAGGATGAACTCGCGCATCTCGCTGACGGTCAGAGTGCCGTCCTTGTTGGCGTCGGATCCGGGAAAATTCTGGTAAAATTCGGCGATCCTCGAGTTGCTCTTCGAGGTGGCTTCGGCGTGAAGCGAGGCGAGTCCAGTAGCAAAGAGAAATCCGATGGTGAGAACGATGTGCTTCATGATCCCAGAGATCTACACAGGGTCGAAGAGTTGTAAACTTAATTATTCCGAAGGATTCCCTTGAGGGTGCGGTAGTCTCCCTCCCGCCTCGTGACGTCCTCCTCGTCGAGCTTTTCCAGAAGTGGCATGAGGATGCGCCGGACCGTGCCCGTGTGCTGGCGCAACTCACTGGCGGTGGCCCTGCCGTGTTCCTCCAGGTAGGCGACGATCTGGTTCTTGATCGCCTCGAATCCCTCGCTGGAGATGATGGTCTTGGCGTCGAGGTCGATCACCTCGCCGGTGTGAGTGAGGAATCGTAGGGCCTTCTCCTCGTCCGGATTCGTCGCCGTGTCCCCTCTGTTCGGGGGCGAGATCAGGTCGGAATGCACCCGCTGCCGGACCAGTTCCCCGGCCCTTTTCAGCTGGGGAGGCAAGACCGGGATATGGTCCCGCCGGCGGATGTTCGGGCCCGCTTTGGCGTATTCACCGGCGAGCAGCCCGGCCAGCAGCTGGTCGAAAAAGCGCGGGGAAGGCAGTTTGGGTTCCATCATGGCCCGGAGGTCGCGCAGGGGGAGGCCCAGGTGATCGGGGTGCTCGCGGTGGATTTCCTCGATCTTCGCCGCGGCCAGGCCCGACACCTCTTTCCACCACCGGGCCTCGAAGACCCAGTCGCCGTTGCGCTCGAGAAATCCCTCGTCCACCAGGTCGGCCGCCATCTCGCGGATCGCTGTCTCGGGGAACCGGCTTCGGGCCAGCAGTCGGGAGAGGTGCATCGCCTTGTCGCGCAACATCTGGGATCTCACGAGAACGCCGAGGTCGTCGATCGCTTCGGCCCGGGACTCGAGGAACTGCCGCTGGAAGGGTTTGCGGAAGGCCCGGCGATTGGCGCACTCGTCGAGGATAACCCCTCCCGCCAGGGTGGCCCCGAGGGAGGCGTCGCGCAGCACGAAGCGGTCGCCGACGAAGACATAGACGGGTTCGTAGAATCGAATTTCCGCGATCACCGAGTCACCGGGCTCCAGGCTGCGTTGCCCGAGGAAGTGGATGCGGGCCCGGCGGCCCGAACTGCCATGGTGGAACATGACCTCCCGCCCGGTGCGAAGGGCTTTGCGGCTCTGCTTGATGCCGCGGATGCCGCGGTCGGATTTGGTGATGAGCACGTCGATCACGTCCACCGCTTCACCCAGTTCGGGCAGGGTGAGGACATCGCCACGGCCCACCACCTCGCGACCGGCAGATTTCGGCTCGCGCACGCCGATCCCGGCGAGGTTCACCGCGGTCCGGGTTCCCGGAGGGACCTTCTCCACCGGCGCTCCATGGCTCTGGGCCGAGCGGATATGGGCGGGAATACCGGTCGGCTGGACCACCAGGTCGGTGCCCACGGTAAGCTCCCCGTCGATCAGGGTTCCCGCGACCACGGTTCCGATTCCCTTCAGGGAGAAGGCGCGGTCCACGGGCAGGCGGGGTTTGCCGCAATCCGTGGGGGGCGGAGATGCCGTGAGTTGTCGGGCCAAGGTATCGCGGAGGGCATCGATGCCTTCCCCGGTGTGCGACGACACCGGGACCACCTCGGCATTTTCCCAGGGACCATCGAGCAGATTTTCGCGCACGTCGTCCAGGGCGAGTTCGAGATCCTCGGCGAGGTCGATCTTGGTCAGGGCGATCACCGCCTGGCGCACACCAAGATACTGCAGGATCTGGTAGTGCTCCTCGGTCTGGGGCATCCAGCCGTCGTCGGCAGCGACGATGAAGAGAGCCAGATCGATGGCGCCGACTCCGGCGACCATGTTCTTGACGAAATCAGCGTGGCCCGGCACGTCGATCACGCCGAGCAGGAGGGAGTCTCCGGAGTCCGAGGGGAGGGTCAGCTGGGCGAACCCGAGTTCGATCGTCATCCCGCGGGCTTTTTCCTCTGGCAGACGGTCCGGGTCAGTCCCGGTGAGGGCTTCGATCAGGGAACTCTTGCCGTGATCGATGTGCCCGGCAGTTCCAATGATGAAGTGACGGTCTGACATCAGCGGAGTCTAGTGCGAACCCAGGTGGAAAACAAATCTCCTACCAGAATGACGGAGGCCCCGAGAAGTACGTAAAAAAACATCCGGTCCCAGAAGAAGCCTTTGGAGAGGGCGATGAGTTTTCCCAGGGTGAGCAGCCCGAGCATGCCGAGAACGGTGGCGTCCTTCACGCAGGTCTCCCAGCGGTAGAAGAAATAGATGAGGAATCGATTGAACACCTCGGGGAAGAGCCGGCAGATGAAGACGCTCGTCCTGCCGGAACCGGAACTCGCTCCCTGGACGGCGGCGGCGGTGTCGGCGTTTTCCACGACCTCTCCCCAGAGCCGGCCCAGGATGCCAAAGTTGTGGATGGCGAGGGCGAGGATCAGAGGCCAGACCTGGGGACCGAGGAGCGAGAGGAGGAGAAAGGCGAGGAGATATTCCGGGATGGCACGGGTGAAGACGAAAACGAGGCGGGTGAGGAAACCGATGACGTTCCAGAACAGGCGGACCGGAAGGGAGGTGCGCCCCGGGGGCAGTCCGAAAGGGTCCACCCGCGAGAGCTGCCGGCTCGCCAGGGTCAGCACCGGAACCACCGCGGCTCCGGCGATGATGATGGCCGCCGTGGCGATCCCCAGGGTGTTGAGCAGGGCGATCCAGCCGTCCTCGGCGATCAGTTCCCAGGCCCAGGGGAAGGCCTCGGTCCAGTCGCCAGATTTGCGCACCGGCGAGGGCGCCAGGTCACCGAGGAAGTTCTTGAAATTCATCCAGCGCCGTTCAGCGGAGAGACGGCCGAGCAGGGGACGGCTGGAGAGCCAGGCCCAGGCCACGGCGAGGAGGACGACGATGAAGCTGAGACGGAGGAACCAGTCCCGGTGCCGCCGGCGGGAGAGTTCCCCGATGCGTTGATCCCGATCCGTCATGTCATGGGGCTCCAGGGGGTGGTGCTGGTATGGAGGCGGCGCCGGATCTCAGCGCCCCAGAAATCGACCAGAACGATCAGAGCGAGCAGCAGGTAGAAATAGGTCCACACTTCGGGGTAGTAGAATTCCTCGTGGGACAGCTTGATGTAGAGCCCGATGGTCTCGAATCCGACAAAGCCGAGGACCGCGGAGGAACGGAGGGCGCACTCGAAGCGGTAGAATGTGTAGGTGATCAGGTTCGGCAGCGCTCCGGGAAAGATGCCCACGAGAAAGGTCTGTGTGGGGCGATGACCGATCGATTTCAGGGCGGTGGCGGCGTGCCGGGATTCCTCATCGATCAACTCGGAGAAAACCTTGCCCAGCGTGCCGGAAAAAGGAATGGCCAGAGCGACCATGCCGGCGAGGGGGGAAACGCCGAATGCGGAAAGGATGAGCAGGGCCCAGATCAATTCGTGGATCGACCGGGCAAAGCTCATGATGAAGCGGCTGGCAAAAAAGAGAACCCGCAGGGGAATGCGCCAACGCGGAGGACAGGGCTCCGGCCACCAGGCCGAGGAACCGAGGAATCCCATGATCAGGGCGGCGGGAACGGCAATGCTCATCCCGCCGAAAGCAAACTTCAGGGTGAGAAAGACGCCCTGGATACCTTTCCACCAGATGGGCGGCGCGTCGTCCGGGATGTTGGCGTCCTGGTAATCCATGGCGGGGCTCAGGGCGGCGCGAAAGAACGCTCCTGTGCGCCGCCAGTGTTCCGCGTCCGGGGGCACGAGACCGGACGGTTTCAAACCCAGTCCCCAGGCGCAGAGGAGAAAGAGCAGAGCGATTCCGGAGATGATCCAGCGGCGTTTCATGGAGAGCGATCTTCTTTCGCGCAATCTGCAGCGGTGGGATGGCGGCAATCGATTCCGCTCGGCGGAAATTTCCTCAACGGCCGTTCGGCAGCCGTTCAGGCATCCCGCATCATTTCCTCCTGGCTCAGCCGGTAGAGTTCCATGAGTGTCGCGTCGGTGAGAGATTGCGGATCTCCGTCGAAGACCACGTCGCCCAGGCGCATGCCGATGATGCGGGGGAAGAACTCGCGGGCCAGATCGACGTCGTGAAGGCTGACGCAAAGAGTGAAATTCCGTTCCCGCGAAAGCTCACAGAGCAGCCGGATGGTATCGCGAGCACGGGCCGGGTCGACGCTGGAGACGGGTTCATCCGCGATCAGCACGGTGGGTTCCTGGAAGAGGGCACGTGCGATGGCCACCCGTTGCTGTTGTCCCCCCGATAACTGGGAGGTCCGGCTGAAGAGTTTCTCCTCGATTCCCACCCGTTCCAGGATGGCGTGGATGGAGCGAACATCGTCTCGGGAGGGAAAGAGGAGGTCGCGCAGAGATCGCGCCGTGCCCCTGCGTCCGCCCTTGCCCAGGACGACGTTCTGCACTGCCGTCAGGTTCGGGACCAGTCCGAGATGCTGCGGAATGGTGGCGATCTCCGAGCGGAGCCTGCGCAATTCCCGGGAGGAAGCATCCGCCGGGCGCCGGCCGAAGATGGAGACGTCACCCGAATCGGGCGCCCGCATCGTGTTGAGCACTCGGAGAAGCGTGGTCTTGCCGCTTCCGCTGGGGCCGATAAAGGCGGTCTGCTCGCCAGCTGCGATGGTGAGATTGGCGCGGCGGACCGCCTCGAGGTCCCCGTATCGGCACGTCACCTTTTCGAGAAGAAAAGCGATCTCAGCCATGACGTGCCGGGGGACGGGAGCGTCGAAGCCTATTCCTCGATCAACCCCATCTGAATCGCGGTCTCCTTGATCCCGTCGAAATCTTCGCTCCGGGCCGGGATGATGGCTTCGCGATTGATTGCCTTGAGCGCGTCCCCACCGGCCGGAGCAGCCACCAGCGCGTTTTGGACCCTCTGGAAGAAGTCGTCGCCGAACAGCTCTTTCGTATCCGGGTGGATGGTGAAGTTGTAGTCGGCATAGCCCGGGGTGGTCCAGATTTTCACCGTGTTCTTCCGGATGTTCTCGTCGGAGGCAACCAGTGAGTCGTAGGTTTTGAAGTTGAGGGCCCCGGTCTGGTAGGTGCCGTCGGCTACCGCATTGGCCGTGGCCACATGTCCGCCGCTCATCTGGAAGCCGGGCTTCTGGGCAAACCACTCGTCGGGGTGGATCCCGCCGTTGTTCTGCATGATAAAGTAGGTCGGCATGAGACGTCCCGACGTGGAGCCGGGGGAGCCAAATGTGAAGGTCATGTCCCGGATCTGCAAAGGGAAGGAATCACTCGGGGTCAGCCCGGTCTCCTTGTTCGCAATAAAGTAACTCTTGTAATTCGGGTCCGCCCTGCCCTGGGCGATGGCTTCCGCGCCGGCGACGGCCATGCGTGCCTGGACGCCGGAGAGTCCTCCGAACCAGACGAGGTGCGCTTCGCCGTTCTTGAACTTGGTGACGGCGTCGGCGTAGTCGTTGGAAAAGACGAACTCCGTGGGAATGCCCAGGGACTCGGTGAGGTATTCGGCCAGTTTGTCGAATTTGATCTTCTGGTCCGTGATTTTCTCGTCCGGGATGGCGGAGAGAATGAAGGTTTCGGTGGTTGTGGATCCCGGTTCGGTCTGGGACGGATCACCGCCGCAGCCGATGAGGGCCAGGGTGGTTACCGCTGCCAGACCGACGCGGAAGAAGTGCTTCTTCAACATCGGTTTGTTTTGGTGTGGTTTTGACCGTGGTATCTGATCATGCAGATGCTCATGCGCCGCCCCCGATCGGGACGGATCTCTCGGAGAGAGGTTATTATGCTCAGATGCTTTCCCGAAAAAGCCAGCTTTTCTTTGTCAGGGCAGGGTTGCCAGATCAGGAGAGAGCATCTCTGAGGTTCTGCACCACGATGGCATCCTGTTCTGGAAAGATGGTCCTCAGATCGAGGTGGAAGGCGTCTTCCGCGACGTAGCCGACGGTTGCCGTGGGACAGTCCCGCAGGCGGCGGGCCAGCTTCTCCGGGCGCAAGCCCTCCGGAGCCACCCGGATCGTCACGGAGGGGATCTCCGCCTTGGGCATGGTGCCGCCCCCGCACCGGGCGATGCCGCGTCCCACGGTGACTCCGGGATGCCCGACCGCCTTGCGGATCGCATCCGCCCGGGGAAGCAGTTCCTCCTCCGTTTCGGCGAGCATACGGGCCAGTGGCAGATCCACCTTCTCTCCCGACTGCCGGTCGAGATATTGCAGGACGGTCTCCTGCAGGCCGGTCAGGATAAGCTTGTCACAGCGGAGCGCCCGGAAAAAGGGAGCCTTTTTCAATCCCGCGACGAGATCCCTTCTTCCCGCGATGATTCCCGCCTGGGGCCCGCCGAAGAGCTTGTCGCCGCTGACACACACCAGGTCGACCCCACGGTTGAGAACCTCCGTCGCGGTGGGCTCGTGGGGAATCGGGGCCAGGGAATCGGTCGGCAGCATGGCTCCGCTGCCCAGATCCTCGATCACGGGAAGCCCGTGCTCACGCCCGAGCGCAACCAGTTCTTCGGTGGCGGGTTCGTCGGTGAACCCCTCGATGTAAAAATTGGAACGATGCACCTTCAGGAGCATGCCGGTCCTCTCGGTGATGGCCCGGCGGTAGTCCTCCAGCGAGGTCTTGTTGGTGGCGCCGACCTCGACGAGCCGGGCACCGCTCACCTCCATGATCTCCGGCACCCGAAAGCCCCCGCCAATCTCCACCAGTTCGCCCCGGGAGATGATGACCTCGTTGCGCTCCCCGTTGGCCAGGTGCTGCAGGATGAGAATCAGGGCGGAGGCGCAATTGTTGCATACCGTGGCGGCCTCGGCCTCGATGAGACGGGCCAGGGCGACCTCGAGAAATCCGCCCCGCTTGCCCCGCTCGCCGCTCTCCAGATCGAGTTCGATGTTGTTGTAGTATCGGCCCACCCGGGTCATGCGTTCCACCACGGTTTCCCCCAGCGGAGACCGCCCCAGGTTGGTGTGGATGATCACGCCTGTTCCGTTGATCACCGGATGAATGCGAGAACGATATAGCGAGGTGATCTCGCGGCGAATCCCGGCCAGGATATCGTCCAGGGGAGGCACCCCCGAGGCCCCACCGCGGAGATCGTTTCGCAACTCTTCGACTTTCTCCCGGACCAGATCGGTAACAAGGGGCAGGGGCAGGGGAGGCAGCTCGGAACCCTCCTCGAGGCGCTTGAGCAGTTTGTCCACCGCCGGAATCTGGGAAAAAGGGGAACGCTTCTTGGGCATGACCGAAAAACTATACTTCAGGAAACGGTTCACGGGCCCCCGGATGGCGGCGTCCCCCAAAAAAGATGCCAAAATGCAAGAAGAATGATTGAAATCCAAACAGTTTTGTAATACTAATAATTTCTATTGATTGATTTTCTGAAGTCATGAGGTGTCCCAGTTGTTATCGTCCCGTGGATCACGAGGCAGAGAGTTGCTACTCCTGCGGGTTTTCATCGGGGCGCGCCATGGAGCAGTTCGGCTCGAACTACGTTCGCATGAAGCGGGTTCACGACGCGGCGAACTGTCTGCGCATGGAGGATCTCGAAGAGATCGAGAGGGCGTTCGAGCGGCTCGAGACCCGATTTCCCCAGTTGCTCTTCGCCGTTTACCTGGGGGAACTGGGGCCCACCATTTCGCTGGGTGAACTGGGATTCTGGCTGTTGAATCACTCGCGGGTGGAGGGGGCGGAGGTGTCTCGTTCCAATGATCACGCCATTCTTCTCATCATGGATGTGGACCGGCAGCAGGCGGGACTGTCCCTGGGGTATCTTTCCGAGCTGCTTCTCACCGAGGAAGACTGCTACCGTGCGCTCATGATCGGGCGGGGTTTTCTCGTCAACGGGGAATACGGAGAAGGCGTGGTGCGGATCTTCCGGCGGTTGGAGCAGGTTCTGGTGAAGCGGGCGCAAAAGATGAAGCGGCTCGGCCGCGAGGAGGTCCGGGCTCTCCTCGCCGAGCGGGGGATGAATACCTTGCCTCTTCCCAGCCACGTGGGTGCTTTCGAGCCGGGGGCACGGGCCAGAATGTTCGAGGAGCCATCGGTGGTGGGAGAGCCGAGGTGTTGATGCAGCATGAAGTTTGTCCTCCACCTCATCGTTCCCTGTGCGATCGCCCTGCCGACCGGTGCAACTCCTCTGGAAATGCCCGAGTGGGAGGGGGACACCGCTTCCGCATCGCTGGTGGGGAGCGGTCTCTGGCCCGATGATGAAAGGGAGGCCCCTCCCGGTGGAGAATCGGCAGCGTCCGAACCGGCTCCGGCCACCGAGGAGAGGGTAAACGCGGGTGAGGGGCTCCCCGGGTTGATCTTTATTCGGCGGAAGACCCCATTCGATGCGGAACCCTTCCCGCGCGAAGAGCCCGAGGAACTGCCCCCGATCCGGGGGGAGCTGAGGGAGCAGTTTTTTGGTGATCGGCCGCGGCACTACCTGGTCGATCCCCAGCGGATTCTCACCGAACAAAAGGCCAACGACATCCATCGCTTCCTCGAGTTTCACTCGGAGGAATCGCTTTATCCGGTATTTCTCCTCGTCACCGGCGAAAACCAGGTCCTCCCTGGCGATGTCGATCTGGACGCTGTGCTGCGCCGGTGGTTCGCTGATGGCCCCGGGGTGATTCTGGTGTACCGCGCCGAAGCCCCAGAGAACCTGCATCTCCGCATCTCGTCCCCCACCGGCGCCCCCCCTGCGGAGTCGGTTCTTTCCCGGATGGAGGAGGCCTGCGTCCGCGAGGCCCTGGCGGCCGACAATCCCTCCGATCAGGTGGAACGGCTCGTAGTGGAATTGAGCATTCAGTTGGCCTGGTTCGAGAGACAGGGGCGGGATGTTTCCTCAACATCGGAACTGACCGCACGAGAGGAAGAGACCTCGCTGCCGGCAACTCCGCCCGTAGCGTCTTCGGCGACACCGGGGGCGGCTTCGGGCAGAGAGATGATGGGAGACGCGGGCAGCTTTCTGCGCGAGGTCCCGGCGCTGTGGGCGGGGGGAGGGGGCGGGGTCCTCGTCCTCGCTGCCCTCGTCATGCACGGGTTGGCCCGGAGCCGGGCACGCGCGCGGAAACCGATTCTCTTTCCCGTCTACCGCAGCCGGCCACGACTCGGCGGAAGATTCACCGGCGGAGCTTTCGTCGGAATCTCATTCGAGATGGGCAAGGCGGACGGAAGAATCGAATAGATTTTTCCCTAATAAACGTTTCCCGTGGGGAGTCAAATCTGGTGATCCACTCCACCTATCTGCCATGTTAACACGGTTACCGAGCCGGCTCTTCATCGTCGCCGCGGCCTCTGTCCTGATCCAGGAGGCGACAGCGGACCAGAAATACCGGGTCGTGAAAGGAGATAATCTGTACCGAATCGGGCAGCGTTTTGGCGTTTCCTACGAGAAGATCATGGCCGCCAACGGGCTTTCCGAGACGCTGATCTACCCCGATCAGGTCCTGGTGATTCCGGACCCGAGAAAAAAGCTCGAAAACCAGGAGGAGGAGGGGCCTCGGGAACGTGCTTCGACGGAGGTGGTTTCCGCTCCGACCGCGCCGGACCGGCGTAAGACCGAGCCGTTGGCGATCCCTCCGCTGGCAGCCGTCCCTCCCCGGCCGAGGCCCGAAGCATCGCCCTCCATTTTCACCGAGGAGGATCCCTTGGGTCTCGGAGTGCCCGCGGTGCAGCCGTTTTCCGAAGCCGCCGGCAGGGAGCAACCTTTTGCCAGCGCGCGCCGGGTGACCAAACCGGTGCCTTCGAACCTCGCCGGCAGCCCGGAGCGCACCACGGGCGGTCCCCGCTTTCCCCGGTCCCGCGAGGTGCCGGCCTCGGCGCAGATTTCTCCGCGGGAGGTCACCCCGATGCCGCTCGACCCGGAAAAGTTTCCCACGCCTTCCTTCGGAGAAAACCGCGGTTCCCGGGTGCCGGCTCCCGGTGGCGTGCGAACCTACGTGGTCGAAGAGGGGGACTCGGTCTGGCGGGTCAGTCGGAAGTTCGGGGTCTCTCCTTTCGAGCTCCGACGGGTCAACAACATCCTGTTTTCCCGGTTGCGGCCTGGAATGGTGCTCGAAATTCCCTGAATCAGCCAATTCCGCGTTTGCCATGGTGCGGAGTTGGGCTTGAATTTCAGGATGGCTTTGCAGGTAGGGATTATCGGGTACGGCTGGGCGGCGACGGCCCATGCCGATGCGATCAACGCGACCGGTCTGGGCACGGTGAGCGCGGTCTGTTCCTCCCGTCCGCTCGATCCGGAGGAACTTTCGCGGGCTCACGGCGGCACGATCGCCGCTTACCGCGATGTGGGCAGCATGATTGCGGAATCCGGCGTGGACGTTGTGTCCATCACGAGTTACCCCAGTCAGCACCGGGAGCACGCCGTGGCCGCGGCCGAGGCGGGCAAGCACATCATTCTGGAAAAGCCCATCGCCCTGACGTGGGAAGATTGCAGGGCGATCCGGGACGCGGTCGAGGCCAACGGGGTCAAGGCATGCGTCTGCTTCGAGCTTCGCTTCATCAGCCAGTTCATCACCACGACCCACCTCATCGAGACCGGCGTCATCGGAGAAATTCACTATGGTGAGATCGATTACTACCATGGAATTGGTCCGTGGTATGGGCAATACCGCTGGAACACGACTCGGGAGAACGGCGGCAGCAGCCTGCTCTCCGCCGGTTGCCACGCCCTGGATGCCCTGTTGCTCTGCATGGGCCATCAGGTGGTGGAGGTGACCTCCTACGCCACCCAGTCGAAGCACCCCACCTTCGCGGCCTACGAGTACCCGACGACGACGGTGTCTCTGCTGAAGTTTCGCCACGGTGCCGTGGGCAAGGTCGCCTCGGTGATCGACTGTTTTCAGCCCTACTACTTTCACACCCATCTCGTGGGGAGCGAGGGCAGCCTGTTCGACAATCGGCTCTACTCCAGCGCGCTCGGTCTGCGGGACAAGAAATGGACCGAACTTCCCATGGCCCTGGCGGACTCTGGCGATGTGCACGATCATCCCTATGAGGCGCAGTTTCGGGCGTTCTTCGAGGCGCTGGGCAGGGGAGAGGAGATGGAACGCACCAGCCTGAGGCAGGCCATGGAGACGTTTCGGGTGCTTTTTGCCTGCGAGAGGTCGCTGGTCGAGGGTCGTCCCGTGAGGGTTGCCGAAATCGACTGAGTTTGCGCGTTGCATCCGAGCAGACCTCGGTTGACAGTCCGCGATTCATCCCGCCGAATGGCCATTACTTACCTAGAGGCGATCCGTGAAGCTCAGCGAAAGGCCCTCGCTGAGGACCCGTCGGTGTTTATCTACGGACAGGATGTCGCAGAATTTGGCGGGGCCTTCAAGGCGACCAAGGGACTGGCTGACGAGTTTCCCGGCCGGGTCAGCGATTCCCCCATCAGCGAGGACGCCATGATCGGCTCGGCGATCGGGGCCGCCATCGAGGGGATGCGGCCCATCATCGAGATGCAGTTCGCCGATTTTTCCTCAATCGCGTTCAACCAGTTGGTCAACCAGGCGGGCACGCATTTCTGGCGCACCGGGGTGCCCTGTCCCATCACGGTTCGGCTGCCTTCGGGGGGAAACGAGGGCAGCGGCCCTTTCCACAGCCAGAGTTTGGAATCGATCTATGCCCACTATCCCGGGCTCATCGTCCTCACTCCCGCCACGGTCCAGGATGCCCACACCATGCTGCTCGAGGCCATCCGGCTCGACGATCCGGTCATCTTCTGTGAGCACAAATTTCTCTACTATCACCTCAAGGCCGAGGGTCTGAGCGGGCAGAATCTGCCTGTCGGGGTGGCGCGGATCGCCCGGCCAGGGTGCCACGCCACGGTGGTCACCTACAGCGCGATGGTGCACGAGGCGCTCAAGGCGGCTCAGGACCTCGCCGCGGACGGATGGCAGATCGAGGTGGTGGACCTGAGGTCGGTCAAGCCGATCGACATGGACACCGTGCTCGCCTCGGTGGCGAGAACGGGGCGCCTCCTCTGCGTCGGCGAAGGATTTCCCTTCGGCGGCGTCTGCTCGGAGGTCATCGCCAGAGTCGTGTCGGAGGGGTTTCACCTCCTCGACGCTCCTCCTCAGCGTGTCAATTCGAAGGACACCCCCATCCCCTACCACCCGAATCTGTGGAAGAGTCACCGACCCACTTCGGACACCATCGCGGATGCCGCCCGCGCTCTGATGGCGCAGTAGAAGATGATTGTCAAGCAGGTCGACTTCGTTTATTCGATCTGGTTGAATATCTAAGGGACAGCGGGAAGGAAACGTGGTTAGAGTCCCGGAACGGCCGTCGCGGACGGCCCGCTGCAGGATGAATGAGCAACGCCCAGAGATGCCGTGGGAACTCCTGTCCCGGATTCGGGAATGGCTGGGGCATGGATTCTTTCGTCACAACCACGTCATGGCTCTGGGCCACTTTCTGGGCATCGCCATGCTCCTGGCGGCCTTCAACTGGCTGCTGGCGCGGAACGATCCCGGCTGGCTCCGTCTGAATCCCTCCCCATGGGTATTTCTCACTCTCTACATGGGATTCACCCGCGGTTTCGTCTGGGGGGTCGCGTCCGGGCTGGCGCTCATCTTCGTCCGCCTCCTGCTGCTGCCGGGGGAGGGGGAGGCCCTCACTGGCGGGGGTTTCTACCTGCT
>CAZLUZ010000041.1:15555-29749 GCA_964562825.1 uncultured Akkermansia sp.
CCGCCCCGCCCTCGCGGCCTCGCGCACCGGCCCGGGAGCCGGGCCTTTCGCCGCGCGGCCGCGGGGCTGGTCCGGGGTATCGTGGGCCGACGCCAGATGCAGACCGAACTGCTCCTGGACCAGTCGAAGAAGCTGTGTCAGGAATTGAAAAGCCAAGTGATCCTGCTCAAGCACAACGAGCAGGACATTGCTCTGGCCCTCGTCGCGGAGGGGCTGGAACCCTCGGGGATCGCTCTGGGCCTGCAGAACATCCTCGACCAATACAGCGGGATGGAGCGGGATGAGGCTTTTCTCGGACTCATCCGGGACAACTGCGGCGTGGGCTCCGCCGCCATCTACTTCAGCCGTGGAGGACGCTGCGTGAGACAGGCGCAGCTGCAGAGCGACAGCGCCTTTCCCGAGCTTTTGCCGGAAACCCGGATGATCGAGCACGCCGCAATCACCGGCAAGATCGTGACCCAGCGCTGGCTCTGGGAATCCTTCGAACGGGGCGGTGCGGGGACGTTCGACGATCATTATCTGGCCGTGGTGGCCCATCCCTCGGGACGCGATTTCCGCGTTCTCATCGTGTCGAGGATGAATTTCGACCAGATCAACTGGGAAAACCTGCTGAAGATCGAGTCGGCTTTCCGTTGGTACGAGAGCCACTCGGATTCCGCGGAACCACCGCCGTTCATCGTCCGACCGGCCCCGGCCGCGGAGACAGCGGCTCTCCCGCCGTCCGGGCCGGTGATTGTGGAGCAGGAAAAGCCCTCGTCGGCTCGCGGAGAACGGGCGGTCATATCGGGCGAACCGGTGGTGATGGTGCAGGAACCGGTGGTCGCGCCGGTACCGGACGAGGCTCCCGCCCCTGCCAAAAGCAACGGAGATCGTCCCGCGCCGGAAGAAATTCCCGGGATCGAGGCGCGCCCGGGCAGGCCCATTCTGGAAGGTCCGGCTTTCAAACAACGCCTCGGGCAGTGCCGCCAGATCGAAAAGCAGATGGGGCTGGAGCATCGTCTCGTCGTCTTCGTTCCCGGTGAGAGGGAGACGACGGAGCGGTGTGAGGAGTTCGCCCGCTCCCTCAGTGTGACCATGCCGCCAGGAGACGACCTCGCCATCATCCCATCGGATGGTGGCCGAATCGTCTACGGACTCATCACGGAGGCACAGACCTCAGAGGCGGCGGAGGAACACGCCGGAACCCTGCTCGAAGCTCTGCCGGACCTCGATCTCCGGTTTTTCGTGCTCCGCCTCAACGATGAGGCGTTGAGCGCCTTCGAGACCTAGCCGAGGAATCCGGGGTGAAGACGATCGTTTACTGGGTCTGTATTGGCGTGCTCCTTTCCCTGGAGATCGTGGCTCTCTGTCTGTTCATCGGCATGGGGACCCGGATCCTGTTCGTCGCTGTCCTGCTCCATGTCTCGGTCGCCTTGCTCTTCGCCATTCTCCTCGGCATTCACCGGCGCACGCTCTCCGGCGCGCTTCTCAGCGTGCCGGTGATCACGGCGAATCCCCTGGTGGGGCTGCTGGCCATGGTGGTGATCGACGAAAAGTTCAATCGGGAGACGCAGGAGCGGTTTCTCGAGGCCTCCGCCATGTTGCGTTCGGGCAATCCTTTCGGAACCTTCGAGGGCGGGGTCGAGATCGCCTCGAACGAGGAGATCATCGATCCGGCCCGGACCAATCTGGTGCAGAGGGTGGCCTCGCGGGGCGGGGAAGCCCGGCTCCGGGAGGTCGAGGTGCTGGCGGCATCCCGGAGATTTGCCCTGATTCCCTTGATGGAACGCATCGCGGCGACGACATCGGGCGACGGTCGGGTGCTCGCTCAGGCGGCGGTGCAGGAGACCGCCGAGCGCGTCTCGGTGTGGGCGAGGAACCTGCGCACCTTCGTCGAGGAGGAAGAGCCGGTGCCCGTGGGCATGATCTTCCTGGCCGCCACCGCCTTCATCGAGATCCGCCGCAGTGGGCGAAATCCACAAGCGTTCGGATTGCCCGGGCCATCCGTGTTGGAGGATGTGGTGGAAAGACGCATCAGAGAAGCGCCGGAGGACGCCCGGTGCCTTTCTCTGCTCTGTCAGTTATTGTTGCTCGAGGAGAGATTCGAGGAGGCCGAACGACACATCGCCCAGCACGCTGGTACCCCGGGCTTCGACGTCGAGGTGGAGCGGGTCCGGGTGAAAAGTGCGCGGGGAGACTGGACCGGGCTCATGGAATCGGTGGAGAGGATCGGGGATGAGCCATGGCGAAGGCTGCCGACGGAGTTGAAAGAATTCTGGAAAATCTGAAGTGCGGTGAACAAGAAGAAAGAGACCGATATCTGCTATCTCTACGAGGAAATTCCCTTTCTCGGGCGGACGGGTGATTCCGTGTTCATCCGGCAGTTGGCCAAGGATTTCCCCGAGTATCGTTTTTCCGTGGTCAAGATCACGAATCGGGAGAGCCCGAATCCCCCGGCCGACGAAGGTGGCGTGGGAAACATCGACGGCTATGAGGCCATCGACCTCTCCCACCACGGAAGTCAAGGCAAGGGAAAAACCTCGGTGACCTTTCGGCGGGCGGGTGATTTTTTTCACAGCGTGGCGCGGGCGGTCGATTCGGGGAAGTTGGGCGGGGACACCATGAACGATCTCTTCGATTGCGCCGCGGACCTGGCCCCACAGATCACCTTTGCCGGGGTGTGGAAGAACCAGACCACCTGGGAGTTGATCAAGGCGGTCTACGCGGCTTCTTCGGGAGATATCCCCTTCGTCGAGCACCGGGAACTGCTGCAACAGGTGATTCGGCCGGTCTGGCGGCTCCTCTCCAAGTGGCCCGATCTGCCCCAGGCGCGCATCTATCACGCCGATTCCGGCATGCTCTCCGGGCTGCTCGCCCTGGTGACGGCGCGCAAAGTAGGAGCGAAGTGTATCCTGGTGGACGATTGCCTTCCCCTCAACGCCCTGGAGCGAGAGCGCCAGGGAACCAAACTGCGGGAGGGCGGTGTCTGGCGCCCCGACTTTGAGGGAGTTCAGTCCGCTCGGACGCGCTGGATTCGGCTCCTGCGCGTCCACTGCCTGTCCCAGGCGGACGAGGTGCTGGCCAACACGGTTTCGGCCGCCAACAGGATTCGGGCGGAGTTGGGTGAGGAGAGAACCATCCGAGTCGTGCGGGAGGGAATCGAGGGCGAAACCGCGCGGCGCTGGGCCGCCTACTACCGCAAGGAAGAGGAAGAGGTTACCTACCGGGTGGTCTTCCTCATCGGAGCTTTCGGTGAGAGCCTGTCCAAGGGACTGATCAGCACGATGCGTTCGATCGAGGCCGCGGCGGGGGGCGGCAAGTTTGTCATCCTCTCCCTCAGTTCTCTCCCGGCCGAGGACCGCAAGCGTTTCCTCGGGGACGCCAAGTTGGGCGGGGTGACTTCCTCGGTTCGCTTTGCCGATGAGAGCAACATGATTCAGGAGATCGCCCGCGCCTCAGTGGTCGCTTTCCCCAGTCAACTCGACGTGGGCGACCGACCCGTCATCAACAGTCTGCATGCGGGGAAACCGGTGGTGGTTTCCATGATTGACGGGAACAGTGTCTTTGCCAGCCATCAGTTCACCGCGGTGACGGACTGCTTTCTCAACCCCAGCCGCTTCGGCGGCAACGAGTTTGCCACCGCCTTGATTTCTCTGATTCGGAGGAGAGGAGAGTTCGACTTCCATCCCCGACGCCTGGGAGAGGCACTGTTCAATCATCAGGAGATCCTCGAGGGATACGGCAAGGTGTACCATTCCCTCCGTTCGGTGGCATGATCACTGCGAAGCAGCACCACAAAAAGCTCTTTTCCCGTTTCGGCGTCGAGGCGGGATTTCTCCCGGATGTCTGCGTGATCTCCTCGGCTCTGGTGATTCTGATCGTGCGAATGGCCGCGCCGACGGTCTCGACGGTGACCGCCCTGGCGCTGGAATTGACCGTGGTGCAGTTTCTCGTGGCGTCGATGTGTTGGGGGGTGCGGCAGTATTCCGTCGATTCGACGCGTCTGGGCGAGTTGCAGTTCGCGGCGGTTCCACGACAGGGTCTCCTTTTTCTGGGCATCGTGCTCAGTCTCATCGTGGGGAGCCTGCTCACGCTGTTTCTCAGTCCGGAGCGAGGCTATTCCTTCTGGCTGCTCATCGTGCTGGCCGGAGACCTTTCCCTCTTTTTTCTGCTCGCCCTATTCGTGGTGGAGACGATTCCACTGAACCGGATTCTTCTCTTGATCGCCGCGCTCTTTTTCCTCGCGGTGGGCATCGCGTACGTTTTCACCATCCGCTCGAAGCTGGGGTTGTTCCTGCTCATGATCGCCATGATGGCGGTCGGGATCACGGCTTTGGCCATTCTCTCCCACAAGACGGGCAGTTCGCCATCGGTGAAGGTTTTCGTCCGCTTTCTCGTGAGGCATCCCCTCTTTCTCATCTGCGGTCCGCTCTATCTTTTCGGCTTCTGGCTGGACAAGTGGATCTACTGGTTCTTCGTGGATAACCGCGGGGTGGACCACACCCTGCTGCGGCCTACCTCGGGCGACATGTCCGGAGTTCTGGCCGCCCTGTTCACCGTGCCGGCGCTGGGGGTGGCCTACTATTTTTTCCGCTCGGAGGTCTCGGACAACTATCGCAATTTCACGTCCCAGATCCTGGGGGCGGGCACTCTCGTCGAAATCGAGGATGCTCGGCGTGGAGTGGCCCGTGCGATCCGGACCGGCTATGTGAACACGGCTCTGACCCAGCTGGTTTTTTCCGGGGGCCTTTTCTTTTTCGCGCCGGCGCTGTCCGAGGCCCTGGATCGGTCCATCTTCTCCCCCGTGGCAATCCAGTCCGCTGCGGTGGGCAATTTCTTCTTCGTCGTTTACGCCTTCTTTTTTCGGGCGCTGCTGTATTTTGAGGATCTGAAAAGTGCTTTCTGGTCGGGAGCCGGTTTCTGCTTGGGCAGCATCGTGTTTTCGTCGGGGATGATGTTCTTCGACGTGTTCTACGGAGGTTACGGGCTGGCCATGGCCTCGGTCGTGGGAATCATCTCGTCGGCCTTTCCTCTGCGGAAACGAATCGAGGAACTCGATTACCTGTTTTTCAACCGCTACCAATAGGATGGGGGAGGTCGACACGACATCACTGGCTCGGGACAGCTTCCTGCAATGTCTCAGCTTGATGCCTCTGGTATCCATCGACCTGATTCTCCGGGATCGAGCTTCCCAGACCCTTTTTTCTTGAAATCGGGGGCACCTCCTGAAAACGTCGCAACTGTCGGGGTGGGAGGTCTTCCAGGGAGTCGACCCGGTCCCGTCGGGTCTCTATCATGAATCGAAATTTCGTTCTTATTCTGGTGCTTCTCGTCTGCCATTCGGCCGATGCGATGGTCGGACCGCCCAACGTCATTCTCTTCCTCGCCGACGACATGGGCATGGGGGACACCAGCGCCTACCAGGACGTGACGGGCAATCCGGACGATCGACAGGTGGCCACCCCGAGCATGGAGCGGCTGGCGGCTTCCGGGATTCGATTCACCGACGCACACACACCCTCTTCCCGATGTTCCCCGACCCGTTACGGCCTCCTCACCGGGCGTTACCCCTGGCGCAACAGGCTCAAATACTGGGTCCTTTTCGGCTCTCAGGGCGACCCCATGATCGAAACCGACCGACCGACCCTGGCCAGCCTGTTTCGCGACCAGGGATATGTCACCGCCCTGTTCGGGAAATGGCACGTCGGACTCCGCTACCGCAGGTCCGACGGGGGTCCGGCCGCCGGTTTTCTCGATGCCGATCTGACCCGCCCTCTGCACACCTGTCCTCTGGATCACGGGTTTGCGTTTTCCCAGATCACCTCCCGCTCGCACGGCACGTCGGGCCCCGCCGTCGACGCCAGGAATTTCGAACGGCAGAACACCCCGAAACAGGATCGGGGACCGGGGCACATTCACGGACGCACCGTGGTCGGGGCGACCGGAGAGGGGAGGAAACTGGTCGAATCGGGACCACAGGCCTACGTTCTGCGGGAGTTGGGGGCCAGGCATTCCGACGCGGCTTTGGAATTTCTCCGGGGACATTTCTCCCGGGAGGATTCGGCGGAGCGGCCCTTTTTCCTCTACTATCCCGCGAATTCCAACCACACCCCTTACACGCCGGTCGACGAGATCGGGGGGATTCCAGTGGCGGGAGCGGCCCGGACCAAGTCGGGACTGCCGATGGACGCGCGCCACGATTTCATTTACGAGAACGATGTTGCCCTGGGTCGTTTTCTCGACTTTCTCGAAACACAGGATGACCCGAGAAATCCGGGGCAGCAACAGGTGGAAAACACGCTGGTGATCTTTTCCAGCGACAAAGGAGCGGAGATAACATCGAATCAGGCCACCGGGCCGGTCCGGACTCACAAGGGGTCGGTGTTCGAGGGCGGGCACCGGGTTCCGCTGCTGGTTTCGTGGCCGGCCGGCGGACTTCGCCGGGGGGATTGTGCGGTCCCCGTCGGCCTGATCGATTGTTACGCCACCTTCGCCGATATCCTCGCCGTTCCCCTGCCCGAACTGGCGGCTTGAGTAATAGGGGCTGAGTACAGCAGGAGCATGCTGGCGATCTGGCGGGGGGAGCAAGAGAAGAGGAGCGGACCGCTGCTCTTCAATGACCACAAGGAAGCCGGGGACGACCCTGCGGTGATCGCGATCCGCAGCGACGACCCCGTGGTCGGCGGGCAGGTGATGGCGGGGCAGTGGAAAATGTTTTGCGACGCCGCCCTGGCAAGAAGGGGCGAGGCCAGGCCCTTCGCGCTCTTCGAGCTATCGGCGGACCCCATGGAGGAGAACAATCGCCTCGACGAAGAGCCCTTGGCCCCACTGGTCGAGCATCTTCGCCGCGAGGCGGAGGCGGTGCGCAACGGATGCGGAGTGCGTTACCGCGAAATCGTCGCCGGGGAGCGCATGAGTTTCCGCTGGGGAGCGGAAGGCGCCGAGATTCCTCAAGGAATCCGGTTGGACCTGCGCGGGGCGAAGGGCGAGGAATTCCACGTGAACAACAGGGGCCTCGGACTGGTCGGCGGCGATTTCCTCCAGGTGGACAGCGGCGAGGCGTTGTTGCTGTCGTTCGACCGGGATGTCCTCGTCGAGTCAGTCGGAATCGTGGCCGGCAACGGCGTGTGCGGTGGATTCTACCAGATGGGGGATACCGCACCGCTGGCGATCTACTGTATCGATGGAGACAACGATTCGCGGGACCAGAGTGGCTTGCTCAGCGATCTGGGTATCCTGAAAAAAGGCGAGGTGCTCCGGCTGGACAGCGGTCCCCACTGGGGGGTGGAAACTCCGGGCCGCTGGAGGTTGCAGTCCCTCTCGGTGGTAGCCGTCTCCGCATCGGATTCGGCCGAGTGATGGGAAACCACTTCTGCTATCCGACGATCACCTCCGCCTTGCGGATGACGACGTCATTGCCTCCATTCCGGTAGACATAGCCCGGGCGCACCGTGCGACTGATGCTGATGCCGCCCTGGCCGCGGCGCCGGCGCCGGGAGACGCGGGTGGGCTCGAGCGCCTTCGGATTGATCGGGTGAATCAGTTTCCTCGATTCGGCTGATACTTGCGTTCCGGGTTTCAGGTCGAAGCGATCCACCGAATGATTTTCCAACAGGGCGGAAAAACTCTCGCGCAGCCGTTCGAGGCGGCGGCCAAAGGAGAAAAGGATGCGTCGGCGGCGGTGGGCCTCGATCAACTGGTCCAGCAGGACGATGGGTTCGATCAACTCCCGACAGATCGCTTCCTCGGTCTCTGGCCAGATCTGGGCTCCCTCGCTGTACATCCCGCGCCGGCTGAGGGCGGCTCCGCGAGTTCTGGCCACGGACCGCTGTAGCGAAATCTCCAATTCGCGGAGGTGGTTCACCCGGCTTTCCGCCTCTTTCAGCTTGGCCTCTATCCCGTGGAGACGATCGGTCACTTCCTCGTTTCTCTCTCTTTTTTCCCGGACGACACGGTGCAGCATGGCGTGCTCCGTGTTGAGCTGATTGATCCTCTCCACGAGGGCGTGCTTTTCCCGGTCCAGTTTCCGGTTCTCGTCCACCAGCTGATGGCGGCGTTCCTCGCAGGCGTCGGCATCCGTCCGGGTGGCGGCCAGCAAGGCTTCGAAGGCGGCGAGGTCGTCGCAACAGCCCAGCAGTTTGCGATGGTCCTCTTCCAGGGATTGAAAGCGGCCGGTCCAGGTTTCCTCCAGAACCCGGTGCCTGGTTTCCCATTCCGATTCCCTCTCCTGGTAGCGGCTCTCCCAGTCGCTGGCGAGACGGTCTTTTTCCGCGAGGGTTCGCGAGAGGGTGGCCTCGAGTTCGAGGGATCGGGTGCGAATCTCGGCGAGTTGCCGCTCCGCCTCGGTGGTCCGGTCTTTCCACCGGGCGGCCTCCTCAGCGGCGCTGCGGTGGGCTTCGGTCTCGGAGCGCAGACGGGTCTCGAAGTTCTCCGTGATCCGGCGGTTGAGGTCCCTGGCGTGGGCCAGGGATCGCTCCCGAGCCGCGGCCAGCTTTTCACGATCTCTCCTCCGCTGGCGATCCGAGGTCATCTTCTCCTCCTCGAGTCTTTGCGAGCGACGCTCGAGTTCCTCGATTCGCTCCTGCCGATCCTCCACCTGTCGCCGGAATTGGGTCAACTCCTTCTGGAGCTGGCGCACCGAATCCTGCGCCGCCGCTCTGGCGTGCGTTTCTTCCTGCAGTCTCTGGCTATGGGCGGCGGCGGCCGTCGTCATTTCCTCCCGGGATTCCGTCGTAATCCGGTCCAACTCTCGGGCCAGCCGGGCGACCTCTTCCTCCGCTTCCTTCCGGGCCCGCTGCTCTTCTTTCAACTTCCGCTCCAGCGAGTCCGCCACCGTCGTGGCATCGCGAGTCAGCCGTTCGCGGATCTCGTCCCGCTCCTCCTCGGCACGGCGCGCGCGGGTCTCCTGACGTTTCCGGCTCTCGGTCTCCTCGGAAAGTCGCCGCTCGAAATCCCCGGTGAGCCGCTCGCGTTCGCGGTTCGCGTTTTCCCGCACCGCGGAGAGTTCGGACGCCAGCGAGTTGGCGTTTTCCTCGGCCTGGCGTCGGTGCCGATTCTCGGCGGCGAAGCGCGTTCCCCATTCACTCTTGTCGCGATCCGCCCGGCTGCGGACCCCTTCCAGTTCATCGGCCAGAGCCGCCAGGCGGAGGGCGGTCTCACGTTGCTTCGCCCCCAGGGCGTCATGCTGCGCTCGTGACTCCTCGAGGTGAAGCCGGGAACGGTGCAGAAAAAACGAGAAACCCTCGCGGGAAAGCTGAAGCGTGCGGCGGAGTCGCGCGACATCTTGGCGAAGCCGTTTTTCCTCCCTCGAAGCCTGTGCGAGCTGTTCTCGGAGAAACTCGGAATCCGCTCGAGCGGCATCCCAGGCAGCTCTCGCCGACTGCAGTTCATCGAGCGAAACCTGATCCTTGCGCCACATCTCCCCGCGCAGTCGCTCCGCTTCCCTGTTGGCAGTATTCAGCCTCTCCCTGAGGTCGGCGGTCTCTTTCTCCCGCGCCGCGATGGCCTGGTCGAGATTCCGGATCGACGCCTCGTGCTCACCCTTGATTTCTTCGATCCGCGCTCTCTCCCGCTCGAGGTCGCGTTCGAGGAGACGCTCCTTCAGGGACTCGCCGGTTCGGATCCACTCGCTCCGCGAGGCGTTGATCTCCTGCCGGAGCTCCTCCTGTCCGGCTCGGAGCAACCGGAGAATCTCCTCGGCTTGGGACCCGATTCCAGCGCTGGTGACCGCCGCGACGCCGGGCGATGCGGCATCGCTCGTCGCCACCCCCTCCCCGGCAATCGCGCAATCCAGGTCGCCCAGGCGGAAGGTGTCGCCGGCTTGCACCTGAACCTGCCCTCTCAGCTGTCGCCCGTTGAAGAGAGTGCCGCCCGCGGAATCGAGATCGCGCAGGTAACAGTGGCCGTCGGCATCGCGGGTCAATTCCGCGTGGAAGGGGGAGATCGACCGCAACTCGATCCTGACGTCATTCTCGGCATCGCTTCCGATGCTCAGCACGGACCGGGTGATCGGGTGACGGAAAATTTCGCCCTCGTCATTGATGGGGATCTCTAGTTGAAGCATGGCGGACCTCCTGGGATGAAGACAAAGATAGAAAATCGGGTGAATCGAGGCGACAGAAAAGCAAAAAGAATAATTTCTATATATTCCAGATTAATGTAAAATCAATTAATCCTTTGTTTTTCCTGGGAGTTTTCTTCTCCTTCCTGACGGAGAGGACGGGTGGGGAAGGTTTGGGGTATCTTGGGACTCGGGGCGCGTCGATATTGCGATTCAGGAAAAGATGATGCGGGCGAGGGAGAAGTAGATGACCGACCCGCTCACGTCCACCAGGGTGGTGATGGCCGGACTCGCCACCACGGCGGGATCCAGTTTTGCGACTCGGGCGAGGATGGGGAGGGAGCCGCCGATCAGGGTGGAGGTCAGGATCTGGGCGGTGAGGGCGAGGCCCACGACGAGGGCGGTCTCGAAGAGTTTGGCGTCGCCCGTGGCCGATGCGGGGAGGAGAAACTGGACCTGGAGTCCGACGCAGATGCCGAGCAGACTGCCCAGGATGGCGCCGATGCGGAGTTCCTTCCAGACGACGCGAAGGAACTGGGCGGGGCCGAGTTCGCCGAGTGCCATGGCGCGGATCACCATGGTGGCGGACTGGGCTCCGGTGTTGCCCCCCGCGGCGACCACCATGGGGAGGTAGAGGGCGAGGATGTAGAAGCTCTTCATCACGTCCTCGTATTTGAGAAGAACCCAGCCCGAAAGCAGGGCGAGAAAGGCGAGGACAAGGACCCATCCGAAGCGGCGGCGGAAGTGGGCCAGCACGGTAGTCTGCAGGTAGGCGAGGTCGCCGCGGTCGCCCCCGATACCCGATTGGCGCTCGATGTCTTCGGTGGATTCCTCCTCCAGAATCTCGAGAGCATCGTCGTGGGTGATCACCCCGACGAGCCTTCTTTTCTCGTCAACGACGGGGAGGGCGAGCAGGTCGTAGCGAGCGATCATATTGGCCGCTTCCTCCTGGTCGGCATCGGCGTGGATGAAGAATTCATCCCGCTTCATGATCTCGGAGACCGGAGTATCCCATTTCGCCCAAGCCAGATCCCGGAGCCGGAGGCGTCCGACGAGGCGGCCTTCGTCGTCCCTGACGTAGATCCGGCTCAGCATCTCCGCCTCCTCCTTGAGTGCTTCCAGTTGATCCAGCGCCTCCTTGACCGTGATACCCGTGGCGATCGTGGCCATGGCCGTGGTCATGCGACCGCCGGCGGATTCGTCGGGATACTTGAGCAGTTCCTCTGACGCCTGCCTTTTCTCCTTGTCGAGCAGGCGGATATACTGCGAACGCTCTTCGGCTTCGACCTCCTGCAGGACGTCGACCAGTTCGTCGTCGGAGAGGGAGTCGAGCAAGGCCTTCTGTTTCTCCTCCTCCGCGGTGTTGAGATAGCTTTCGACGTCGGAGGCGGTGAGGTAGTCCGCCCACTCCGAAAGCACTTCGGGGGGGAGGGAGTCGAGGATGACGATTTTCTCCTGGTCGTCGAGGCGCTCGAAGACCATCTCGATGTCGCCGGGGTGGACATCCTCGCAGATCTCGCGGATCCGCTCCGGAGATCGGCTGGCCAGAATCTCGAGGATTTCGTCGACCTGGAATCGCCGATGGGATTTGGCTTCGGAACGGCTCATGCGCAACCGTCGACTTACGTGTTCCCGGTCAAAACGCAAGCGGTCACACGATTTTCCCTGCGCGGCGGCTCATTCGATTCGTCCTATCGGTGAAGAAGTTGCGACTTGTCCTCCGCTATGGTGGGTTGAAATTGAGGAGAGGTAAGAATTCATGAAAACGCGGAAACTTTTTTTTCTGGGAATGGCCCTGGTCATGACGGTGGTTCCCTCCGCCCGGGGCGAATATGTGCCCAGCAGGAGCAGAGCCCCGGAACCGGTGCGAGAGTTTCGCGGAGCCTGGGTGGCGACGGTCCACAACATCGACTGGCCCTCGAAGCGAGGGCTCTCTGCTTCCAGCCAGAAGGAGGAGATGGAGCGACTGCTCGATTCGGCGAGGTCCGTCGGGATCAATGCGATCGTGTTTCAGGTGCGCACGGAATGCGACGCGCTGTATGAGTCGCGGATTGAACCGTGGTCTCACTGGCTCACCGGGCAGCAGGGCAAGTCGCCCGGCTACGACCCGCTCGCCTTCGCCATCGATGCCTGTCACGCGAGAGGCATGGAGTTGCACGCCTGGTTCAATCCCTTCCGCGCCAGTGCCAGTCCCTCGTCGAAAAAGATATCCAGTCACATCTCGCGGACCCACAGCCAGCTGATGTTGCCGGCGGGAACCCAGGTCTGGGCGAACCCGGCGTCCGACTACGTGCGGAACCGGGCCATCCAGGTGATCACCGACGTGGTGAGCCGCTACGATGTCGACGGTGTGCATATGGATGATTATTTCTATCCCTACCCCAGGTACAGCGGGGGAAAGATGGTGGACCAGTTCGACGATTCGGAAGACTACCAGGCCTACCGCCGCAGTGGAGGTCGGCTGGAACTGCGGGACTGGCGCCGATACAACATCGACCGTTTCGTGCACGAACTCTACCTCGCAGTGAAAAGAACGCGCCCTTCGGTGAAGATGGGCATCAGTCCTTTCGGGATCTGGCGTCCGGGACATCCTCCCACGGTCGAGGCCACTCTCGACGCCTACGACCACATTTCCGCCGATTCGAGGAAGTGGCTCAACCTCGGATGGATCGACTATTTTTCGCCCCAGCTCTACTGGCGGATCGACGACAAGCCACACAGCTTTCTCACCCTGTCCCAATGGTGGGCGGGTGAAAACAGGCAGGGCCGCCATCTCTGGCCCGGGATCGCGTCGAATCGGATTCAGAGTTCCGAGGATCGCGGCCGCCGGGCCTCCGAATCGATCCGGCAGGTCGAAATCACCCGGGAGCACGCCGCCAATAGCCATGGGTCCGGGCACATCCACTGGAGTTTCAGTGCGATCCGCGACGATCGCGATGGTCTGCGCCGACAGTTGGGTCGGGCCTACGCGGCGACACCGATCACTCCCGCGAGTCCCTGGCTGGGCGCCAATACGCCGAGCGATGTCTGGGTGGCTCCTGTCATCGAAGGAGACGGGGTGACCCTCAAGTTCCGCGCAGCGCCCGACGCGAGGTGGCGCCTCATCCAGGTTCGGGAAACTCCGGACGGCGCCTGGAAGACGATGCGCATGGTGCCGGCCAAGGCCACCGTCTACCGCATCGATGGGATCCCCTACGAGATAGCGCTGCGCAACATCTCGCCCACCGGGATTCTCTCCGATCAGACGGTGATCCGCCGGCCATAGCGAGGCCTCGAATCGGTCTGAGGCAGGTTCTCTGGTCCTCTCAACGATTCTGCTGCTCGCCCGAGGCGAGCAGCGCCTCCACGATCTGCCGGTCCTCCAGGGTGGTGGTGTCGCCCGTCACCTGGCCGGTGGCGACGATCTCCTTGAGCAGTCGCCGCATGATCTTGCCGCTCCGCGTTTTGGGCAGGGCGGGGGTGAAACGCAATTCGTCGGGTTTGGCGATGGCGCCGATTTCCGTTCCGACATGATTCCGCAGTTCTTTTCTGAGGTCGTCGTTCGCCTCGACGCCCTCGCGGAGGATGACGAAGGCCACCACGGCCTGGCCCTTGATGTCGTGGGGTCGTCCCACCACCGCGGCCTCCGCCACGGCGGAGTGGGACACGAGAGCGCTCTCCACCTCGGCCGTGCCCAGCCGGTGTCCCGACACATTGAGCACGTCGTCGAGACGGCCCACAATCCAGAAATTGCCGTCCGCGTCGACGCGGGCACCGTCGCCTGCCAGGTAGACCCCCTGGTATTCGCTCCAGTAGGTCGACTTGAAGCGCTCGGGATCGCCGTAGACATTTCTCAACATGCTGGGCCAGGGCTTGCGAATGACGAGTTTGCCGCCTTCGTTCGGACCGCATTCCTCGCCGTTCTCATCGAAGATGGCGGCATCGATACCAAAGAACGGCCGCGTCGCGGTGCCCGGCTTGATCGGCGTGGCGCCGGGGAGGGGCGAGATCATGATGGCGCCGGTCTCCGTCTGCCACCAGGTATCGACGATGGGAC
The DNA here is from genome assembly GCA_964562825.1 of uncultured Akkermansia sp. GTDB lineage: Bacteria > Verrucomicrobiota > Verrucomicrobiia > Verrucomicrobiales > DEV007 > Arctic95D-9. The sequence goes on from CAZLUZ010000041.1 coordinate 29,631, forward strand.
AGCGTCCCCCGCCAATCTTGGTATGGTACCAGATCCATGCCTCGGGGTTGATCGGTTCTCCGACCGATCCGAGCAGGCGCAGCGAGCTGAGATCGTGTTTTTCCACGTGGTGATCCCCC
>CAZLUZ010000042.1:0-29548 GCA_964562825.1 uncultured Akkermansia sp.
TTGCCGAATCCGTGCCCCGCCGCCCCTGAAGGAGCCGACTTCGTCCCCTCTTCGCCGGTTGCATTCTCCCGGAGAAGACTTCCTTTCCCGGGTGCCCTGGTATCTCATCCTCCCTTTCGCCGCAGCGGCGATCTACGCCACCGCCTCGGTCCTGGTAAAGCGCTCGCTTAAGGAGGGAGCGTCCATGGTGCAAATTTTTCACTTCTCCAATATCGCCCTGCTCGTCGTGTTCCTCCCCCTGCTGCTGCTCGAACGGCATCCCCTCGACTGGACCAGGCTCTGGCAGCCCGGAATCGTCGCTTCGGTCTTCTTTTTGGGGAACCTCACCACCTTCCTCGCCATCAAGAAAGGCGACGTGTCCCTGGTGACCCCGCTGATGGGAACGAAGGTCGTCTTCGTGGCCTGCGCCGCTGCCGCTCTCGCCCGGCAGACACCGCCGGCCGGGCTCTGGCTGGCGGCCATTCTTACCGCGGCAGGCATTTTCCTCATGGGGTTCTCTGATTTCCGGCGCAAGGCCGGGGCCGGGGCGGCTGGTCCCATCACGGTGGCCATGCTCAGCGCGGCGTTTTTCGCCGTTCAGGACGTGCTTCTGGCTCGCTGGGCGGTGACTTTCGGGGCGATGAACTTTCTCTCCTTCGTCATGCTGGGCCTTTCCCTGCTCTCCCTGATCACCTGGATCTTACAGGGGCGGCCCTCGATGAAGGCTCCGGCGAAGGCACTGCGCTTCATGCCGCTGGCGGCCTTGCTCATCGCCGTGCAGGCCCTCCTCATGGGGATTGCCCTCAGCTTCTTCGACGACGCCACCGGGGTCAATGTCGTGTATGCCACCCGGGGGCTGTGGGCCCTCGCGGCGGTGGGTTTTCTGGGAACCTTTTTCGGAAACGACGAGCACCAATCCTCAGGCTACGCCTTTCGCTGGCGCATCGGCGGCACCGTCCTCGTCACCGCCGCGGTCGTGCTCGCGGTGTTGGAATCGCAACGAATCTCAAGGAGTCAACCCGGCCTCCCAGACAAACCAATCGGGGTCGAGGGAGGCGAGCGGTTCCCGCAGCTTGTTCAACTCCTCGGCCGGACCGTGGAGCTCCAGCCGCATCAGATCGGAGATCTCCAGAGCTTTCTTCAGCAGATCGTCCACGTTGGCGAGATGGGCCAAGGCAGCGTCGCCTCCGGTGTAGCACTCGCGGCAAAAGACGACGTCACCGTTCAGGGTAAACTCATACTGCAGGCACCCCTCCTCGCTCCGGGTTCGCTCAATGAAATCGGGGAGCATGGCGCGGAAATCATCCAACCTTCCCTCCGCGACCCGGAAGTAGGGGTGGATGCTGACACTCTGGACTGGATTCATGAATCTGCGATCCTCTGAAAGGGTGTTGAATGATAACGGTTCCGAAAAACCCGATATGCAGCTAAACCACCAACCCGGCGTCTCCGCAAGGCCCGCAACGTTCCATCCGGAAAATTTCACCTTTCGCGCACCCTTCCGCATCGGCTTTCTGGAGACGGGCCGAGATATGGGAAAATGAAGACGACTTGGCTCGAATTCCTCCTCCGCATTGCGCTGATCTGCGTCCTTCTGGTCGCCAGCGGCGATTTCTATTTTCGCTTCGTCGAGCATCCGGAACCGTCGCGACGAGCTCAGGAGTTCCTCATCAGTCTCACTGCCGCCGGTTATGTCTGGAAGGGTTTGGCCACTTTCCTCCTCCTCTGTGCGCTGCTCCTTTTTTTCCGGCGGTTTGTCGGCCTGGCTCTGGCGCTGCTGTTTCCCGTCACCCTGAACGTGATTCTTTACCACGCGTTTCTCGATCCCGACTGGGGAAACGCCCGCGGGGCGATGCTCCTGACCCTCCTGCACCTCGGTCTGGCCATCTGCCACCGGCGCGCGTTTCGCTCCCTGGTCAATCTCTCGTGACGGATTCCCGCTCCGGCCCGGGGCGGATAGATTCGCCCATGCGCTTGGCTCCTTTCCCCCGGAAGACGGGGTTGGATCCGGGCGGGGGAAGCACCTCCTTCAAATCGGGGTCCACGGAGACCACCGCTTCGAAGAACGCCGTCCGCAACTGTCGGAGAGTCTCCAGTTTCTCTTTGCGCAAATCCTCGTCTTGCCTCACCAGATCACGCATCTTCTCGATGGCGGCCAGAACCGCCGGATCTTCCTTTGCCTCCTCACTGGCCTTGGCGAACCGCTCCCGGTATTCGGGTTCCATCCGCTCCAGCGCCGCGGGCGGAATCATATGCTCCAGGCCGCGCCCGCCGGGGAAGGGAGGGCGTTTGCCGCGCTCGCCCCCCCCGATCAGGGAATGGAGCATCCCCGAACCATTTGCGGAGACGCGCTGCAACAGTTCCGCAGCCTCGGGATCGCGTCTTCCGATGGCGTCCCGCACCGCAGCCTGGTACTCCCGTGCCGAACGGCTCACGTCTTCCCTCGCATTCAGCACCTGCGGGTCGCTCCACACCTGACGGAGTGTTTCGCGAAGCCGCTTCTGCTCCTCCGGATTCAACTCGGACCAGCCCTTCTTGCCGTCCTCTTCCCGGGGCCGGGGAGTATTTTCCGCTTCCTGTCCGGGCAGGGCGATCCAGATCAGGGAAAACAACACGAGCGCTACGACTGGCCGAACTTCCATCATGGCTAGTGGAGTAAACTCGCACGAAAGGTAAAGGTTGCACGGAAAGATGACTCCTGACAGTTTGTGGGGCGGAGTTGCGTCTCCCGGAAACGTCATGAAATGGCTGTGGTTTGCTTTCGCCCTGGCAGGTTTTCTGGTCCGGGCCTCGGGTGAGGAAAATCCGGAAAGCACCGGGCTGGACCAGTCCGCCAGTGGTACCATTGCCCTCCTCGAAACCACCGACGGTCGGCAGTACCGCAACTGCATCATCAAGCGCGTCGAGGAGGATGGCTTGATCGTCCAGCACGATGTCGGAGTCGTCCGGATCTCCTTCTTCGACCTCCCCGCCTCCCTGCAGCGGGCTCACGATTTCGATCCTGTCGCGGCCATGCAGAAGCGGAAGGAAGACCTGGCGAGAAACCGGGAGTGGCGGTGGGAAAGGTTCTGGAAAACCCGGGAGCACGAGGCCGCCCTCGCCGAGGAGCGCGCCCGGGAACAACTGCGAAAAAAAGCGCGTCTCGAGTGGATCCCCGTGGAGGCAACAGTGGTCCGGCGAATCGGGGACGGTGCCTTTGTTCGGGCGAAAAAGATCGAATTCGTTCCCACCAAAGTCCGTTCGGTCCTGGGATTCGAGCGCGATGGCCCGCTCAGAAAAACACTGGTTCCCTTTTCGCCGGATGTTATATTTATCGAAGGTGCAGAGATTCGTGGCCGTTCCTGGTTGGGGTACGTGGAGCCTTTTGCGAACGGAACCCGGGCCTTCCCCCCCGATTCGGACAAGCAGGTTGCCAGCCATCGAGCCGTAGCGCGAACCGAGTTTCCATGACAGCCACGACCACAGTATCCCTTCTCTCGTCCGGCGGAAAGATTCGCGCCTTTCCCTTCATTCCCCTGGGCGTGGCCCTCTTCATGCTGGCGAGACTCTTCGTCTTCGGCGGTCTCGGCTGGCTGGGGCTGTCCGTGCTCGCCATCTCCGGGGTCTGGTTCGGTGTGGAGACGATCCGCTGGCTCTTCGGCGTTCATTTCGACGAGAAAGAGCACGATCCCGCGAAAAAAATCTCACGCGACGAGCCCGACACTCTGGTTTCCCTGGTCTATTTCCTCGAGGAACCGCGCTCGATCACTGAGGAAGACCTCCGGCGCTGCGTGGCCCATGCCCTGGACCTGGATCCCGACCTCGATCTGGACGATGAATTCTTCGTCGTTCAGTATCGACCGCCAACCTCAGGCCATTCCCCCATCGATCACTTCATGATCCGGATCGCCCAGGGCGTCTTCAGCGTGATGTCCTCGTCCCGGCCTTACATCGCCAACCCGGCCGATTTCGCCAGGGATTCGATCCGGGACAAACGCCTGCGCACCGCCGTGGAGAGACACCGTGCCTGGATCTCGGTCGACCTCATGGATGACGACCTCGGCTCTTCGGACGAGGCTTACATGGTCATTGGCCGTCTCATCGGTGCCATGGCCGGTCCGGATTGCCTCGCCATCTATTGTCCCGAGATCCAGCGCTGCAACGAGTTCGAGCCCTCCCAGATCGAGAAGCTGATGGGGGGCGACCCTCTTTCCATCTTCGACGAACCCACCTTCGAACCGGTCATCGAAGTCTCGGACAACGATCCCAGGATGGCTGCCGCAGAAAAGACGGCGCGCGCCCGATGGCCCGAGTTCGTCGAAGCCTACCGCGACCGCACCCCGGAAAATGCCGATCAATTCATTGTCAAAGCGGAGTTCTCCGAGGGCGATCGGAGCGAATTCATGTGGGTCACCGTGACCGGGATCAGGGAGGACTCGCTCTCCGGGATCCTGACGAACGACCCCCACGAACTCGTCGACATCCATCGCGGCGCCTCGGTTGAGATCTCCAGGGACCGCCTCAACGACTGGATTTACCCGGGCCGCGATGGCATTCCCGTCGGCGGATTTACCCTGGATATCCTGAACGAGGATTTCGACTGATCATCGGTCGCCGCCGACTGCGCTTCACCTCAGGATTTTCTCCCGCACCACCGCACCCGGCGCCACCGTCGCTCCCGCCCAGATGATGGAGGCGATCACCCGCGCTTCCGGCCCGACCTTGGCTCCGGCACCGATGGTGGAGAACTCGTCGACTTCCGCAGCCGGGTCGATGACGGCATCGGGATGGATCCGGCATTGCCCTGCCCCTTTTCCGTATCGGGGGAACGCATCGTCGGCGAGGATCTCGATGGATCGCCGGTAGGCTTCGGGGTCGCCCAGATCGCTCCAGACTCCCTCGTCGACGAGGAATCCCCCCACCCTGCCGTCCGACTCGATGGCCCGGAGGAAGGGCAGGACGACGGACTCGACCTTGCCCGGTTCGAGAAAGGAGAGAAACTCCCACGAGACGAGGTAAATCCCGGTGAATTGAAACATCCTTTTGGCATTGGTGCCGAGGGCGTTGCGCAGGTCCAGAATACGCCGCGACTCCGGCTCCCAGGTCACGTTCCCCCCTCCCGACCGGAGCAGCAGCGTCACCAGGTCGCCGGCTTCGCGATGGGCCCGCAGCGCCGGGCCCAGGGGGAGATCGGTGAGGATGTCACCGTTGTAGACCAGGAAGTCCTCTCCCGGTTCCAGTAGATCGCGGATATTGTCGAGTCCCCCGGCTGTGTCGAGCAATTCCGGCTCGTGCCGGAAGGTGACGGGCAGGCCCCGGTAGGAACCGGCGGGAAAGGCCCCGAAAAACCGGTCCGCGGCGTGGTGGGTGTTCACCATGAAATGTTCCACCGCGAGATCGTGTATGGCGTGATCGAAGGCGTAGGTGATCAGCGGAACGTTCCACACCGGAATCAGCGGCTTGGGCAGATTGTCGGTAAAGGGACGAAGCCTGGTTCCCCTGCCCGCGCCGAGCACGAACGCCCTTGAGAGTGTCTCGTCCGAGGTCATGATGTTTGGGGGGACCTTCGGACAGTTCTCACCATACCGGAAAATGAATTTTCCGTTTTTTATTCACCTGCCCCGAGTGCAGAGTGAAAGGTGATATCCGAGCCATTTTCGGCGGTCGCTCCCCGCCCCGCCTTTCCCCTCCGCATCCAACCATGATATTCGCTCGACCCGACGACGTATGGGGCTGATCGCACAGGAAACCGTCCAGGAGATCCTCGACAAGGTCGACATCGTCTCCTGGATCGAGCAGCACGTGCCACTGAAGAAGGCCGGTTCCGACTGGAAGGGTCTGTGCCCTTTCCACAACGAGAATACCCCGAGCTTCCACGTCACTCCAGCGAAACAATCCTTCTACTGTTTTGGCTGTCATGCCGGCGGCGATTTGATCGGTTTCGTCATGCGCTACGAGAACCTGAGCTTCCCCGAGGCGGCACGTCGTCTCGCCGACAGCGCGGGCATCGTCATCACCGAAGCGGAAGCGGACCCCGAATTCGCCGCCAAACGGAAGCGACGCGACCGGATCCTCAAGCTCCAGCAATCCGCCGCCGAATTTTTCCATCGTCTCCTCCTGCGCCACCGCATCGCCGATCCGGCCCGGGAGTATCTCCGTGGGCGCCGTATCGGCATCGATATCGCCCGGGAATGGATGCTCGGTTACGCTCCGGAAAACCGACTCTTTTTCGACTGGGCCACCGGAGAGGGTTTCTCCGCCGAGGAACTGGTCGAGGGCGGGCTCGCCGCGTGGCGAGACGAAAGCCAGCCCCGCCGGGGGACCTACGCCGTATTCCGCCACCGGCTCATGTTCCCCGTTCACGACGAGAACGGCTCCATCATCGCCTTCAGTGGTCGCGTGCTGGAGAAGGACCAGAAAGGCGGAAAATATGTCAACTCCCCCGAGACGCCAGTCTTCAACAAGAGCCGCACCTTCTACGGCTTCCACAAATCGAGGCGACCCATCACCAAGACCCGTCAGGCCATTATCTGCGAGGGGCAGATCGATCTCATCGCCGCCCATCACGCCGGTATTGAAAACATCGTCGCTCCCCTGGGCACCGCCTTCACCGAACATCATGCCAAGGTGATCCGTCGACAGGCCGACGAAGCCGTCCTCTGCTTCGATTCCGACAACGCGGGGCTCAATGCCGCGGGCAAGGCCTTTCGCATCCTCGCTCCCCAGGGGTTGCTGGTCCGCCTCGCCCTGCTACCCCTGGGTCATGACCCCGATTCCTTCATCCGGGACCAGGGCGTCGACGCCTTTCGCGCCGTGCTCGACGCCGCGCCCGATTACTTCGATTTTCACATCGACCGGAAAGAAAGCCGCCTCCGCACCGGTCCTCTCCGCGATCGCCTCGCCTTTGCCCGCGAGCTAGCCACCGACATCGCCCTGGTGGAGGACAAGATGCTCCAGGATTCCCTGATCAATCGGATCGCCCTGAAGCTAGAGATCGGCGAGGGCGAGATCCGCAAGCAGGTGGCGTCCGTCGCCCGCATCCGCCAACGCTCGGAGCGCAATCGGAGAGTCCGCGAGAATCAGGAACAGTCCCGGGAACATCCCGATCAGGCGAGCAGGCGGATCGCGATTGAGAACCGGAGCATTCGTCTGCTCTGTCACCTGCTCCTCAACGATCCCGAGACGAAGCAGTTCTGCCGGGAAAAGGCCCTGCCGGATTACTTCCGCGATGTCCCCGAGACGGAGATCCTGGCCCGTCTCTGGACGGGTACCTTCGATCCCGCAAGCCCCTCCAGCGTTCATTCCTTTCTCCTCCTCCTCCCGGATGCGGAGCGGGAGGCGCTTCACCGCATCCGCGAAGAGTCCTTTCCCGGCGCCAATTCCAGCTGGGTCGAAGAATGTCTCGCCGCTCTGAAAAAACAGGCGAGAAACCACCAGATCCGCACCATCAAGACCCGCCTCGGAGCACCCGGGCTGCCCGCCGACGAGGTCAATCGCCTAACCAAAGAACTCCTTGACCTCCAATCAGTGCGAAACGATATTCCCGAGGTTTGACTCTCGGCACACCTCCTCCGGGACCACCCATCACCATTCAGGATGGCGAGATCCAACACAACAAAATCTTCCAAGAGGCAGGCTAAAGGCAAACATTCCACCCAGGCAAGCCAAAAAACGGCGGCCGTCGAGTCGTCACTGATCGACAAGGTGCCGGATTTGCACAACGCTCTGCGCGAACTGGTCCGGCTGGCCAAGGAACAGGAGTTTCTTTCCTTCGATGACATCAATCAGGTGCTTCCCCCGGAGTACTCCGATATCGAGATTCTCGAAGAGTTTGTGGAGCGTCTCCGCAGCATGGAGTTCCGCATCGTCGAGTCCGACAGCGAGGCAGAGGACATCAAGGCGCGCCGGGCGGAGCAGGATGACGTCGACGACGAGGATGAGGATTCGGACTCGGAGGTCGTCTCGGAGGCATCGGGCAAACTGGATGGGCTGGACGATCCCGTGCGCATGTATCTCAAGCAGATGGGCCAGGTTCCTCTGCTCACCCGGGAGGAGGAGGTGGCCATCTCGAAACGCATCGAGCGCTCGGAGAAGCAGGTCCAGAAGACCCTGATCCGCTTTGGCTTCATCGGGGAATGCCATCTCGAGTTGGCCCGCGAACTCGAAAGCGGCTCGCAGCGCTTCGACCGCATTATCTCCGACAAAAAGGTGCAGAATCGGGATCGCTACTTCAAAAACCTGGCCTCCCTGCAGCAAAAGCTGGCGGAGGCCCGCGACGAGACCGCCGACTTCTACCTCCAGCACCTCTCCAACGGGAGCCGGAGCGAGGAAGAATGGCAGCAGGAGTGGGATCAACGACTCTCCGCCCTCTCCCGCCTGTTTCAGCGCTTCCACTTCAAATCCCGGGCCACCGAGGAATTCGTGAAACGGGTGAATGACTACGCGGAGCGTTCCGCCGAGATCCGGCAGCTGGCGGATCAAGCCGACACCCGTGCGGAGAAAGCGGAAGCCACCCGCGCCCGCACCGCTTTCGAGAAGGAAGTGTGGATGTCCCAAGACGAATTCGACGAGGCCGTGGGGCAGCTTTTTCAGAACATCGAGGAATCCCGCGAGGCCAAGCAGGAAATGGTGGAAGCCAATCTGCGCCTCGTCATTTCGATCGCCAAGAAATACACCAACCGCGGACTTTCTTTCCTCGACCTCATCCAGGAGGGCAACATGGGCCTGATGAAGGCCGTGGAAAAATTCGAGTACCGGCGGGGCTACAAATTTTCCACCTACGCCACCTGGTGGATCCGGCAGGCCATCACCCGCTCCATCGCGGATCAGGCACGCACCATCCGGATACCGGTGCACATGATCGAGACGATCAACAAGCTGATGCGGGTCCAGAAGCAGCTCGTCCAGGAGTACGGGCGGGAACCGACTCCGGAGGAAATCGCGGAGGAGATCCACCTGCCCGTGGCCCGGGTGCGCACCGTCCTCAAGATGGCGCAACAGCCTGTCTCGCTCCAGGCGCCGGTGGGTGACTCGGAGGAAAGTCTGCTCGGCGATTTCATCGAGGACAAATCGGCCGACAATCCCAGCGACCAGACCTCAATGGCAATGCTGAAGGATCGCATCAAGGACGTGCTCGACACCCTGACACCGCGGGAACGCGAGGTCCTGGAGCAGAGATTCGGCCTGGTCGACGGCTACAGCCGAACCCTGGAAGAGGTGGGCAAGAAGTTCAAGGTCACCCGCGAACGGATTCGCCAGATCGAGGCCAAAGCTCTGCGCAAGATGCGCCACCCCACCCGGATTCGCCAGTTGGAGGGCTTCCTCGAACCGCCCCAGTTCTGACGTCACCCGGCAGGCTCGATGAGCCTTTCCCAAGTTTTTCTACCGGCGTATCCTTCCGGGAGCCCCGACCATGGCCGATACCGATTCCTTCTTCGAATATCTCCGTTTTCCCTCCATCTCGACCGATTCATCGCACCGGGCGGACGTGGAAAATTGCGCCGACTGGCTGGTGAATCGTTTTGCCCAAATGGGTCTGCAGGCGGAGAAGCACCCCACCCCCGGCCATCCGGTGGTGGTGGCGAGAAACTCCCCTCGGCCCGACCGGCCCACGGTGCTAATCTACGGTCACTACGACGTGCAACCGGTCGACCCGATCAAGGAATGGAAAACTCCCCCTTTCGAGCCGACGATCATCGGAGACCGAGTCTATTGCCGCGGCGCGACGGACAACAAAGGGCAAAATTTCGCCCACATCCTCGGCGTCGAAGAGACCCTCCGATCGGAGGGCGAGTTGCCGGTCGACGTGATATTTCTTCTCGAGGGAGAGGAGGAGATCGGGAGTCCTCATCTGGCTCCCTTTCTTCAAGCCCACCGCGATCTCCTGCGCGCCGACGTCTGCGCCGTCTCGGATACCGGCATGATCGGCCCCGGGATCCCCACCCTCACCTACGGGTTGCGCGGCATCGCCTGCCTCGATGTCGTGGTGCGGGGACCCTCCTTCGACCTGCATTCGGGTGTCTACGGTGGCGCCGTGGCCAACCCGGCCCGATCTGTCGCTGCCCTGGTCGCCTCGCTCCACGACGACGCCGGCCGCGTGAAAATACCGGGATTCTACGACCGGGTGCGACCGCTCGAGGGATGGGAACGCGAGATGTGGGCTGGACTACCCGATGGAGATGCCTCCACCTTGGCGGAAACCGGCTCCTCCGGGCTCTGGGGCGAGGAGGGCTACACTTCCCTGGAGCGCCGCTGGGGGCGCCCCACCGCCGAGGTCAACGGAATCGGTGGCGGTTATCAGGGAGAGGGCTCCAAGACGGTGATTCCCCGCGAGGCGATGGCCAAACTCAGTTTCCGGCTGGTGCCGGATCAGGACCCGGAGGAGATCCTGGAACTGGCATCGCGTCACCTGCAAAGTTTGGTGGATGATTCCTTCCGGATCGAGTGCACTCCGGGGCACCACGGGCCGGCTTACGTCATGGATCCCCATTCCGACCGGGGCAAGGCGGCGCAAACGGCTCTCAGAGCCACCTTTGCTTCCGAACCTCGCCTGATCCGCGAGGGGGGATCCATCCCCATCATTCAATCCTTCAGAGACATCCTGGGAATCGACACCCTCATGCTGGGGTTGGCCCTACCCGACTGCCAGATCCACGCTCCCAACGAAAATTTCACCCTGGAAAATTTCGAGGCGGGCGTCCGTCTCAACCGCCATCTCCTCCGGGCACTGGCCGGCTGACCCGCCCGGCCCCGGTCATGGTTCCAATTCGATGGACAGCCGTTCCTGAGAATTGCCGGCGACCAACGAAACCTCGGGGATGATCCGGGACTCGGCAATGGATGCCTGCCGCATCAGTTGCTGCGCTATTTTGGATGCCACGGGTCGCATCTCGTCGGGATTGCGCGTCTCCAGGACCATGCGCAGTTTCTTCTCCGGAATTCCGGCGCGCTCGCACAGGTCGTCGTAGTCCCGAATCAGGCGCGCGATCCGCGCCACGTGGGGATAGTTTCCATCAAAATCCCGCTCCAGCAGGTTGTATCCCGCGATTCCGGCTACCAGCGAAGTCAAGCGGCTCTCGGTGGCGTTGCCCAGGTTGGCGAAATCGAGGGTGCCGTCCAGAATGTATTTCTGGGCTCCCACCTTGAACTCCTCGTATTCCTGCAGCTCCAGTTGCCCTCGCGCGTACCACACCCCGTCTTCCGCCTCGAGCTGGAGTTGGCGCATCGCCTCGGGGTAGCGCAGCTCCAGAAGCAGTTGGCTGATCCGGGCCAGATCGTTCTTTCTTTTTTCCCGGTATTCTTCGGACAGAGTTCCCACGACGGCGACAAACTGTTCGCGAAGTTCTTCGATCCGGCGCTGCTCTTCCTCTTCCCGCTGCCGTCCAAAGGGAGTGTTCAGGGAGTGATATTCGGCCAGCTCGAGCTCGACCAGACCAGGAGATATGTTGTGTTTTTTGAGAACCTCCGCCGGCTGCGGAGCCAGGGGATCCCGCAGACCAAACACCCTTTTCTTGAGCAGCCCCACGGACTGGCCCCCCATCACCTGGATGCCCGGATCGGCCTTGAGATCCGCCAGGGCAGCTCTCCACTGCAGACCGCGAATCAGGAAGAAAGCTCCCAGCGCCAGCACCAGGGCGCAGGAGACTGCCACCACGATCACCCGGGCCATCGAGTTCTCCTGAGGATCAACAAAAGCAAAGCCGCGCCGGCGTTCCACACCGCGGCTTTCCCCCAGGGACTCGAACTTCGCCTCCAGTTCGCTCACCTTGGCCCGCAACTCCTTGAGTTCTGCTGCCTCCTTGGGGTTGAGCGGCCGGGGCGCGACCTTCTTGGAAGCAAGCTTCCGGCTCACCACCTTCTTCGTCACTTTCTTCGCCATGTTTTCACGTTACCGGAGGCGACAATGTAATGCCGCAGCCCCTTCCACCACAACAATCGGAACGGCCCGCCCCAGGTTTTTTTTTGCCCAGATTTCAGGTTGCGGATAAATTCTGGATATTTCAGACTCAGGAGAACCAAGGGCCTCCGATCTGACGACGGCAAAAGATCCGTTGGGACCGAGCCCGGGGCAAGTCAGCCGGGAGTCGCCCTCACGGGGAACGCCCCCCCGATATCGAGCAGGTCTCGTGGAAACGATCGCAAGGTACGAGCCGCTGCCCCAACCTTCCCGATGTCAGGCTTGGCTGCTCTTGTCGAACTGAGCGTCGAAAACGATCTGTGAAGGCGGGAAATCCACCTTGCGGACAAATTCGGCCGATTCGGACGCACCGGCCTCACGGTCCATGGCGCCGTCCTCCCACTCGACGGAAAGCGGGCCCTGATAGCCGATATCATTGAGCGCGCGGATGATCTTTTCGAAGTTCACGTTGCCACGGCCCATGGATTTGAAGTCCCAGAACCGGTTGCGCTGGTGGAAATCGGTGTGACCACCGAAGACCCCCGCCTCGGTGGGGTGCTCAGACCAGCTCACGTCTTTCATGTGCACGTGATTGATCCGATCGGCGAACCGGTAGATGAACTCGATGTAATCGACCCCCTGGTAGGCCAGGTGGCTGGGGTCGTAGTTGAAACCGAACGCCGGGTGGAAGTCGATGGCCTCGAGGGCGCGCTGCGACGAGGCGATATCGAAGGCGATTTCCGTGGGATGCACCTCCAGCCCGTAGCGGATGCCGTGCTGTTGGAAGACATCCATGATCGGGCCCCACCGGTCGGCGAAATCCTTGAATCCCTCGTCGATCTGACCCGGCAGGTTGGGCGGAAAGGAATACAACAGGTGCCAGATCGAGGAACCAGTGAAGCCGTTCACCACAGGCACGCCGAATCGCTTCGCGGCGATCGCCGTCTGCTTCACCTCCTCGGCGGCGCGTTGCCGAACCCCCTCGGGGTCGCCGTCGCCCCAGACGTGCGCGGGGAGGATTTTCTCGTGTCGGGCATCGATCCGGTCGCAAACCGCCTGGCCGACCAAGTGCGTCGAGATGGCGTAGCACTTCATCCCCTGGGCGGCGAGGAGATTTCGTTTGGCCGCGCAGTAGTCGTCATCGGCCTTCTCCACCTCGAAATGGTCCCCCCAACAGGCCAGCTCCACGCCGTCGTAGCCGAAGGACTTCGCCTTGGCGATGATCGTCTCGCAGTTCAGATCGGCCCATTGCCCGGTAAAAAGTGTGACAGGTCTTCCCATGTTTTTTGTTTTCGCTTTGGTGTCTTTTCCCTTTTAGGGCCGATGCTCCGCCGCTTCAAGAAGAATCCCACCGCATTGTGCCGCATCCGCCCCGGGCGCCCGCAGTCTTGCCCTCGCCGAGGGGAATCTCACGGGATTCCCCCTTGCATTACCTTCGCCGCCGCTGTTCCCTCCTCCAGGAGATGAGCCCCTCTCTCGGAGGGAACACCGTTTCTCTTCCCGCCCTTCCCATCCCGTTATGCCACCCGTCCGGTCCCGCCGTCCGCCCAGGAAAGCCCGCCCTGCTGTCGCCCTTCTCAACGCCACCGTCCTCACGGTGTCGCACGATGGGCGCCATGGATTGTTGGTGAAACCGCGGAAACGCAAGCGCGGCATTCGCAGTTGGGAACTGCCCGGGGGAAAAATCGATCAGGGAGAATCACTGCCCGCCGGGGCGGTTCGCGAGGTATTGGAAGAGACCGGCGTCCGCGTCAAGCTGGAGACGATGACGGCCCTCTACAAGTGCGCCCAGCAGGACGGATTGATGTTCGTTTTTATCGCGCGTTGCCTCGGGGGCGAACTGGCGCCATGCACCCGGGAGATCGATTCCGTCTGCTGGGAACCCCTCGAAAATTTAACCGAAAAAGTCAAGTCCCCCCTCCATCGGCAGAGGGTTGACGATTGTCTGAGTTTCACCGGGTCGCCCGTCTATCGGCTGATCAGGAAGCACCCTTTCAAAATCTACGAGACCTGGGACCTAGGACCTTCTTCCCTCGCGGATTTCCATTTTCTGCCGCTGGAAGACGGTCCCGCCGCGCAGAATGTCGCCGTTGAATCGGAGCCCGGTCACACGGACGAGGCTGCGATTCCCATCCCGACCAACCCCTGGGAACGCATTTTCCCAAGATTCGGCAGTCAGGGTTCCCGGATGCCGAACGGCACGACGGGCGACTGGAAAAAGGCGGGGGAAAGAACTCCGTGATTCCGATTGCCCGGGCGGGCTCGCCCCCTCCGCGGCACCACACTGGAGGTTGAGTTCTATCCCCTGGCCGATCAGAAGGTCGCAGTGGCACCGATGTGGAAGCGGCCCGTGGTGGAGACCGGGAAAGCTGTCTCGGTCTTGACGGGGTAACCGTAATCCACGCGCACCCGGAAGAAATCGTTGTATTCCCAACGAAGTCCCAATCCGGTGGAGGCGATCGTCTGACTCTCCAGTTCTCCGGGGAGAAGGTCCTCGTTCCCCACCGCGGCCGCATCGATGAAGGCGAGAAATCGCAGGGTGTCTCGCGAGTATTTCCAATCGAAGAGTCCGGGAACCTCGGAGGGCCCGTAGTAGGGGTCGACCGCCTTCATGTGGGCGCGATAATCGCTCCGCGAGCGAACGAAGCGCCCGATGGACAACTCGGGGGTGTAGAGCTCCAGGGTGCCCCAGATGCCCTCATCCCCACGAATGATCCGCTGATCGTATCCACGAACGATATCGAAACCCCCAACCCCGAGCTGCTCGGACGCCTGCAGATTGTCCGTGGCCACCTGTCCGGCGATCTTGCCCCGCATCGTCCAGTTGTTGATCAGCTGGTGCTGGTGCTCGAAACCGGCCGTGATGTATCCGTAGGTCGAGTCGGAAAGGGCCCGGGACGTGGCAAAAACCGCATCGCTGTTGTGCGGCGAAAAGCCCCCGGGAGAGTAAATGCCCCGAATGTCAAACTGGGAGACGCCTTCGGGGTGCTGCCACGATTCGTTGTAGCCGATACTGAACTGGTAGATCTCCACGGTAGAGCCCAGGACACCGGGAAGAAGACCGGGGAACCCACCGAACTCGAGATTGTTTTCGTTGGTCTTGAAATCGAATCCAAAATCCAGATTCCGCCGCCGGGTGATTTCGCCGAAGAGGGGCGGGCACATATCCCACTCCTTCTGTTTGAGCGGAATGTTGTAGCGCAGACTGAGCTGCCAGTTGAAGCCCTCGGAACCCAGGTCGGGCAGGCCGCCCCCCAGCGGGATGGCGGTCTCGATATCGACGAAGGAGGCGAGGAAGGTGAGGTTGTGCCGCCAGGGAAGATCGTGGGAGTAAACCACGGTGTGCCCCAGAACGTGCTCGAAGTCCAGATCGGAGGTGAACTGGTAGCTCAGCGACCGGCCGGGACGCCCGAACTCGCCAAAGGTGAAGCCGGCGATGAGCCGGTCGATACCGAGGAATTCCGTTCCCGAATCCTCGTAACCGATGAACCACGAGGTCGGGTCGGTGCTGTAGGGCTGCAGAATGATGTCCGTGGTCCCGAACTCAAATCCCGGCGCATAAGCCAGATCGACCTTGCGGTAGGGGCTGCGGTTGATCCACGCCAGATCGTGCAGCACCTGGGAGGCGCGAATCACCTCGCCCTTGCGAACCCGCATCTGACTCCGGATATACTCCTCGGTCTCGACGTCCACTCCCTCGACGCGCACCCGGGCCAGCTTCGATTCGATCACGACAAGCTGGACAACCCCGGAGGTGATATCCTGCTCCGGAAGCAGCACGTCCACCACCGGCCGATCACCCTCGCGATAGGCGATGACCACGTCCTTCACCATCCGGTCCAGGGAATTCAGCGAGACGGGCTTGCCGATGTATTTCTGCAGGGCCCAACCCACCTCGGGCGGAAAATCGCGGAAATCGTGCCACACACCCTCGACGCCGCGCCATCCCTCCGGCCGAACGTCGCCCGGGGAAGGAACCAGAACCACTCCGAGCAATTGATTGACCAACAATTCCTCCTCGGGATCGGGACCGCCGAGATTGATCGACGTGTAATCGGGATTCTGGCCAACCCGGCCCCGGCCCCCCGACCGGAGCGGTTGCGCCGACGGAACGGATTGCGGCCGGCTCACCTGGGACTGGACCTTCGGGGGAAGATAGTCCGTCATGATCGTCGTGCCGAATTGATCGGTCACCGTATTCTGGCCCACGGAAACTCCGGGGCTGCAGAAGATCAGGGCGACAATCAGGGCACAGAAGAATCTGGGGAATTTCATGGTCGCAAATCTTTGCCGCAGTGACAGCATTAAGCTCAATCGGTTAACACAGGATGCCAGCGCTGAAAAAGTTTTTTTCCCGCTCTGGGTCTTTTTTTTCGCAAAACACGGTGCAAATGGCGAGAAAATTCTCGTGATAGATCTCATTCTTGAAATATCAGGATATGCTTATCGATACCCACGCCCATCTCACCACCAACCGCTTTCGGGGAGAGGTCGATGCGGTGCTGGCTCGCGCCGCCCAGGCGGATGTCGGGCATGTCATCTCGATCGCCTGCGACCTGGCCGACTCGGAGGAAACCCTGGCTCTCGCCGCCGACCGGGCCAGCGTTTCCGCCACGGTGGGAATTCACCCCTGTTACGTTCACGAGATCGCCGCGCCGGATTGGCCCCGCCGCATGGAGAGCCTCGCCTCCAGCCACCCGGTGGCGGCCATAGGCGAGATCGGCCTCGATTACTACCACAAACCGCCCGAGGGTTTTACCGAGTCCGCCTGGCGCCTGCAACAGCGCGAGGTTTTCGAGCTCCAACTCGATCTCGCGTCTCGCCTCAACCTTCCCGTGGTCGTGCACCAGCGGGAGAGCGGTGACGATGTGCTCGCCGTTTTGCGCTCATTTCCCGGAGTCACCGCGGTGCTGCACTGCTTCACCGGCACGGTGCAGCAGGCGGAGACGGCGCTCGCCATGGGGCACTTTCTCAGTTTCACCGGAGTCGTCACTTATCCGAAGGCCGACGATGTGCGTCGAGTCGTCGCCAGCGTTCCTCAGGGCCGATTCATGGTGGAGACCGACAGTCCTTACCTCGCCCCGGTACCTTTCCGCGGCAAGACCTGCGAGCCCGCCCAGGTGGTCCACACGGCGAGAAAAATCGCGGAGGTTCGGGGCCAGGACCCGGAGGAACTCGCCTCCGAGACCAGCGAAACGGCACGTTCTTTCTTTCGGGGTATCCCCGCGACCACTGCCGCGGGATGATGGTATCTTCTTGAATTCCTCCCAGCTTGGGCGACTTTTTCCATTATCGGCCGGCGAAAAATGCTCTCCACCAAAGAAAACAGCACCGTTCGGGAGAAACGGTTCGACATCACCTCGTCCCCTCACCGCAGGCCCCATCACACGATGACGGACGATTACACGCTGTTCTTTCTCCACCGCAACCGGGAACGGTTCGAAAAAGGCGAGGTGATTCCCCGCCCGAACTGGCTGGTCCGGCTTTTTCGCTGACAAGCTGAGGTCCCGGCCTCGCGTCCGATTCTTTCAGAAGGCACTCTGGTAAAGGCGCTTCAGGTCATCCGCCGTCACCGACACCGGGTTGAATTGAGCCGTCCACTGGCCTGCCGCCTCCTCGGCGAGGGTGTCCAGGCTATCGGCCGAGACCCCGAGATCGCGAAGACGCCGTTTCATCGTCCCTCTTTCCAGTAGCGCGTCGATCCGCTCGGACAGATCGCCGGACCAGAGTTGGTCGTAGGTTGCGGCGGCCGCGGAGTCCGTCCGGTTGAAGCGAATCACATGGGGCAGCATCACTCCCACGGCTTGGCCGTGGACCACGCCGAAGTGAGCGGTGAGAGGGTTGGCACAGGAGTGGGCGACACCCAGCATCGAGTTCTCGATCGCCGCGCCGGCGTAGGCTGCCCCCAGTTGCATCCGGGCGCGCGCGAGCAGATTGTCCGGCTCTTCCAGAACCTTCTCGAAACTGGAATTGAGCAGCTTCCACGCTGACTCCGAATAGGCGAGCGAAATGTCGTTCCTCTTTCGACAGACAGCCGTCTCCAGGGCATGGGCGATCGCGTCGATCCCCGTGTGCGTGGTCACCTTTTCCGGCTGAGTCACCGTCAGCTCCGGGTCGAGGAGGGCCACCGTCGCCGCGGCCTTCTTGTCCCCGCACGCCATCTTGGCGTGCGTTTCGGCGTCGGCGATCAGGGCGAAGCTCTGGCATTCGCTCCCGGTTCCCGAAGTCGTGGGGATGGCCACGAAGGGACGCATCGGTCGCTGCGCCTTGTCGACGCCCCAGTAGTCGCGCATCTCCCCCCCGTTGGTCAGGAGAAAGTTGCAGCCCTTGGCGGTGTCCATGCTGGACCCCCCACCCAGACCGACAATCAGATCGATGGCATGCCGCTCGGCGAAATCGCGACACCTGGCCACATCCACCGTGGTCGGATTCTCGTGCACTTCATCAAAAATAAAGGGTGAGCCCCCGGCTTCGAGAATGGAGTCCGCCGCTCCCAGGGGATGCCCCGTTCGAGCGATGCCCGGATCGGTCACCACGAGAATCCGCGTCCCCTCGAGGCGCGAGCAGACCTTACCCAGATGCCGAATCGCCCCCGGCCCGAAAACCACCTGTTGATTGGGAACGTGCCGGAAATGACGAACCAATTCGGGCAACGCCAGATCCCCGCAAAGACGGTCGGCGGTGATGGCGCCGTGTGGGGAAGCTTCGGACATGCGGGAGGTTACCCGGTCAGGCGATGTCTGCAATCTGGAAAGAACGGCGCGTGTACAGAAACTCGAAGAGGTTGCCCTCGTGCGGCTGATCCCACTTGATGCGATTCGTCGGCACGTTGCCAATGTTCAGTCGGTCAATATCGGGACAATCGAAAAGTTTGTTGATCCAGGCAAGATCACGGGTGATGGCCGTGACCACGAGAGAGTATCCGATCCGGTCCAGCATTTCCTCCTGGGGACACTCCACCACCGAAGCGAACGGAAAGAGAAACTCGCGGATGGCCAGGGGTTGCGCGAAGGAATCTACTCTGACAATGGTGGGTTGCAGGTAGTTCATGCCGTCTTTCACCTGGAACCTCTCCCCGCTCCGATAGCGAGCCGTCACGTCCTCTGCGCCCCCCGCGTCCAGCCCGTCCTCCACCGCCTCGTTGATCCACTCGGCGAATTTCGGGTTGGCGAATCCGGACAGTTTGGCCTGGGGATCGTCCTGCGCGCGGGGTTGAATCTCGGCCAACCTGCGGGACAGGGCATCGGCGATCTCATCACCATACTTCGGCACCACGATGGTCGAGGTGCAGATACAACTACGGCCCGAGTTGGCCGACACCGATTCCACCATGGTGTCGAGGTAATTTTCCCAGTTCTCGATCTCGTCCTCGCCGATGAGCAGTTTCGAATAACCGGTGCCGTGCACTTCGACCCGGGGATCGTTCTCATACTGCTTCACCGTGGCATCATCGCCAAAAAGCATGACCCGACCCGCGCGTCGAATGATCGCTCCCGAGCCCTCGTGGGTGGTGGGATAAAGCGAAAATGCCTCCTCCGGGCAGCCCGCCTTGATAAACGAAAGAATGATCCGCCAGGGCGTCCATGGCTCCTCCCGCCCGGGCTTGAGGACCACCGGGGTTTTCATGGCGATCGCCGGTATCCAGAGGGCGTTGACTGCGGGGGAGTTGCTCGGCAGGATCACGGCCAGTTCGGTGGTGGTGGGAGAGAAGCTGACCGGAGCGCCACCCTGTTCTCCGTAGCCCTTATCCAGGACGTCGATGTCGAGTCCCCGGGTGAGGCCGCGGAAGATCATCTCGATCTGGCCGAAAATCCCCCCGAGGCGCTCCATGTTCATCCGGATCAGCGAATGGGGCAGGCCGCTGGTGGCGGCCAGGGACATCACATAATCGTCGGGAGATTGCGGTTCCCCATCGATTCCCACGGGAAGTTCGTCATTGAGGAAGATCTCCCCCGCCCGCTTCGTGATGTCGATCAACTCGGCCGACTTCATCTCGCGGAGCTTTTTCCGAGCCTCTCCCATGCGAAGGAGGTCGTGCCGGATCATGTCCGCACAAGCAAAGCTGATCTCGGCGGCGGTTTCGTCGCTGCCCAGCTTTTTGATCTCCTGAGCGTCGAGCGAGCGGTGGGGCCGTCCCTGGCGAAGAATGGGGATGTGGGGTGCTTTCATCATCGTAGTTTTGCTTCTGTTTACGATCGGGCCTTGCCTAGTAGACCCCCTCGATCACCTTCTTGGTCATGGCACCGAAAGGCCTCACATCGCCCACTCCGTCCCAGGGGTAACGCTCGTGGGGTTTTCTGCGGATGGCCTCGTCGCGTTCGAGGAATCGGGGCATGAAGAATTCATGGGTCAGCGTGGTGAGTTCGACCCTTCCGTATTCCCCGTAATCCACCACTCTCCCGGTGTTCTCGCCGTCCACGATGCGGAGCACCGCTCTCGGTTGAGGGGCCCAGTAGGTCACGCTGTAATTGTTCTCTTTCAACTCCTCGGGAATGCTCACGGCTAGACCCATGAGGGTGTTGCCGTAAGTCGGCACAAAGAGGGCTTCGTTCTCCAGGACCTCCTCCTGAAGGAAGCGGACATACTCCGGGGTCATCGAGGTGCCCCCACAGAAGCACCCCCGAATCCCGTGACTGGGAATCGAGATTCTTTCTCCGATCGAGGCGAGCAACTTTGGCGTGGTGAAAATGCAGGAGATGTCTCTCGCCTTGATGATGTTCACCGCCTGTTCCATGACGTGGGCCTGGTAGCGCTCGACCTGATCGCTTTCCTGCCGGGCGATCAGTTTCTTCACCCAGCGGGGATCGAGATCGACATGATAGCAGCTCCCGCCCCTGACGTTGGCGAGGTGTTCGACCGCAAGTCTCAGCCGCCGCGGACCGGTCGGCCCCACCATGATCCAGTTGCCCCCCCTGGGGAAGTGCTCGTCGCTGAGTTGCTCGGAGAACTGCTCGTAATCGTGCTTGTAGTCATCCCAACCTACCCGCTGCTTGGGACAACCCGTAGTGCCACCCGTCTCGAAAATATTGAACGGCCTGCCCCGGTAGGCCCTCGGCACAAACCGCTCGTTCTTCTCGTCCCGAAGCCAATCATCCTGGAAGTGGTCGAACTTCGTGATGTCGTCAATCCCTCTGACCTCGGCCCGGGGGTCCCAGCCGGCCTTCTCCTTCCAGTCCAACCAGAAGGGCGCCCCGGTTTCCTCGGAGAAGTGCCACTCCATCATCTCCCGCACCCGGGCGTCCAGCTGATCTCTTGCTTCGTCGGTCGTCATCACGTTGAAAAAAGTCGTCTTCGCAAATTCGCGGTTCACCATATCCGGATGGAGAAATCGAGATCAAGCCTCGGCGTCCGCCTTGCGACCGAAAAATTTACGAATCGTTTCTTCGGACGGTTTCGGCGTGAACAGTGACACCGCGACCAGGGCCAGGGCACCGGCCAACCAGGCGACAGCCACCGGCATGATTCCCCCGGCCAGGGTGTATTCGCCTCCGAATCCCGACTTCCAGAAAAAATAGAGCCAGGTGCCCATGGCTGCCACAATCGATGCCATCGCCCCGCTCTTCGACGCCCCACGCCAGTAGAGGGCCCCCAAAACCAGCGGAGTCAGGGCGGCAAATCCCGAGAAACTCCATATCGCCATGTCGAAAACGTTGTTGATCGAAAGGAGTGAAAGAAAATAGGTGATCGCCACGATACCGACAACGAAACTCCGGGCGATGAAGACGATCTGCTTCTCGGAGTAGGTTTTCTTCGTCTTATGGAGCACGATATCATTGGTGAAGATCGTTCCCATGCAGAGAAACTGGGAGTCGAGTGACGACATGATCGCCGCCAGGATACCGGCCGAGACCAGCCCCACGATGATGGGATTCTCCACGAGAAAGCGCAGCGTCACCGAGAGGACCGCTCCCACGCTGGAATCGGGCAGTCCCCGGAGAATCGACCGGGCGTCTTCCGGCCAGGCCGCGGAGGGAGGGTCGGCGAACACTCCGGTGGCCCAGAGCCCGATGAGGACACAGGGCACCCAGAGGACCATGATGCAGATCGGGTGAGCAATCACGGTGAGCCGAAAGCTCCGGGCGCTCTTCGCCGTGAGCCAGTGCTGAAAGATGTGCGGGAACATCCCTACGGACAGGGGGATGAACATGTAGGTAAAAAACGTCAGGTAGGGGATGCCGACTTGGCGGGTGCCTCCACCGGCTTCGATTTCCGAGAGCGTTCGCACCAGGTGCCCCGGATTGATCTGCTGCGATGCCGCGGTGAGACCGCCCAGCGCCTGGGAGATGAACCAGAAGGCGGTGACTCCCATGGCCAGGAACACGATGGTCTGGAAGGTGTTGGCCCACGCCGCGGCGCGCGACCCACCGGCGAAGATGTAGGTCAAAACCACCGTGCAGATGACGAGACCGGTCAGCCAGTCGGGAACCGATCCACCGGTCGAGGCAAACAAATCCGGAAACATTCCGCGAGTGAGAGGTCCGACGACCCGGTAGGACCCCATCACCCCGATCAGGAGGTAGGGAATCACGAGACCGACAAGGAAGGGGAAGAGCAGATAGCCGATGGCACTGGACTCGAAACGGCCTCGGAAAAACTGAATCTGCGTTACGTAGCCGTGCCGCTTGGCAATGGCCCATGCCCGGATGCCGATCAGGAAGAAACAGGCCGCGTGGATCAAACCCGAAGACGAGGCCATCAGCCCATAGGTTCCCACCCCGACCTGAAATGCCTTACCCGTAGAACCGACCAGGGCGAAGGCCGTCATCGTGGTGCCGAAAACCGACATCAGCAGCATGAACGGACCGATCGAGTGGCTCGCGACGAAATAATCCTTCGAGGTGCCCCGAAACAGCCTCCCGCTGAGCAGCGCCATGGCGAGCAGCAGCGCAAGGTACGCGAGAATGACGATGAGCGGGGTGTATTGTGCCATGGCTGAGATGGGGCTGGTCCAGTTGGCTCCTCACCACGGAGTCCCGGGGGCGGGCGGGATCGGGAAGAAGCAGGTTTCTCCTGGAGTTACCGGGGCTCCTTGCCCGTCTCTCGATCGTCGCCCTGTGCCGCCCACTCCTCCAGACCTCCCGGCCAGGCGAAGCGAACGACGAGCGCCCAATAGATGGCGGCGATCAGAGAATAGCCCGCATGGTAGGCCAAACCTTCGGGCATGAAGCCGAGGACGAGGTCTTCCTTGTCCCAGTTCCAGCAGTCCTGGTGCAGGGCTGCCAAAACCACGAAGACAGTCACGACGATGAAGACCTTCATTTCCGCAGGTTCAAAACACCGCCACGATGCCCCCTCCAGATCGCCTACTTGCCGTAGGCGTAGAGGTGGGTCTGCGTCATCACATACAGGGTGCCGTTGGCGACGACACAGGTGGAATAGATCGGCGCCGGATAGCTGATCGTGTCGATGACCTCCTTTTCTCGGCCATGCTTGAGGATGACGAGTTCGCCATCCTCGTTTCCGAGAAATACTTTTCCGTCGGCAACGAGAGTAGACCCCCAGATGTGGGAAAAGGTATCGTGTTCCCAGATCAATTCACCCGTCTCCGCATCGAGGCAGTAAAGGCGACCGGAGTAGTCCGCGAGATAGATAAGCCCGTCGGCCACCGATGGTGTGGAGATGGTGCGTCCCACCCCCTTGAACTGCCAGACAATGGCGTCCTCGCCATTCCCCTTGGTGGGGTCGATGCAGGTGAGTGCGCCCACCCCTTCGCCGTGCTCCGGGTCCTGGCCGATGGCGGCGTAGACCCTTCCGTTCGCGATGACCGGCGAAGAGATGATTTCCGACGGCCCCGGATAGGTGGCGTATTTGATTGGCTCGCCGTCCTCGTCGAACCGATACTCCTGGGGACAGCAATCCACCTTCCAGAGTTCCTTCATCAGGTAGTAGGTGACACCACCGTCCTCCTCGGTGTCAAAATCAGTCGCACTGAAACCGTAGGTCCAACCGTCGCCGCCACCGAACACCACCGTGTTCTTGCCGTCGAACTGACCGGCGGCCGGCGATGACCAGTTGCAGTGCATGACCCGCTCGGAAATGCCGCTCGCTTCCTCGCCCTTCAGTTCCCCGGTATTCTTGTCCAGGGCGATCAGACAGGGTGCGCTGGGCGCGGGAATGTTGATGTGGGACCAGTCTACCCCGTTCGATGTGCTGGCAAAGACGAGATCATTGGAAAGAACCACCGAACTGGAGGTGATGTTGTGGGGGAACGCACCCAGTTCGGAACGCATGTCATAACCCCAGACGATGTCCGCGTCCGTGTCGTCGACTTCGATGGGCTCCGATTCGCCGAGCTTCTCCAGACCACCCACCATGTATTTGCCCTCGTCGGTGAAAGGGCCGTCGTTGCCGTCGGACATGCCGTAGACATCGATGCAGAGGATCTCTCCCCGGTTCGTGACGACATAGCCGTATTTGCCGTCGACCGTCACCGAAGAACAGATGCCGAGGAACTCCCAGTCGGACACCTTGCCGGCTCCCAGCTTGGGCACGGAGAGTTGCCAGAGGAACTCCCCGCTCGCCTCATCGAAGCACATCACGATGCCACGATCACCTTCGATTTTCTCCTGTCGAGGCTCCTCATTGTTGGTCCCCAGGAAGACTCGCCCCCCCTGGATCGTGGGAGTGCCATAGGCTTGAGAGCCCATCTTGACCACCCACCGGGCATTTTTCGCATTGGTCACATTGCCATCGCTGTCGAGATCTCCGGCGGTGATTTCCGCGGGAATGCCGGTTTCGGTCGAAACCATGTTGTTCGATGCGTCGCCTCCCCACTGGGGCCATTCCGAACTCCCCGCTGCCACGGCGTTTTCGGAGGCCGCTGCCTCGGGAGCCGCGCTTGTCGGGGTCGACTCCGCGCTCGGGACCGCCGCTTGCGCCGGAGCCGGCACCTCCTTCTCCACGGGAGCCGGCGCCGGCTCGGGAGACGGGGCCGGTTCTTCGGCCGCAGCTTTCTCGACCGGTTGTCCCCCGGCCTCGTCCACGGAAACCTCATCCGCGGGCTTGGCGTCATCCTCGGTCACGGGTGGTAGCGACTTGGGATCGGGTGTCGGGGCGGACTCCTCCTTGGCGGGTTTCGTCTCGCTCTCGGGGGCGGTCTTCTGGTCACAGGCGGTGACGATCAGTCCAGCCAGAATCAGGCTGAAGATGGGGATCAGTGATTTCATAAGTTCAGTGGTAAAGGGGCTTTGCGAAAGGTTCTCCGCCTCAATTCTGTGTGATGGAAATGTTGTCGACAAAAACGCTCTTCTGGCTCTGCGGAGAGAACCCGAAGATACCGGCCGAACCCTCCTTGTGGACGTTTTTGTGGACGAATTCGATCGTCCACTCCTCCGGCTCGGGTTCGCCTTTGATCCAGGCCTTGCCGCGAACGACCCCCGAACCGTCCTCATTGGTGTCGACCCGGGTCTTCAGGGTGTACCATTGATTGGCAGAGATAGGGAAAGGGACGGAGTGCTTGACCCGCTCGTGATTCGAGCTGATCTCGAGGATGTTGGCGTTGCCCACCAGTGCGATGATGTAGCGCTGGTTGATCAATCCGACCACCGACTTCACCCGCCGATTCCCGTCGGTCATCATGTCGGCCTGCAGCGTGTAGTTGCTCTTGTCGGGATCTCCGATGAAGGAAAGCGAGCGCTGAAAAAGGACCTGATCCAGCGTCTTGGCCAGGACCTTGTTCCCCTCGAGTTCCCGGACCTCCCACTTGAGCCGGGCACCGATCCACGGAAGAGGAGGGTAGCCGAAACTGGAGCCGTCACCCCGGGTCTCGGTAAGCTCGAAACGCTCGAAATCCTCCATGTAAGGCAGGTTGGCGATCACCCTGCCCCGAAGCACTCCGCTGAGGTCTCCACTCGTCAGCTTCCATGCCCCGGCCGAGAGACTCGCGTCGTCTTGGGCAGAGATGGTTTGGCCGGAGAAACTTGCGTCCATCTCGGCTTTGACACGCGCGGTGGGAGGAACGAACTTGGCGAACTCCACTTTCTCCTCAACCGGCCCCACCCGGATGCCATTCGCATCCGCCCGATACACATCGATCTCGCGGGAATCGCCGGCTTTGAGGAGCACGTCGGCGGGAACCGCAATCAGTTTGGCGGCAGGTCCCGGCTCGGGATAGACCACCTCGGGTGCGGGAGCCCAGTTGATACCCTCATTCTTGATCTGGAAAGCGTAGAGCTTTTCCGTGGTGTGAACGTAGACCCGGCCGTTGCAGATCGCGGGCGATCCGATGGCGTTTCCTTCCAACTGAATCTGGTGGAGAATCTCGCCTTCTGCCCCCGAGACGTCGATGACGAAAAACTTCCCGCCGTACATCGGGACATACAGTTTGCCATCAGCATAGACAGGAGAGGCATGCAACTGCACGTTGGCTAGCTTCTTCTCCCACAGGGTCTTCCCGGTCTCGGCATCGACACAGAAAAGGGAGCCGGTTTTGACCAATTGGTAAATCCTGCCGTCGACGAGGGTGGGCGAACTGGTGAACATCTCCAGCGTGTTACGCCAAATCTCCACATCCTTGATCCGGGGGGCCCCGCCCTGCTGCGGATCGACCTCTCCCCCGACGTTGTCAAAATCCTCCGGCAACCGGATGGCAAAGGCCCGTCCCATCTCCGTGGTGTCGAGGTTCTCCTTGCCGTGGATGCAGATCAGGGTGTCTCCGTGAAGGAGCGGAGAGCTGTTCACCCCACCCTTGGAGATCTGGAAGCGCCACAGTGGGGTCCCGTCGTTGACGTTCACGCAGACAATGTTGCCGCACCCGGTGCCGCAGTAGAAAACCCGCTTGCCACCTCGTGTCTCGAGGTAGGGAGTGCTCATCGAAGTGTCCTTCAAGAATGGAGGGCCCACTCCAGGAGTCGAGGACCAGAGCAACTCACCCGTGTCTTTGTGAAAGCCGAAAAACCGGTCTCGTGCGGGCCCGTCGGCACCCCAATAGCTGGTAACGCCGCGAATAATCACGATATCGCCATCGATAACCGGAGCCCCGGCCCGACCATTGGGAAAGGTGAGCCGACCGAAACGCTCGATCATGGAATGCTGCCAAATTTGGTCCCCATCCTTCGAGTAACACGTGACCAAACCGTAGGTGGTGGCCACGATGACGTTCTCAGTCTCTGGGTCGACCGCCACGGAACCGATGGTGTACCGATTGTAGATCGTGTCGGAGATGAAATCCTGGGACGCCCTTTCCCAGATGATTTCCCCTGTCTTCTCATCCCGGGCCTGAACCACTTCCTCCAGATCGGGCCCTTCACCCCGGTAGCCCCAGGAATAAACGCGGCCATTAAAAATGACCGGAGTGCCCATACCGCTGATGGCGTCCACCCATACCGGGTCCGGGTCGAAATCTCCCGACCCCTCGTAGCTCTCCAGGCTGACCCCGGACTGCAGGGGACCTCTCCAGGTCAGCCAGTTGCCCTCGTGGATGTCTGCCCCGAGGGACGCGGCGTGGCTCGCGACAATCGCGATCAGGGCGGAGGCGGAAAAAAATCGTTTCATAAATGGGAACAAAGAACGGGTCTCTTTTTGTGGGCAAACTATGGGGCTGGCTCATTCGACGCAAAGCCATTTTTACGTATGTTTGCGTTGCATAAGTTGATCTAATCGACTCTCGCGCCCGGGGGGGGCTCCCTGGGAAAGGGTCAGCGGATGGGAGCGGTGAGACCGCGGCACCGTATCTCAACCTTCCCCTCCCAAGGCGCGACGATCCAGGTCCACGCAGATCGCGCCCCGGAGATCGCCCAGCTCGTACCCGACGGCCTGATCCTCCGGATAGAGTTGCGCCAATTTTGCCTGCAACCCCTCGGAGAACCCGGAAGGATCGCCATGGCATTGGAGGCACAATTGCTGCATGACGAGGGGTTTGTAGAAGCGCACTTTCTCACCACCCCAAACGAGGTGCTCGGTCGGTAGCGGGTCGGCGTCCGCGAGGAGGGCGAGCACTTCCCGGTCGGTGGCGTCGGGAGCATTTTTCGGATTCCTGGGCTGCAGCGTGGTCCGCCTGATCCCTCCCTGCTCCACCGTGGCCGCCACGGCGATGGTCGATGGCATGGCGACATCCCGGCAAATCGCCAGGGCAGTCTCCGGACCGCCGGATTCCAGGGCAGCTTTCAACTGCCCACCGAGGCTCTGCATCAGCGCCGCCGAAGCGACGTTACCCACCCGCTTGGCGGCTTCTTCTTCCCCCGGCGAGGGGGTGGGAATCGGGTTCTCGCAGGAAACGAGCAGAAACAGGGCAGCGAGGGCGCACGAGAAAGTTTTCATCCAGGAAATCAAGCTGATTCCGCGGCTTTTTCCAGTCCAATGCGTTCCCGCGCAATTCCTTCATCGCCGCACCGCGAATCCCCGAAAAGCGAAAGGAACTCCCATCACCGACGTCCGGAGAACCGCTCAAGCAATCCCTGCAAATGAATCGAAACACCATTCAAAACAAAAATTTCCTCGTCACGGGAGCCAATCGCGGAATCGGTCGTTCCTTTGTCGAGGTCTTTCTCGAAAACGGCGCGGCCAAGGCATATGCCGCCGTGCGAAATCCGGACTCGGCGAGGCCTCTCGTCGATCGATTTGGCGATCGGGTGCAGGTTCTGCCCATCGACCTGTCCGACGACGCATCGATTCGGGCCGCCGCTTCCCTGGCATCCGATGTCGACATCGTGGTGAACAACGCCGGTGTCCTCAAGACCACGAACGTGCTGGACCCCGCGGCGCTCGATTCCCTCCGATTTGAGTTGGACGTCAACCTCTTCGGTCTGGTGCGCGTGGCCCACGCCTTCGCCCCAGTGCTGGAGAAACGCGGTGGCGGAGCTTTCGTGCAACTCAATTCCGTGGTTTCGATGAAGTCGTTCCCCGCCTTCGCCACCTATTCCGCCTCCAAGGCGGCTGCCTATTCTCTGACTCAGGCGCTGCGGGAGGACCTCGGCAAGAAAGGTATCGACGTCTATAGCGTGCATCCCGGGCCCATCGCCACGGACATGGGCGACTCGGCGGGTCTCACCGATATCGCCGAGCCCGCGGAGCTGGTTCCACGGACCACCATCGAGGCGATTGCCGAGGGCAGATTTCACGTTTTTCCCGACACCATGGCAAAACAGATCGGGGAGGCCTATCGGGCTTTCGCCGAGAACGTGATCGAGGCCGCCCCCATGGAGGCCTAGCCGACCATTGGCAGTTTCGGGACCTCAGCTCTGCGAAGGTCCCGACACGCCAAGGCAACCCGCTCGCCCCAGCGCGTTTCCGCAAACACTCCGGAGAACCAGCCGAAAACAGAGTGAGGCCCACCCAAAGGATGGACCTCACTAGGAACCGCTTGTTTTGCTTCGTCCGACCCGACTCGGGCTTAACCTCACCGGGCCGAACTCGCTTCTGTCTTCATCCATACGACGGACGAGTCTGATTTTTCTGTCACATTTCTTGGTATTTTTTTTGTTTTGAGAATCCAACATGTCCCGTAATTATGGTTTTTATATTTTCTTCTTGTTTCTTACTTTATACGTCGTAGAGTGATGGTATCCGCCTGTTGGCGGACTGACACGAAACACAGACAAACCGATCATGAGACGATCCCTGATGGCGGTGTTCCTGGCGGGCTTTGCCCTGGCCGGGGTAGCCGGAGAACCGGATAGCGAAGAATCCGGAAAAACCCCGACAACCGGGGGGGGGGGGGGGGGGGGGGGGGGGGGGGGGGGGGGGGGGGGGGGGGGG
>CAZLUZ010000043.1:0-28480 GCA_964562825.1 uncultured Akkermansia sp.
CGGCGATGATAGAGAAAAGAGAAAT
This sequence comes from uncultured Akkermansia sp., assembly GCA_964562825.1. Classification (GTDB taxonomy): domain Bacteria; phylum Verrucomicrobiota; class Verrucomicrobiia; order Verrucomicrobiales; family DEV007; genus Arctic95D-9. The sequence goes on from CAZLUZ010000043.1 coordinate 26, forward strand.
ATTTTTCATAGAAACATTGGTTTTTATAAATATGAAGGGTTTCGGGGCAGCGTGGATCTCTCCCCCTCGGTAGGGTGCGCGGAAATGCCCGGCTGATGCGATGCGGGCGGCGGCGACTCGACGGAGCGGGCCGCGATCAATTTCAGGAGAAGAAGCCGGCTGCCCTCGGGGGAGGTATCGGCGGAGCGTCAGCGCGCGAGTCCGCGGAGGAGGCAAAGCCGATTCGCCCAAAGCAGGGGCGCCCCGGTGCCATCCCGGACCCGTCGCCGCGCCAGGGAGCTCCGATCCACTTGCTCTCCCACTCGATGGCGCGCTCGGACTCCCGGCTCCGTTCCTCCTCGATCCGGCAACACCGGGGACAGGTCTCCGCTCCGATGAGCGAATCGTGAATCGCTTCAAGCACGGCCTTGTCTCCGCCATTCCGGGCGTGCACCGCCATTTCTCCCCACGTGAAAACCTGCATAGCCACCCAGTGCCCGTCGCAGAGAGCGAACGCGGCCAGAAGTGGGAGCAGATAGCGGGACCAGTTCAACGCGGCTCCAGAATCGAAGTCGCTGGCGGAAAATCAAGCCAAAACCGCGCTCTTCAGGTCTCGCCGTCGCCCGCGCCAGGGGTCTCGGGGGCCGTCTCGGACTCGGCGGACGGAGGTGCACTTCCGGTTGGCTTCTTTTCTCGTTCCGTGCCGCCCTGGCCTTTCTCGGAACGATCCGGTTCTGACTCGGGTCCAACCGCCTTCGCGCCCTTCGCGCCCTTTGCCTCGGCGGCTTTGGCCTTCGGAGCATCGCCTTTGCCGCCGGCAGGCGCTTTTCCTTTTTCTTCCGCCCTTTTTTTCTCCCCGTCGGCAAGCGCCTCCGGCAACTCCTCCTCGGCTGCGGCCGCCCGGGCCGCCTCCACCTCGGGAACGGTGGCGATGGCTGACTTGTCCGGAGCCAGGGTGACGTCTTCCTTCTTGACGATCTTGGGCGTCGGCACCTCTCCCTCCATGTCGTCGGGAACGATCACATCGGGAACGCCCACTTTCAGCACCGGAGTCAGCATGTCGGGGTCCTCCCCCTCGAAGAGAACCACGAGTTCCTCGAACTGTCCCTCTCTCCACTGCTCCTCGGTGAGCAACCAGGACTGAAGAAATTTCGCAATGGAACGGCGCGCTTTTTCGCGGACCTTCGCGAAAGTCTCCGGTGCGGCGGCGCGCTCGCCCAGTTTTTCGGTGAGGTTCTTCTCTAGTTCGGCCATCGTGCTGGTCGGTATGTAGCGCCCCCAGCCTTCCTCGGTCCTCTTCTCCATCCGGGCGGTATCGAAAGCGACCGGAAGACTCGGGCGCAACTCTGGTGCCGTGATAATGATGCGGCTCCCGTCTTCGACCACCTGCCAGTTGCCCGTGAGGTCGATATGAAAACGGTAGGTCGCGGGGACGGAGATGCTCGACGTCTTCGAGACGATGGGCCGGCTCATGATGGTGACCGTCGCCTCGCGGGAAAAATCCTCCGTGGCCGTGGCTGTGGCCACCTCCAGGATGTTCCCCTCGTTGCCTTCGACCAGAAGCTCACGCCATTCGGCAAAGCTCTTCACGATCATCTTGGGCCTGAAAACCTGGACCGCTTCTTTGGTCAGATTGAGTCCCTGGTTGCTCAACCAGATGAACCCAAACCAACCTATCAGCAGGGCCAGAACCAGCACGACGAGGCTCTTGAAGAAGCAGCCGCCGCCGCCTTTTGCGGATTTGCTGTCGCTATCGCTCATATCGGGAGGTGTTAGGGATTATACGGCAAAAAACCTGCGTTGCTTTTCCGAAATGGGGAGTCCGAGGTGTTCCATCACCATCAGCATGTCTTCCCAGACCTTGCGTTTGTCCTGTCGGCCCCGGTCATCTCCTGACTTCTCATCAAAACGCAGCAGGTAGCTGGGATGATAGGTCACGGCAACCGGAATGCCGTCGATCTCGTGGAATCTTCCCCGCAGACTACCCACCGCCCCCCCATTATACAAAAGGCCATAGGCCGCGGTTCCGCCCAGCGCTACGCTGTCCCTGGGCCGAATGACCTCGATCTCCGAGCGAACATACTTCACCGAAAGGGAAATTTCATCGGGGGTGGGAGGCCGATTCTTCGGTCCCTGGAAACGTCCATCGCCGATGCGCGGCCGATACTTCACGATGTTGGAGATGTAGACCTCGTCCCGGGCCAGGCCCATGGCCCCGATGATCTGGTCGAGTTTGTTCCCCGCAGGTCCGACGAAGGGTTTCTTCTGTTTTTCCTCTTCGCTGCCGGGTGCTTCCCCTACGAACATGAGTTCGGCCTCCGGGTTGCCTGTGGCGAAAACCAGCTGGTCGCGCAGGGTATCCAGGCCGCGCATCTCGCGGTCCGCTTTCGCGATGCGGAAAAGATTGTTCAGCTTCTCCCTGACGGTCTCACCGGCGGGGTGAATGATTTCGATCCTGCCCCGCCGCTCGGTGTTTAGCGCCAGCGTTCCATAGGGATGGTCCGGCGGGGAGCCCGGATCCGCCGCGGGTTGCACCTCGGGCTGGATCCTGGAGGCCGACGTATCAGCCGTCTCCGCCACCACCACATCGGGCGCAGTATGCTCAGCCGCTGGGGGAGTGGTTGGCGTCTCTGACTCCGCCGTCGCGGATGCGGCAGGCGGTTGGGTCACGGTCGCTCGGCGGAGGCACGGCGAGGGCAGAGCCCGCAGCCGTTCCAGGCTTGCCGGTTCGATTGCCACGGTCTTCTCGCCTCGCGAACGCCGTCTCGCCAGGATCTGGGAGAGCAGTTTCAGGGCCTCGGGCAGATTGGGGGCGGCGGCCATGGTGGCACCATAGCCCACCTCCCTCGACCTGCCAGTTTCCCTCCGGAAAAGTTGGGCCAGCCTCCCGCCCGCCGAAAAAGCCACCGGAATCCTTGCCCCACCCCGCCCGTTACAAACCTCCGCCCATTCTGTAGCGGGTTTTTCCCAAAAATGCGGTTTTGCTTCGCCACCGAAGGTGGGGCAGGATTGCCAGGGCGCAAATCGCCTGCACGTTTCAGAACCACCTCATCACAGCTCATGTTCAAACGACTCGGCAACCTCATTCGCGGCTTTTTTGGTCTCTTTATCTCGGGCCTGGAAAAGAAGAATCCCGAGGCTCTCCTCGAAGTGGAAAAGGAAAATCTGAGAAAACAGATCTCCGAATACAACAAGGGCCTGGCCGCCCACGCCGGTCTCTGCGAGAGGCTCATGGCCCAGGTCAAACGCGAGTCCGATGAGATCCAGGACCTCACCGCCAAGACGGCGGCAAACCTCAAGGCGGGCAACCGCAAAGATGCCGGCGAGTATGCGCTGCGCCTGCAGAAGCTGAAACAGGATCACGAGGACAGCGTGGCTCAGCTGGAGGATGCGGAGAAGACCTACCAGGAATTGAAGCGCGCCCGCGATATCGCCCATCGGGAAGCCCGCGAGCGGATCGAGGCGCTGAAACGCGACATCAACGAGACGCGTGTCGCCAAGGCCACCGCTGAACTGAACGAGATGGCCTCGGGAATGATCGGAGAAATCGGGGGAACCGGAGACACCCTGAACCGGCTCGAGGAAATGATCGCGGAGGAAAAACAGTTGGCCAAGGGCCGTGCCCGGGTGGCCCGCGATACCATCGACACCACCGAACTGAAACAGATGGAGGCGGAACGTTCCGCTCTCGAGGAGATGGCTCTCGCCGACTTCGCCGCGGAATCCGGCATCGTCCTGGAAAACGACGCCCCGCCCCAGGAAGGCGACACCCCCACCGAGGACGAAAAAACCATGTGATCTTGCCGGAGCGGAGCGCGATCGGCAAGAACGGGCGATTCCGGGTAGTGTCCTAATTTGAAGTCCGTAGCTTCCGTAATTTCTGGAACGGTGATTTTGCCTTGGATCAGGTGAGGAACGGTGTTCGTTCGGGTGGCGGGTCGTTTTTGACACCGAATTCCTTCGCCAGTGTTTCCTCGGCCATTTTTTTGGCTTGATCGATCTGTGCGTGGTTACCGATTAGGGGAGGGTTTTCGGTTTTCTGGCTTCGACCAAATCCACCTTTCTCGACAAGCATTTGAGTTTTCCAGACATCGTGAAGCGGAAACTCTTTGGGGATTCGTAGTCGCCAAACGAACGCGAACTGTTTTCCTGAATCCTTATCGACGAAAAGATGCCGATTGATCCGGTATTCGTGTAGCGAATCGTCCTTCTGCCAGATCAGGTTCATACTTTGATGCAGTCTTTGGTGATTAATGACGAAGTCCGAAAAAGCGGAATAGGATTTGTCTGGATGTCAAGAACTTTCTCCACCCACCCCGGTTCAAATTAGGACACTACCAGATTCCGCACCGAGTGAAGAGGGGCACCGGTTGACCAGACCGGCACCCCTCCTCGGTTTCCTCCTACCACGACCAAGGGGAAAAATAGCCGTTGTGGTCGAGGAATCTGTTTGTGTGCAAAAATTTTCGCCTGCTCCGGAGAACTAGTTCGCTGCCACGTCGTCAACCGCTCCCGTCGCCATGGCGATGAGGTAGCTGAGTTCCACCTCGGTCCGGCGATAGCCGCCGTGAACCTTGGCATGGATGAGCTCCAGGGACAGGTCGATGAGACACTCGGCCTGCTGCTTCGAGCACTTCAGGGTGGCCACCAGGCTGGCGCAAACTTTGGCCCGGAGTTCGCCCGCATCGTTCTCCACCATGTAGCGACGGATCAGGATGACCGCGAGTTCCCGGCAAAACTTGATCAAGCCGCGGCCGTTGCTTTCCCGAAAGATGCGATTGACCAACTCCTGCTCCGCGTCAGGCTTGCCGCGGCACCGGTCGGACCCCGCGGCAGGAATCGACTGATCGGGATCGAAAAAGGGACAGAGATTGTCGTGGGAATGAGATCTGGCTTTCATGTGCGAACAGAATACCCGTGGGGGTGGGACATCCACGGACCGCTGATTAAGAAATCCGAACTTTTTTTGTGCTGTCCGGTGACGAAGCCGGAAGGACCTGACCGCGCCGCGACCGTTCACAGCCCCCCGGCAATGACCTGAAGCGGAATCCACGAATTCTTCCGCCAGGGGGCTGTTCCCCTCACGGTTCCGTGGCCCAAGTTATGAGATGAGATCGCGCTGGCCGATCCTCAATGGCCGGCCGGCTTTCCCTCGCCCAGTTCAACCGGACGATACCCGCCCTTCGCCCGAAAGTAGAAGAAGAGGATCAGGTAGCAGACGAGCATGAAGGTGGGCAGCACCGCCACCTGGAGAAAGGCGGCCTTTTTGTGAGGGTAACGGGCTTGCCGGACCTTTTCCCGATCCTCCGCGGAAAGAGCCGCGACCCGATCCTCGTCGAAACCCGGGACATCGCCGAGGAAGGGGACGGTCCTTTTTTCGCTGACGATCACCTCGTGGATGGCGGGATACTTCTCGCGCAGATCGCGGTCGATCCCGATATCCTGCAGTCCGCCCATGATCGGCGTTCCCAGAATGCCCATGCCGAGGACACCGACGGCGGAGACGCCATTGAGGGTCAGAGCACCGCCCTTGGGAAACTGCTCTGCCACCAGGCCCAGGGTGGTGGACCAGAGGAAGGTCTTGCCCACCGCGTAGACGAAAGCCGCCACCAGAATCCAGATCGCGGCCGCCTTGGAGAGGAAAATGAGCCCCAGGATGGCGATCGCGGCGCTGATGACGAGCAACCCGATGGGAGAAAAGCGGTGGACGATCGGACCCGCATAGAAGCGCAGGATGGTCATGATGGTGGAAACTCCGATAAAGATCCAGCCCGCCTCCGCTGGGGTGAAATCGGCCCGAAGCAGGTCGGGCATCCAGCTGTCCGTGCCGAGTTCCGTGGTGGCGAGCGGCCCCATGGTGAGAAGGATGAGGATGAACATCCAATGCCCCGCACTGCGGGTGAGGATCCCGGCCGCGATGGCGATGGACCCGGCGACAATGGCCATCACACCGTAGGACAGGTCGAAGCCCGGGCGCAGACTGGCCACGATCTGGACGAGGCCGAAGATGAGGAGGAAAGAGATGATGAAAAACCCGATCGCGCCGACCTGGCCCAGCATCTCCCGATACGAGACGTTGGCTTCGACCCTTTCGTTCACCGGAAAACGGCAGGGAAGGATCATGGCGGCGTAGATGACCACGGGGAGGAAACACATCGCGTACTTGATCTGCCAGGCCGCTTCGCCCAGGAGAATGGCGGTGAGGGCCCCGAGAGCGAGGCCCGCGGGCCATCCGGCGTGCAGGATGTTGAGCCATTTGGCCTTCTCCTTATTGAAGGCGGTAGCCACGACGGGATTGATGAAAGCTTCGACGATGCCGTTGGCGATGGCGATGAGAAAGACGCTCCAGTAGAGAGCCGTGGCCCCCGGGGCGAGGAGCGTGAGGCAGAGCGATGCGACATGACAGGCCATGGCGCAATAGGCCGCCGTTTTGTAGCCGATGGAATCGATGATCAGGCTGAACAACACGATGCTGATGGCAAAAGGCCAGAGACCCACACCCAAGATCTTACCCTTGTCCGCCTCGGTGAGGCCGAAATCCGACTGCCAGTCTCCGATGATGTTGGCTCGCAGCCCGAAAACGAAGGATGTAGCGACGAGCGCGACGAAACACGCCCAGAACAGCTTTTTGTTTTCCGCTTCTGATTTGGCTTCACTCATGGTGCGGCCTCGCCTATACGGAAAAATCCCGTGGCGAGGCAATCTCTTTTTCGCCGGAATCGATCCCATGGTCGCCGCAGCGTCTCGCTCTTCCGCGTTGTCAGGGGCGACTTTCTGGGGCATTCTGGTATCGATGAGAGCGCCGTTTCTCCGCCTTGCGCTGGCCGGTCTCCTCCTGATCGCGGCCCTCCCTCTGGATGCGCAGCAGCGGATCAGGCGGGAGATCGATATCGGTTTTGCCGGGCTCGAGGCGGTGAAACCGGTCCTCGACCGAGTGCTGTCGCCCGCCGGAACATTCGTCCTCCTGCCGGCCAAGGGCAGCGTGCTCGTGATCGACGCGCCGGAGCATGTGCTCGCGGCCGAGGAAGCCCTGTCCGGAGGAGCGCTCCCGGATCCGGTGGTCGAGATGAACTTCGCTTTCCGCACCGGGCTTCCCGTGCGGCACAGCCGGATCACGGTGGGACGCGAGGTCTTTTTTCCCACGGCCTGGGAGGCACCTCGCATCCCCAACACCGTCGCCGGCCCCGGACCGTTCGTGGTCACCCCGGCTCATCCCACCGGGTTCGTGAAACGCCACATCGGCGTCACCAGTGAGAGGATCACCTCGGTCAACCCCGACGGCAGCCTCTCCGTGGACGTGAATTTCGAGAACACCGAATTCGAGGGCTTCGTCAACTACGGGTCCGCCATCCTGCCGGCCGGGACGATTGGCGTGGTGCCGGTGAACGGCCGGGTGGCAGATCCCGCCTTCTTTCAACCCTTCGTCCCCAACAACATCCTCCTGCCCATCATCAGCACGACCCGGATCTCCACCGCGGTGGTGGTGCGTCCCCGCGTCGATCGCGGCACGGTGCACGTCGATATGATCCCCCGCTTTTCCGTGCACACCGAAGAGGAAGGCGCGGAGCAACTCGATTTCGACCTGAAACCGTTCCAGACCTCGGTTTCCCTGACCAACCACGGAGTGGGCCGACTCGCCGGCTTCGCCAATGCCGGGGAGGATTTCAACCGGCATTTCCTCGGGACGAAAAGCGTAACTGAAGGAGAGACCAGGATCGAAGTGTGGGCGTCGGCACGCGCCGCGTCCCCAGGCGAAACGCAACACCAATCGACCAAACCATGAATCGCGAACGACACGTCATGCTCTACGACGGGGATTGCCCCATGTGCACTTTCCAGATGCGGCTCATCGAGAGGCTGGACTGGCTGGACAAGGTGGACATGATCGCCATCCAGGACGAACGCGCGGAACAGATCGCACCGACGGTGACCCGGGCCGACCTCCTCGAGGCGATTCACTGCGTCACTCCCACGGGCGAACTCCATCGGGGCGCTCGCGCCTTCCGTTTCCTCGGGTTTCGCATCCCCCTGCTTGTGCCGATCGGTGTCATCTTGTGGATCCCCGGGGTGATCCAGTTGGCCGAGGTGGTCTACCGGTTCGTCGCGAAGCGCCGCCTCTTCTTCAGCAAGTTCTTCGGCTGCAAAACCGCCTGCGCCATCTTTCCCGAGCAGGAGAAAAAACAGTCCTGAGAGAAAAAACCCCGCTCGGCATCCTGGTATTTCTTTCGGCCACCCTCCGACTGATCCTGGACCAGATGAACCTTCTCTCCATCGTCTGTCGCATTCTTTTCCCGACGCCCGTGGCAGCGATCCTCTGGTGCAGCGTGGCCTTCTCGGCCGAGATGCCCCCGGAAACGCCGGCGCAGTCCACCGCGCTGCAACTGAAACGCTCCGACGTGGTCGCGCTCTACCCGCTCGATGCCGAGCGTCAGAAGGCGTATGGCCAGACTGTTTCCGGGTGGGGGTGGGATCTGGCCTGGTGGTATGGGTCCTTCGAGGAACTGCAGCGTTTCAACAGGTCCGGCCTCGAGCGGGGGCTGCGCATCGTGTCGTCGAATATCGAATTGAGTTCGGCGACGGCAAGAGTCCTCGCGGGCGACGACCGGCTTCGCGAGGCGGTGCTTCGCGACGTGGAGAACCGGCCCATCGCGGTTCCCTGGTTTGCTCCATGGACGCACCAGGGGGTACCCACGCTGTGGGGTTGCATCGATCATCCGGCCTACCGAAACCACGTCCGCGAAAAGGTGATCCGGGGTTTCCAAACCCACACCAACGCCCTGCATTTCGATATGCCGGGCGGAAGTGCCCGCTTCACTTTCGGCGGATGTTTCTGCGATCACTGCGGCGAGGCGTTCAAGGATTATCTGCGCGAACACCACTCGCCCGAGGAGCTGGAACGCGAGGGAATCTCCGACCTCCCGACTTTTCACTATCGAACTGCCGTAGCCGCAGTGACGCCGACGCGGGAGACATCGATTCGCGACTATGTCGAGGGGCAACCCTTTCCGCTCCGCTACGAATACGAAAGATTCCAGCGCGACGCGGCGGCCCGTTTCATCGGCGAAATGGGGGAACTGGCCAGGGAACAGCAAGAACCTGACACTCCGGTGGCCACCAATGCCTGGGGCATGACGCCAGAGACCCTGTCATCCTCCCGTCACGAGGACTTTTTTGTCGCGGAAGTCAACCACACCTCCCAGGGCCCGCGGATCAAGCGGGATGTTCCCATGTCCTACAAGCTGGCCGACGCCCTGGGGAAATCCCTGGCCGCATTCGGGGATGGACCGGACTACCATTACATTCGAGAAAAGGGAGCCACCGGTCTGCTTCGCTCCTGGATTGCGTTGTCCTATGCCTTGGGGCATCAGTATCTTGTTCCCTACGGCCAATGGGTCATCAGCCCCGATGGCGTCCAGTCGAGCGAGCCCTACACCGGGCCGACCGAGATTTTTGCCCCTCTCTACCAGTTCGTCCGACGTCATGCCGACCTCTTGGACGATTATGAACCGGTGGAACAGATCGCGCTCCTCTACAGCAGCATGGCAGTCCGCCGAGGCCACCGGCAGACGCATGAAGCCTGCCTTGAACTGCTGAACCACAACATTCCCTTCGGTGTGCTGCTGGCGGGCGACGACTGGCTGCACCAACGGCTGACCCGACGCGATCTGGAGCGGCATTCTCTCTTGGTCGTCGCCGGTCCACCGGAGCTGTATGAAGAGCAGGCAACCCTCGTCGAGGAAGCTCTCGCATCCGGGCGGGCGGTGAACTGGACCGACGCCCCATCACTGCGCAAAAAAGTGCCGCCCCTCTGCTGGTTGGAGGAGGAAAAGCCGGTGTGGATTCTGCCCCGGATCCATCGGGAGAACCCCGATGCGCCTCTGGTCGTCCACCTGTTCAACTGGAGCTACGACCCGAAGACCGACGCTCCCACGGAGCAGACGAATGTGGTGGTCGGACTCGCCACCGACCTGGGCGGCGTGACCGGAGCTGTCCAGGCAACGCTCCACCTTCCCGAAGGCGACCCGGTTGATCTGCCGATCGAGCGGCGGGAGGATGCCTTCGTCATTACCGTCCCGCGTCTGTCGCTCTGGGGAGTTTTGGAAGTGACCAAGAGTTGATCACTGAAACGGCACCTCCCCCGCCTCGTTGATGTGCTTCAAAAGGGCATTGAACAATTCCGAGTAAACCTGGGGCGCCTTTTGGCGGGGCACCGGATTGGTCTCGCCAGGGTCCCTGCCCAGGTGAAACAGCTGGTAGGGTTCGAAAGGGGTATTGCGCAGCAGTTTCCAATCGCCCCGCCGCACCGCGTGGTAGTCCAGGCCACCATACTTCTGGTTGCCTTCGCGCCTCACCCAGAACAGCGTCCTCGGCTCCTCCGACCAATCCTCACCCAGGAGCACCGGAGCGAAACTCCGCGCGTCCATCTCGTGCTCGACGGGCACCCCGGCGAGTTCGGCGAAGGTGGGGTAGAGATCCATGGTCATGGAAATGTGATCCCCGTCCCTCACGCCGGCAGCGATCGTTCCCGGCCAGGACACGCAGGTGCCCACTCGGATACCGCCCTCCCACATCTCCTGCTTGCCGCCGCGCAGCGGCAGGTTGCGGGCCTCCACATTCGATTGGCCCCCGTTGTCGCTGGTAAAAACTACCACGGTTTCTTCGCGCAATCCGAAATCGTCGAGGGCGGCGATAACCCGACCCACTCCGGCGTCGAGGTGCTCGATCAGGGCGACCAGCCGGGCACGCTTTTCCGAAATTCCCTGCTCCCGCTCGCGCACCTTCTCAAACCAATCCTCCGGGGGCTGAATCGGTGTGTGCGGTGCGTTGTAGGCGAGAAACAGGAAGAAAGGAGCTTCCTCGACCTCTCGCCCCTCCAGATACTCAACGGCCCAATCGGAGAAGAGATCCGTGGCGTGGCCCTCGGGTTCGATGACTTCGTCGCCGAATCGCATGTAATTGAACCCGTGACGCAGATGGTCGTAGTAATCGTCCATCATGTCTCCGAGGAATCCGTGAAAAAAGGCGAAGCCGACATCCTGAGGGCGGTCAGGTTTCTCCAGCCCGAGATGCCATTTCCCGATCAAAGCGGTGTCGTAACCGGCCTCGCCAAGGTGCTGGGGCAGCGTCTTCACATCGTTGCGCAGATTTCCCCAACTGGTCACCTGCCCCTCCAGGGGGGTCCTGATGACGCCCGGCACGCCCGCCTTGTCGGGGAACAAGCCGGTGAGGAAGGCGGCCCGAGTCGGGGAACAGACCGGGCAGTTGGCGTAGAATTGATCGAAGCGCATGCCCGAGGCGAAAAGCGCATCGATGTTCGGCGTCTCCGCATCCTCCGCCCCGTAGCAGGAGAGGTCGCCATAACCGAGGTCGTCGACCATGATGCACAGAATGTTGGGCCGCTCGTCGGCCGATGCGACGCAGAAGAGAAAGGCCGTGGCAAAGAGGGTGCTGAAGAATCTCATGGCGCAAAAAGCGTAGTCAACCCGCCTGAACCGAGGAAATCCAGTCGCGCATCTCCGGAGATCGCCCTTTCTTCCGATGCCTTTTTCGATCGTTCCAACCGATTGCTCCGCAGGTTCCAGAACCTTTCCACCTTGCGCTATTCTCCGGTGAAGGCCGGCATCACCGAGGTTGCCCCGGCTCAACTTCCCCTTTACACCGGCCGTTGTTCCCGGTTTGATCTCTGCGATGATCCCCCGTTTTTGTCTCATCGCCTGCCTCCTGCTACCGTTCATCCAACCCCTTGCCGCGGAGGAGACGCCCTGGCTGGAACCCGGCCGGGGGACACCGCATTTTCTCGCCAAGGTGGAAAAGAGCGAGCCCGTTCACGTGGCCTTTCTGGGCGGCTCCATCACCCAAAACGCCCGGGGCCACTCCTCCCTGGTGGCGGGGTGGCTCGAGGAGACCTATCCCGAGGCAGAATTTGCCTTCACCAACGCGGGGCTCTCCTCCACCGGCTCGGTGACGGGGGCTTTCCGGCTCGCTCCCGATGTTCTCCGCGGAAAACCGGTCGACCTTCTCGTCGTAGAGTTCGCCGTGAACGACGACCAGGACGCAGCAGAAACCTTCGCCCTCGCCGTCCGCGGTCTCGAAGGTATCGTTCGCCAGGTTCGGCGGAGCAACCCCACCTGCGACATCATTTCCGTGCAGTTCGTCAATCCGAGCATCCTGGAGAAACATCTCGCGGGGGAGGAAGCGACCTCGGTGCGAGCCCACAAGTCGGTCGCACGGCACTACGGCATTCCCTGCGTCGACGTGGGGCTGGCTCTCGCCGACGCAATCCGCAGCGGGGCCATGACCTGGGACGACTACGGGGGCACCCACCCGAATGCGGAGGGCTACCGCTTCGCCTCCGACCGGATCATCGAGGTCTTCCGTCAATCGCCCCGGGAGATCCCGGAGCCGCAGACGATCTCCCCCCTGCACCCGCTCAACTTCGAAAACCCCCTCCGGATCGATTCTCAGGAGGCCAGCTGGCTAGGCGGCTGGGACTTCGCCCCGATAGATCGTGACCTGCTGCCCGTCGGAACCATCCGACCGGACTACCTGGATTCTCCCGCTCTTCGCGGCGACGAGCCGGGCGAGATGCTCTATGTCGACTTCACCGGAGCCACCCTGACCGCGTTTGTCCTCGCCGGGCCCGATGCCGGAATGCTCGAAGTCAGCATCGATGCCGGTCCCTGGCGAAGCATCGATCTCTACCACCACTTCAGTGAGAAGCTGAACTATCCCCGCACCGTCATCCTGGCCGACGGCCTCATCGACAGCCGTCACCAGGCCGCAATCCGCATCGCCGGGGAGCGCCACCCGAAAAGCTCCGGTCACGCCGCCACCATTCTCTACTTCGGCTCAAACTGAAGACGCCGATCTCACCGCGGCAACTCGCTCCAGCGCCTCCACCGTCCAAACCCGCGGATAGATGCGCTCGAAATACCACAGCTTGGCGAAGTAGAACCCGATTGGCGCCTCGGGGAATTCGGTTCCCCCACGGGTGGCCTGCTCCAGCCACGAGACCCCCCGCTCCGCTGCAGAAGCGTCGGCGCGGGCCAGGGCCGAGACGCTTAGGCCGGTTTCCTCGATGCTCGACGGTGTCCTCCCTCCCCCGCCCCAGCCGCCGTCGGGGTTCTGGTTCGCGGAAAGCCAGGCGATCCCCTGCTGCCACATTGTCGCCGCCTCCGGAATCTCCTCGAGAGCCCGACAGACCACGGCCGTTCCGTAGGTGAGATTCTCCTCGTCCCGATTTCGATGCTGGTTGCCGAACCACAGGGGAATCCAGGCGCCGGCAGGCGTCTGGATTTGCCGGAGAAAACGCAGCGCCGCCTGTGTTCCCCGTGCCATCTGCTCCTGCAACTCTGCCGGCATCTCCGCACGCCAGACCGACCAGGCCCGCAGGGTATGTGCGGTGAGATCGGGAGCGGACCGATCGAAGGGCAGGGCTCCCCATCCCCTGCAGAAGGTGGGGATGCCCCCGTCGTCATTCTGCAGATCGAGGAGCCACCCAATCCCGCGCTCTGCGGCCTCGCGACAGGAAGCCGCGGTGGCTTCATTCTTCAGACAGGCAAGAGCCAGCAGGGCCCCCGGCGTGTCGTCAGCGTCGGGCACGCCGCCCGACAGATCCGTCCAGGCCCAGGCCCCGGGGGCGGAATTGGTGAAGGGATGCACCTCCCCATACTGCTGCTCCAGCAGCCATCGCCGCACCGTCTCGCGGTCGAAATCATTCGCCTGCTCCACGACCGTACCCTCCCGAGCGCTCGACCACACCCTGTCCGGTCGTTCACCCTCGCGCCGAGCAAGACCATCTCCGGCGTGCAGCGCCTTGACCGCCAGGGTGGTCGCCCAGGTGGCGAGATTCGTGTCGATGGGCCAGCTGCCGTCGGGACGGACGTTTTCGACGAGGAACCGGATCCCCGCCACGGCGGCGGGATGATCGGCCCGACCCGCCGAAGCGAGCGCCATCGTGACGAAGCCCGTCAGGGGCGCTGCCTCGAGGTAACCTCCCGATGCGGGCTGAATCTCCCGCAGGAGCCGGGACACCCGGGGCCAGGTGAGACGGCGGAGCCAGTAGGCGGGGGAAATCGGCCAGGGCGGCTCCTGTTCGAACCGGGCCCGGCCGATCGCAATCAGCGCGGGAAGAGCATAACTCACCACGGGCAACCGCATCGCGGCGAACCACTTTCGGGGAAAGGCCGCCAGCTCGTAGGGCAACGGGAGCACCTGCCGCCAGCCCCGCGTCCCCAGCGTTCCGCCGATGGCGCAGAGCATGAGGATGGGCACGGAGAAAGTGCGATCCCGCCCGTAACGGGCCTTCACCGTCTCGGCGATCGCCTCCGGACTCAGCGAACCCACGTAGTCGCGGACCCAACTCTCCGCCCGCGCCGTGGCGGGGTTCCCTCCCTCCCGGCAGAGGCGCAACGCCGACCAGCAAAGCAGGGTAGTGGAGATGTTGGAAAAGCTCCTTACCGTATCGCCCCAGCCGCCATCGGCATTCTGGTGACGCTCCAGCCAATCGGCACCCCGACGGATCGTCTCGCGGTGAGTCGCCGCATCGACACAGTGGAGCGCCACGATGGAGGTGGCCGTGGAGAGAGCCGAGGTGGACAGTTCTCCCTCCCAGTGGCCGCCGGGGACGCGCTCGCGGAGGAGGGCATCCCTCGCCTGTTCACGGAATCTCCTGAATCGCTCGCCGTCGATGACCATGCAGCCGTGCTTGGGGAAGTCCGGGGGCTTCGGGATCAGACACGTCCGGTGGCGACCCGATAGAGATCCCTCGACGCATCCCTCATCGCCGTCTGCAGCGGAGCATAGGGCTCACCCCAGCTATCGATCAGCCCGGAATGCTGTCGGTCTCTCTTGCGGGGGATCAGGTTGGTCGCAGCGATCAACCCGCAATAGTGCCAGCCCACGAATTCGGGCCGGGAGAAGGCGCGGCGAAAAAATTCGTCGGTCCATTCCACGCGTTGCGCGAGATCGTCCGCCACCGGGCCGAAAGGGCGGGGCATGGTGTCGGTGATCATGGTAAACGAGGAATCCCCATTCACCACGGGCTGATCGACGACCCGCGACCAGCGGTCGAGGCCGGGTTTCTGCACCTCGTAGCGGGCGTACATCTGATAGAAAACGATGTCGGTGAACCGCGACGTGACCGGGAGAACCGTATCGAGGGAATCGGTGTTGGCGTTGATCTTGTCGCCCACGAACAGGTGGTTCGGATCGTGGCGACGGATCGCATCGCGGGCAGTCTGGTAGTATCTCGCCACCACCCGGTGGAGAAATGCGACATTGTCCCGGGTCTCGTTGGCGTTGCCCAGGTCGGTGTGGGGCCGCCAGCCCACCGCGCTGGCCAGCGCGTCGAAGGAGGCGAAACTCGTCCCGTAGGTGGCGTTGAAGTCTGCGATGCTCCCTCGATAGAGTTCGTCGACCAACTCGACATAGGCGCGCTTCCCCGGAGCCTCGGCCCCCAGATTGCGCAGACGCCGGGGCCAGCCGATCCTGGACTCCCGGCGGGCCCCTCCGACGACATCGGTCCTCTCCCGGCAATCCTCTTCCGTGAACAGCGGGCAATCCGTCATGGCATAGCCCACCAGGTAGGGGTCATCCCGCAAGGGGGCGGCGATTTTCTGGGCCAGCCGGTCGCAGTGGTCGACGAAGGCCTCGGAGAAAACGTCGACAAAATTCTCGTCCGCAATCTCTCCACTCCAGTGAGGTATCTCGACGAATTCGATCGTTTGCAGATAGGGCAGGGCGGGAGCCGGGCGATTGATCAGTTCCAAGCCGTTGTGGACCCCCACCGTGTTGAAACCGAACTCCCGGCAGGTCTCTAAAAACCAACGCCTCAACGCCGGGCCAAACTGCGCATCGTCCTGCAGATCGGCGACGCCGAGCTGCTCCCGCCAGGCGTCCCGGTTGTGGTGCTGGCGAAATAGGCCGGGATGCAGGTGGTTGATTCCGAAACTGAGGAAGGCGTTGCCCTCCGGAGTGACCAGCCACCAGCGATCGTCTTTCTCCGTGCGGAAAAAGCCGGTGGCGGGGAAGGTCTTGCCCTTCCAGCCTCCGTACGAATCGAGTTCGTCTTCGCTCCGGCTCGAACGCCCCACCGTAAGTCCCAACAGACCGAGGGGAGCCAGCCCTCCCGCCAAGGTCATGGCATGGAATTGTCTACGCTTCATCTCGCGGGAACCTCGCCCGTTTCGGCGGCGGGTTCACCGTCTTTTTTGTCTCGCATTTGCGGCCCGAAGTCCGGCCGTTTCCGACATCCGGCGAAACGACCACTCCTCGACGTTCGCCCCGGCGAGGGGCTGAGAATTCGCTGGCGAGGGCCGTTTTCCTGCGGTAACGGGGACTCATGAATTGGGACCTGCGCCGGGCCACCATCATTCTGTTCGTCGCCATCGGCACCGTCTTTTTCTGCTGGATGGTTTCCGGCTTCATCGCCACTCTGCTCTTTTCCCTCGCCTTCTCTCTCGCGGCCCGACCCGTGGTCGACGCCATCCACACCCCGCGGTTCATCCCCATCCGGATCGCGGCCATCATCACGATCCTTCTCTTCATCGTGCTACTGGGCATTCCCACCTCCCTTTTCGTCCGCGAGATCTACGAGCAGGCCAAGGGCCTGCAGGCCACCATCCCCTTCCTCACCCGCTTCGTCGACCAGCTCTTCGCCATCCCCATCCCCGAATGGGTGCCCTTCGAGACGAACATGGAGGACGTGAAACAACAGCTCAAAGAGAACCTGGGCAATTTTGCCGAGACGATTCTGGGAGGCGTTGTCAAGATGGCCACTCCCATGACCAAGGGCGTCGTGGTGGGAGCCCTCAACTTCTTCATCTTCGTCTACAGCTCCTTCTTCTTTCTCACGGAAGGCGACGCCATGATGAAGACCACCTACCGCTTCCTCCCCTTCAACGAGAAGGACGAGCAGATCTTCTCCCGCACGGTGAACTCCATGGTGCGATCAACGCTCAAGAGCATCCTCATCATCGGCGTGGTCCAGGCTCTTTTCGTCTACGTCGGCTTCCTCGTCACCGGAATCCCCAACGCCCTGTTCTGGTCCAGCCTCGTGGTGGTGACTTCGGCCATCCCCGGATTGGGCGCCCCGGTGGTCTGGTGGCCGGCGGTGATCTATCTGTTCGCCAACAATCAGCCGGGCTGGGCCATCGCCCTCACCATATGGGGGCTCTTCGCCGTGGGCTGGGTCGACAACATCCTCCGTCCCCGCATCATCAGCATGGACACCAGCATGCCGGACCTGTACATCTTTCTCTCCACCATCGGGGGGATCATCGTCTTCGGTCCCCTGGGACTGGTGGCGGGACCGATGCTCGCCGCCGTTTTCGCCGCTTCGCTCAGCCTGATGCGAACCAGCTTTTTCGAGAAGGATGAGTCCGAGTCCGGGAAAGAAGCTCCGCCCGGGGGAGAGCGCCAGAGTACGCCGGCGCCGCCCCTAGACAACCCAACGTCCGGCCCGGCCTGACCCATGGTGGTGACCGCCCTGAACGGCAAACTGATCGACGGAGACAACCTCCGCCCCGAACTCGCCGATCCCGCGTTTCTCACCGGGGACGGCATCTTCGAAACCATCGCGGCCCGCCAGGGAAAACCCGTGGCCCTGACCCGTCATCTTCGCCGGCTTTCCCGCTCCGCAGCCGCGTTGGGATATCCCCTCCCTCCAAGCGAGGAAATCCGCGACCTGATCGCGGCCTGCCTGGAAAAGAATGCAATGGACCAGGCCCGGCTTCGCCTCACCGTCACCGCCCAGACGCTGCTTCTGCAGGTCCTGCCCCATCCGGGGCACCCGGATCTGGCGCGAGTTGTCACCGTACCCTTCCGCCGGAACGAACATGGGGCCCTCGCCGGTCACAAATCCCTGAGCTACGGGGAGAACCTCGTCGCCCTCCGCCTGGCCCGCTCCCGCGGAGCCGACGAGGCGATCTTCCTCAATACCGCGGGCGCGATCTGCGAGGGAGCAACCACCAACCTTTTTGTCGCCGTCGACGGCCGTATCGTCACACCCCCGCTCTCCTCGGGTTGTCTCCCGGGAGTGACCCGCGAAATCCTGCTCGAGAAAGGCCGAGAAGAGGGGCTCCCCGTCGGGGAGGCAGACATCCATCCGGGAGATATCGGCCGGATTGAAGGGGCCTTTCTCACCTCCTCGCTCCGGGGGGTCCAGCCAGTGCGGGTCTGGGACGATCGCGAGCTCGATCACTCTTCCTCCGGCTGCCGAGATCTCGTGGACGCGTACCGGGAGTGGATTCGTCGCGAGATGGATTGACCCGGCCAAAAAGCCATTCCGGCGGCGTTGCGGGACGTAATTCAGGTTCCAGATCGGTCCGTGCGCTCACGAGAGATGTTCTCTTTCGGCGTCGGTGCTTGACTCTGGGAAAACCCCGGCTTTGCTGGACGAGCAACCGGCGCGTCGCCCCCGCCACGCCGAAAATCACCCCCTCTCAGCCACCTCAGCTCCAGATGCTCAAGACAGCCACCATTCAGATAGACGGAAAAACGCTCGAACTCCCGGTCGTCGTCGGCAGTGAAAACGAGCGGGGGATCGACATCGCCAAACTTCGTGCCGAGACCGGCGCCATCACCCTGGACCCGGGATTCGGCAACACGGGGAGCTGTCGCAGCGCGATCACTTTCATCGACGGAGAACAGGGCATCCTGCGCTACCGCGGCATCCCCATCGAGCAGTTCGAGGCATCGCCGAATTTCGTCGAGGTCGCCTACCTGCTCATCGCCGGCAAACTCCCCAGCCAGGCCGAATATCGGCTCTTCTCGGATATGCTGAGGGAGAACGCCAACCTGGACGAGGGGATGAAACACCATTTTGAGGGCTTCCCCCGCTCGGCGCCGCCCATGGCTATCCTCTCGGCGATGATCAACGCCCTGTCGTGCTTTCATCCCTCCTTCCTGGAACTCGAGAAGGAGTCCGACCTCCTCGGAGCGGCTGCCCGGCTCATCTCCAAGGTTCGCACCATCGCGGCCTACGCTTATCGCCAGTCCAAGGGATTGCCCCACATCTACCCGGATCCCAACCTCCGCTACGTGGGCAATTTCCTGCACATGATGTTTTCCATGCCCTACGCCCAGCACGAGAGCGACCCGCTGATCCGGCGGGCGCTGAATCTGCTGTTGCTGCTGCACGCCGACCACGAACAGAACTGTTCCACCTCGGTGGTGCGTATGGTGGGATCGGGGCAGGCCAACCTCTTCGCCTCCTGTGCCGCCGGCGTCTGTGCCCTGTGGGGTCCTCGCCATGGCGGAGCCAACGTGGCCGTCATCGACATGCTCGAGGAGATTCACGATGGCAACATCACCCCGGAGGAATACGTCGCCCTGGCCAAGGACAAGACGAGCAAGGTGCGCCTCATGGGCTTCGGACACCGGGTCTACAAGAACTTCGATCCACGCGCCCAGATGTTGGGCAGAGTCGCCGAGGAACTGCTCAGCCAACTCGGCATCCACGATCCCTTGCTCGATATCGCGCGCAAGCTCGAGGAGATCGCCCTGAGCGATCCTTATTTCGTCGATCGCAAGCTTTATCCGAACGTCGATTTCTACAGCGGACTCATCCTTCGGGCGATCGGTATCCCGAAAAACATGTTTACCGTGATGTTTTCCATCGGTCGTCTTCCCGGTTGGATCGCCCACTGGTGGGAGCAGAGCAACGATCCCGCCGACCGCATCGCGCGGCCCCGCCAGATCTACATCGGGAACGGCAAGACCGACTACGTCAGCGACGTGGAGCATAGTGCCTAGCCCGCCCCCCCCGGTTCGATCCGTAAAAGAACCGGGGGCGTTCGCGGGCACGCCGGGTCCGCCCGCTCTATCGTTGCGGCGGAGAGGCCTCCTTCACCAGCGCTCCGTCCGCGGGACTCGTCACGAGGATGCCGAGTTTCTCCACTCGATCGAGTTCGTCCGTATTCAGGCTGACGTAGTCGAACCTGCCGCGCAGGTCGGTGTATCCGTCTTTGAAAAAGCGCACCGCCCCATCCCCGAACCTGGCATAGACCTTGACGTAGGTCCGCGGGAGAGGAGAGCCGTCGGTCCGGTCGCGAACCTGCAGCGATCCGTAGCTCTCCGACAAGCGGACGTCCAGGGTGTTGGCGTAAACCGGGGCGCTCGCCCTCTTCCCCTCGGATACCGCTTCCACGAGGACATTCCGTCCGGCGAACCGCTCCGGAATCTCGAACTCCAGCAGCTGTCCATCCCCTGCTCGTCCCCGCGTTTCGGTGAAATTCGGCCTGATGTAGCTGAACTGACCGCTGCCCGCGGACACGAAGGGTTGGCTGGAGAAGAGAAACTCGAGGTCCATCTCATAGTAGTTGATGCGGACCTCCTCGATCTTGCGCAGGGTCAGGAGAACCTTCGAGCCCTCTATCTTCAACTCGATGGAGGGATCGGCGTCGGCGAGCGCCTCCTGCCGCTGGTCGCGGTCCTCCCGGTCCGTGAATTCGCCCGCTTCGCCGCGGATTTCGCGGGCGTGATCACCCAGCTCGCGGAAGCGCTCTCGCCAGCGATTCACCGGGTGATCCCGGTACTGATCCGCGATCTGGGCCGCTACCGCCGGTTCCTCTCGATAGAGCGAGGCGTAGCCCCGAAGGTAGTCGAACTGCAGGCGGCTCTCGATCGCTTCCTCCTCGACCCGGTCCAGCCAGGCGAGCGCCTCCTCAATGCGATCCTGGAGGAAGAGGTAGTAGGCGACCCCCAGCGATTCCCGAGCCGAGAGGTCCTTGCGATAGGCGAGCACCCTCATGAACTCGTGATATTGCGCTCGGAACCGATCGTTCAGGATCTTGCGATCTCGCCCCAGACGATGCGCCCTGGCATTGACCAGAGGGGCGTACTCGAGGTGCTGGTACCAGTGCCGCTCCACCGGATCGATGGTGACCAGTTCGCACTCGATGGCCCGACCACAATCGTCGAGGAAGGACTCCTGGTGGGTGAGGTACTCCCGCGCCACCCCGGGCTCGTCGTGATACATGCCATAGCTCCACAACACGTCGGAGTAGGCGTGGCGATCGCGAAGCAGACTCGTGACCCGGCGAAACAGATCGACATTCTCCCGCACCCTCCAGGCAATCTTCGCGGGATCGATAGCGTGGATGTTGTTGTCCTCCAGGAAAGCAATCACCTCGGCGTCGCTGCCGTTCTGGGAAAGGTACTCCCAGGATGACGTGTCCACCTCGGAAAGACGGTCCACTACCCGGAAGCGGAAAGGATCGGCCCATGCGACCGGTTCTTCATTCCGGGAAACGTGGGCCGGAAAATGAGCGAAAGTCCCCTCTCCCGAGTCCTCGGGAAAGTAGAAGTGCACCTCCGCGGTGCGCGTGCTGAAGGGGCTCATGCCGATCGGCACCGTCTGGGTGTAGTCGCTCGTCGCTATCGGCACGGCCCCCTCGGGCACTTGGAGGAGGAGGTCCAGCCGCTGATTCGATGAAGACGGATTCGTGATAACCACCTGACAGCCGTACGAAACGCCAGTGAGAAACTCCCGGGTGACGAACTTGTCCACCCTCTCTCCCTCGACCATCTCGTAGCGGTCGTCGGCACGATAAAAATTCTGGCTGATCAGAATATCCGGTCGGTCTTCGGGTGGAGTGCTCTCCTCGATTTCCTCATGGAAAACGATGACCGGGGATCGCGCCTCCAGCGTCATCCTCTCCTCGGTGAATTCGATCTCAGCCTCCTCCGCGGAAAAGGGCAGATCGAGAACCGCCAGGGCGAGCATCATCTCGGCAAAATTCCGCGTCGCGGCCGGAAAATGACGGGAGTAGAATCCGCCCCGACCATCCCAGTCGGCGTAATCCTGCCAGAAATCGTTCACCGTGATCAGCGCGGCGACCTGCTGCCGGATAGGCAACTCGTAGTAGTTGTTCTCCGCCCACTCCCGGGTTGCTTCGAGCTTGCGATAGAGGGCCTGCCCCTTCGCTCGCTCCCGCAGTTCGAGAAGCTGTTCTTCGGCGAACTTCATCTTCTTGTCCACACCCCCCGCCGCGAAACCGTCCACGGCTGCACCTACCATCGGTGCGGCAGGTGCCGGCGCACTCTCCGGTTCGTCGCCCAAGGCGTCCAGCATGTCCCGTTCGGGCCGTCTTCCGTTCGACAATTCGGATGCCATCCCGGAGACGCGTCTCAGGGATCTGGTCATCAGGGAGCTTCGATCGGCAGGCTCCGATGCCGATTGGGTCAAGGCCAACTCGAGGTTCCTGCCCGAGATGGTTCCTGCCACCCCTCCGCCCTCGGAGAGCCCCCTGCCCCGAAGCGCACTGCGATAGAACTGGTAGAGCTGTTCCCGATCCCGCGGCCGCAGATCCATCCACTCGGAGACGGACCTTCTCATGGCGCCTTCGGTGTCCCCGCCAAGGCGCCGTCCCAGCAGGATCCGCTCCACGATGTTGAGCCGGCCGTAACGCCACGGCTCGAGGTAGGCAGTGAGGTCGGCCTCGATCAGGTAATGATCCATGAAGGTCTTGTCCCGCTTGTTCCTCAGGTAGGGTTGCACCACCTCGCGGAAAAACGCCTCGTCGTGCCGCGAGAGAAAGAAATTCAACTCGTGACAGGCATACCTCGAATACCATTCCCGCTTCTGTTCCGGCGCCGCGTCCGGCCAGCGTAGAATGAAGGAAAATTCGCGCAGCGTCGCCTCGTCTGCGGGGTTCGCTTCGCCGGCTACGCCCGCCATCACCGCGAACACGCCGCCGATCGTGTCGTAGGTCTCTACCTCAGACGACCGGATATCCGGAATGGCAAGCACGTTGCCGCGTCGCAGCAGGGTGACCCTCCGCTTCTGAGTGTAGTGTTTCGCCGGATCGAGAAAACGTTTCAGGGTGAGGTCCCGAAACTCGGTGCCGCCATTCTCGCCGAGTGAGCGTTGCCGGTAGGCTACTCCCGAGGAGTCCACGGCCACGACGTGGAGCTGCTGACGATCCCTCGGGAAATCCCCCGGTATGACGATGGTTCCCTCCTCGTCGGGCTTCAGGTTCAGCGCCACCGGGGCCGCCTCGGCGAGAAAGTCGAGATTCGCCCCCTCCTCCTGGCCCTGACTCTGCCGTCTTCCCTCTTCACCGGCTTCCTCTTTCCCCGTTCGCACCGCACCCGAGGCGGGTGCCGATTTGCGGAACTCCTCCCCCTCCTCGGCGTCGTCGACCGAGGTCTCGGTGTCCCGCAAGGCCCAGGGATTGAGAATCAAACCGGGACGGGAAAGCATGTTACCCGGGAATTTTTTCGCCGCTCGCCGCTCCAGGATGTAGCGATATTCTTCGCCGATATCGCGCCCCGATACATAGCGGGACTCGAATCCGCCCCGGCCGACTGCGGCCAGCGATCTCGCCCTGCCCAGACCCAGATTTTCCGGAGCTGGAAACTCGGGGAGAAAACGCGTGGCGAACACGTGGACGCGGGCATCGGGCCCGGCGTTGGCCAGCGAAATTCGGATCTCGCCATCCTCCGGGTCCACCCCTGTGATTTGCAGGGGGCGCGTGTTGCCCACCTCCAGGTGACGGTAGTCCGACAGGGCGAACCCCAGTGCCGCCTCTTCCGATGCGGTCACCCGCACCTGCACCCGATCTTCGCTGCCCCGGAGAAAGACCTCGTAATCCCCGGGCTCCAGCCCATCGATGACAAATCGCCCCGGCGCGGTCTTCACCTTGGCGAAGACATCGCGGACGAAGGCGCCACCCCGCCGCTCCAGGATGACGATTTCGGGCCGGCCCACCTCGCCCTCGGCCGCGACCCGCGGAATCTCGATCGACGTTCCCGCCGCCGCCTGAACGGTGCCCGGCACGGTGGCCCGGTCTCCGTGCAGGAACCACTGGCGCCGCATCAAACCCGACCCGTTCACCGCTATCGTCTCGATACCCGCAAGCGCCCCGAGGGAAATGCGTCCCCGCTCGTCGCTCTTCAGAGACACGTTCCACGTCAGGGTGAAATCCTCATGATCCAACGATACCGTGACGCTCCGGTCCGCCAGGGCTTCACCGGACTTCCCCAGCAGCTCCAGCCAGTATTCGCCGCCGATCCGGCTCAGGTGAAAATCACCGGTCGCGCTGCTCTCGTCGATACCATTGATGGAGAAAATCCGGGAATCATTGACCACCACCTTTTTCCCGCCTTCGCTGATCCGGGGAACGCGCCCTTCCAGCGTGAAGCGAATCTCCTGTAACCTTTGCGGCACCCGGAAGCGATGAATCGCCTCGTCCTCCCCGGTCAAGGCAAAGTCCACCACCTCCTGGCTCGAGGTGATTCCGTCGAGATCGGTGGAGGAGAGCGTCAGTTTCACATCCTCCAACCAGGACACGGGCGCCGCTGCGCCACCAACCGTCAACTCGGGTCGCACCAGAACCGCGCACTCGGCTCCCGGGAGCAGCGTCTCCCGGTCCACGTGGAATCCGGCCCGCAGGCGAACCTCCTCGGCGGGCAGCTCGACACGGTCCAGCGCCGCCACCACGCCGGAGTTCAGAATGATCTGTTGGCTCCCCGTCTCCGAGAATGGCAGGAGGATGCGGCCCTCTTCGTCGGCTTCGTATTCGCGTCCTCCGAACCAGACGGAGGCCTCGGGAGCCACGGCGTTGGCTTCGTCCAGTATCGTCAGCACGGTGCCGGTGGCCGTCGGTTGCGACACATACTGCAACTGCCCCTTGCGCACCAGGGCCCGCGAGCTGACCCCGTTGCCGATCAGCTCGACCATCCAGACCCCGCGCCTGTCCCGCAGGGACTCCAGGGAAAAAGAACGCCGGACCCGCCGGATGGGGGCCTCCTCGTAGCGGAAGCGCAACTCCTCGTTCGGAATCAGCCCGTCCAGGTCGAGGTCGGTGTTGATCTCGCGGCCCGTGTCCAGATAGTAGTTCAGCGCGTTGATCTCGAACACTTTGACCACGAGGTCCGTCACGTTCTTCACCTCGGCCGCGAGCACCACCTCATCGCCGGGGAGAAATTGCTCCAGATTCGAGGGCAGAAAAGCAATGTCGACCCGATCCTTGAGCCGCTGCAACGCCGATGGATTGAGCAGGGAAAACCACTGCTCGGCGTCGCCGATGCCGGCGGTGAGTTTGGCCTCGGCGAGCAGTTCTTCGAGGTAATCCTTCTTCACCACCGCGGCGAATTTCTCGACTCCCGGAAGGTCGCGGAGCGCGTGCAGGAGGTATTCCCGGACGAGCGATTCGTCCTGCCCCACTGGCGGACAGCGCGTCACCTGGGAGAAATCGGCGCCGGGATCGGCGAGGTTTCTCTGCGCTTCGGGTGTGGCGAGAAACCGCGGCTCGATATAGGGGCCGGGGCGGGGCAGTTCCAGGTAGGCCATCCAGAGACCGTCCGGATATTCGCCGAGGGACCGGTGGTGCCGCAGCAGCTGGTAGAGCGTGTGCACCTTCAGCGAATTGAAGGAAGGATCCAGACTCTCGACATAGTCCCAGAGCGCTTCCAGGTAACGCTCCCGGGCATCGGGATCGCGCCTCCAGTCCCGATCGGCGCCCGGATGGAGCTTGGCGATACGGGTGTAGACATAGTTCGGATCGCGGACCAACTCGGGGACGAGCCGGGCCAGTTCCTCCAGTTGATCCGGCAGCAGATTCTGATGGATGCCGAACTCGCCGAATCCCCGGCTCTCCCGGGTGCGCAGATCCGCGGCGATGATCCCGGTGAGATTCCCGTAGTCGGGATACGTCAGGCGGGACAGCAACTCCCTCCTGGTGGTGTTGTCGAGTGCCGGTTCGGCCCGGAGGAAGCGATCCAGACCCGAATCCTCCAGTTGATTGAGCTTCCGCGGATTCCGGCTGGCCCGCTCCATGAACGCGTCCCAGCTGATCACTCCCTGATCCAGGACGGTGGGCAGATCCGGTCGGGCGTCCATCCGCTGCCTCTGGTGCGAAAAGCTGAGGTTGAGCCGATCTTTCAGGTATCCCAGGCTTTTCTCCGGGTTCTCTCCGTAGCGAAGCAGCGCTTCCCGGTTGCGCGCCTCCCAGACTTGATCGGTCTCACCATAGCGTTTCACCCATGGCTCCATGATGGACGCGAGCTTGTCCCACTCGCCCTCGTTCACGTAGTGGATCGCGTGGTAGTAGTAGTAGTCAGGGGTGCCGGGAATCAAGGTCGCCAGGACTTCCTCGCGGTTTTCCGCCAGGGCGAACCGCTCGACGAAATCAATCGTCTCCTCAGTATTCGCGGAGGTATCAGTCATGACGAAATAAAGGCAGGCCAGAAGGCAGGCCACAGCTTTGCGGAGTAGGCTTTTCATGGTTGTGCGTCGTTGGGGAGGGTTTCACTCGTTTTGCAGCCTAGCATCAAGTGGCGACCGTTGTCGGTGAAAAACTGTAAGGAATTTGTCAGCGAACCCGCACGGCAGGAAACGGCGGCTCCTAGTCCCGGTTGACTCGCCTCCGCCTCTCCTGTTAGGTCCCGCCATGCTGGAAGAATCGGAGGCCCGAACGCGCATCCTGGAGAACGTGATCCCGGGACCGGTGATCTGGCTGCCGCTCCCCCTGGCGGGCAATCTCGCCCTGGCGCAGGAAGTCCACGGAGGGCTCGATTCTCCCGAATTCGACAACTCCGCCATGGACGGCTATGCGGTCAGGTCCGGGGAGGCGAAAAACGGGGCGACTCTGGTGGTGGAGCGCGAGACCCAGCCGGCCGGGATTGACCGCCGCCTCGAACTCCGCTCTGGCGCGGCCATCCGCATCTTCACCGGAGCGCCCCTCCCTTCCGGAGCCGACGCGGTCGTCATGCAGGAGGACACCCGCCGCGAGGGAGATCTGCTCACCATCCTGGAGGGCGTGGAACCCGGGGAGAATGTCCGTCGGCGCGGAGGCGATGTCTGCGCGGGTCAATTGCTTATGGCGCCGGGAACGCCGCTCACTCCTCCGCGTCTCGCCCTCCTCGCCTCTCAGGGCATGGAGGAAGCCCCGGTCCGGACACGTCCCATGGTCCATGTGGTGACCACGGGAGACGAGCTGGTCGAACCCGGCGGCTACCGGATGCCAGGGCAGATCTATGACAGCAACGGAGTGTTGCTCCAAACCGCGGTGCAAAAAGAGGGCGCCATCGCCGAGCGGATTCACCTCGACGATGAACCGGCCCTGATGCGGGATGCTTTTGCCGTGCTCTGCGAAGTCAGCGATTTTCTCGTCATCACCGGCGGGGTCTCCGTGGGTGAACGCGATTTCGTCAAAGAGGCTCTCGACGACCTCGGGGTGCAGACCAATTTCTGGAGGGTGCGACTGAAACCGGGCAAACCCTTTCTCTTCGGCGTCCATCCCGATGGATGCCTCGTCTTCGCTCTGCCGGGCAATCCGGTCTCCGCCTTTGTCACCTTCCACCTCTTCGTCCTGCCGGCCCTGCGCAAAAGGATCGGATTTCTCCCCGAGAATGACGGGCGCGACCGGGTGCTTCTGGGCCGAGCGGACGAGCCGATGCGCAATCCGGGCGACCGGCCCCACTACCTCCGCGGCATCGTCCGCGGTTCGCAGGTGGAATTGTCAGGCACCCAGCAATCCCATGCCATCTTTGGCTTGAGCAAGGCAAACTGCCTGATCCGCCTCGAACCGGAGGAATCGATCGCGCCGGGCGAGGAGGTCTGGGGTCGCCATCTCTGAATCCTCGATCCGCCCCCACCCGAGGAGGGAATCCCCACCAGCCCGGACTCGGGCGATCGATCCGTTCCTCCGGGAGCCTCCGGCCAGCCCTTTTGCCATCAATCTGGCCGCGCCCCGGGGAGTTGATCGAAGCCGCTGCGAAGATGGAGGTCTCTCTGGGGAAAGGGAATTTCGATTCCCGACTCCGACAGACCCGTCTCGATCTCCCAGAGAAAATCCGCCTGCACCGCAGTCGGTCTTTTGACCGCTTCCGGGGTCAACCACACCACCAACTCGAAATCCAGGCTGCTGTCGCCGAAACCGACGAACCAGACCTGGGGCTGCCGTCTCGGCTGACCCCTCAGGGTCCAGGGAACGCGCTCCGAGGCCTCGAGAACCACCTCCCGGACGCGTTCCTTATTGGTCCCATAAGCGACACCGAAAGGGATATGGATTCTGCGGAACACTTCTCTCAAGGTCCAATTGGTCACTCTCCCACCGACGAATTCAGAGTTTGGGACGAGGATATCCACGTTGTCGTTGGTGGTGATCAGGGTGCTCCGCATATTGATCTCACGAACTTCGCCGGCGACCCCGGATTCCAACTCGACAAAGTCGCCCACGTTCAGACTCCGCTCGAAAAGAACGATGAGGCCGGCTACGAAGTTGCTCACCAAATTTTGCAGACCAAAGCCGAGCCCTACTCCCAGGGCGCTGGCAAAGAGCGCAAATTTGGTGAAATCCAAACCGATGGACGAGAGCGCGATAATCAGACCCGCCGCCAAAATAACATAGTGCGCCATTCTTTCGACGGTAAACAGGGCGGTTTTGCTGATACGTCTCTGTTTTCCTCCGAATGGTTCTTCCTGAATTTTCGTGGCTGAGAAGAGGTGCTATGATGCGGCGTGAACGT
>CAZLUZ010000044.1:0-28395 GCA_964562825.1 uncultured Akkermansia sp.
ACGTAGCCGCCTTTGCCAAAAGGTGGCCGATGCCCCACGCTCTGGCGAGCGCGGCACCATTTCGCTCCTCCACGTAGCCGCCTTTGCCAAAAGGTGGCCCGATGCCCCACGCTCTGGCGAGCGCGGCACCATTGCGTATCTGACCCACCCACGCAGCCGCCTTTGCCAAAAGGTCTCGTCACGCCAGCCGGCACGTAACCTGACGGCAGAGACGTTTGTCCGTTGCGGGGACCCGGCTCTTCGCTGAGGTTCCCCCCGCAAATCCCCACCTTCTGAAAATGACCGAGAAAAACCCACCCCCGAAGGCCCGGGGCTTCCTCACCGCCCTGATCCGCGGCCTGATCCTGGCCTCGATGCTGGGAGCGGCCTTCTGGCTCGGGGCGAAAGCCCTCCAGGAGGCGCCAGAGCCCGCTGGCCCACAGGCCGGTCCCCCCGGCGGTGCCCAGGGTCCGCCCCCCGCTTCGGTTTTCGTCGATGACGTGATCGAGGTCCGCGCCCGCGAGACGCATCGTGTAACCGGTAGTCTACGCGCCGTGGCCCGGGCCCAAGTCGCCGCGAGGGAGTCCGGTGCCATCGCCGAGATCCTCGCGGACGAGGGCGATCTGGTCAGGCAGGATGACCCCCTCGCCATACTCGACCGGCGACGCATCGATGCCGAGATCGCCGAAGCCGAAGCCGCCATCACGGCCGCGGAGGTGCTCGTCACCCAGCGGGAGGCGGAGTCGAAACGCGCCCTCAGCGACTTCGACATGAAAACCAAGCTGTTTCAGAAAAGGGCGGTCTCGGAGCGCGAGTTGCTCGATGCCGAAAGGGAGCGGCTGGTCGCTGCCGCCCAGGTGAAGGCCGCCAGCGATCAGCTCAACGTGGCCAAAAGTCGACTCTCCCTCCTGCGCGTCCGCGAAGCCGACCTGCGCATCCTGGCCCCCTTCGACGGTCGGATCGTGGAGCGTCACGTCGAACCCGGGGAGTGGCTCGCCGCCGGGGCTCCCGTGGTGACCTTGGTCTCCACGGGAAAAATCGAAGCCTGGCTGGACGTGCCGGAACGTTTCGCCGCCACCATCCCCGCGGAGCCCACGGCTTTTCAGATCTTCGTCAAGGGTGGCCGGCTCTCGGCCCGGGCGGAATCGGTCAAAACCATCGCCGAGGTCGACATGCGCTCCCGCCTCTTCAACGTCGTCGCCACCATCGACGACCTCGACGGGCGCTTCGTTCACGGAATGTCGGTCCACACCGACCTTCCCATCGGCGTCGAAGAACCCATGCTGACGGCCCCGGTCGACGCCATCATCTCCACCCGTCTGGGCGATTTCGTCTACCGGTCGCAGGAGTCGACCGATTCCGGACAGGACCTGCCCACCGCCGAGCGCGTCGCCGTGACCGTGCGCTTCCGCCGCGATGGCAAAGCCTTCCTCGAACCCGGGATGCTTTCCGCCGGGGACCAGGTCGTCGTGGAGGGCAACGAGCGCCTCCGCGAGGGACAGGCCCTCCTCATCTCCCGGGACCCCAGGTCACCGGCAGACGCCAGCCAGTTGAGCGTGAACCATTGATATTTCCATGATCCGGTCCTCCATCCGCCAACCGGTCACGGTCACCGTGGGCGTCCTTCTCAGCGTCTTCGCCGGCATTCTCGCCCTGACCCACGTGCCCATCCGCATGACGCCCGAGGTCGACTCCGTGGTCATCGCCGTCATCACCAACTGGGAAAACGCCTCCGCCGAAGACATCGAGAGCGACGTGGTGGAAGAGCAGGAGAAGGTGCTGGGCGACGTCGTCGGTCTCAAATCGCTGACCAGCACGAGCGCGGCGAGTCAGGGCACGATCCGGCTGGAGTTTGAGACGGGAACCGACATCAACACGGCTCTGGCCGACACCCTGCAGAAACTCGACGAGGTCCCCGGATACCCTGACGGCGTGCTTCAACCCGTCGTCGAACCGATCGACCCCGAATCGGTGGATTACATCGCGTGGGTCGGGTTTTCCTCGACGGATCCGGAATTCGACGCCACCACGCTCTTCGACTTCATGGAGCGGAGGCTCCGCCCCCGATTCGAGCGCATCCCGGGGATTTCCCAGGTCGGCATCCGGGGCGCCCGCCAGTCGGAACTCCACATCCTGGTCGATCCGCGCGCCATGGCGCTGCGCCAGGTGACCTATTCCCAGCTCCGCCAGGCAATCCAGACCGCCAACGTCGACCTGTCCGCAGGGCGCATCGAGGAGGGCAAACGGGACATCCGGGTTCGCACCGTGGGCCGGTTTCAGGGCCCCGTAGACCTGGAAAACATGATCATCCGGCGAGACCCCGAATCGGGACCGGTCTACCTCGGGGATATCGCGGAGATTGTCGAAACCTACAAGGAACAGCGCGACTGGGCACGGGCGCGGGGCATCCCCATGCCCTTTTTCAATTTCCAACTCCAGCGCGGCGCCAACCTCCTCGAGGCGATGCAGCTGCTCGAGGAGGAGATCGCCGAGATGAACATGGAGGGCGGCATCCTCGACCAGCATTCCCGCTCTCTCGGTCTCAATGGCCGCCTGGAACTGGTCAAGGTCTACGACTCCACCACCTACGTGCAGGACGCCATCCAACTGGTCCGCTCGAATCTGGTCGTCGGGGGGGTGCTCGCCACCATCACCCTCCTCCTCTTTCTCCGCTCGCTGCGAACCGTCGGCATCATCGCCATCGCCATCCCCGTCTCGGTAATCGCTTCCTTCGTCGTGCTGGTCGCTCTGGGTCGATCCATCAACATCATCTCGCTAGCCGGCCTGGCGTTCGCCGTCGGCATGGTGGTGGAC
Source organism: uncultured Akkermansia sp. (assembly GCA_964562825.1). GTDB lineage: Bacteria > Verrucomicrobiota > Verrucomicrobiia > Verrucomicrobiales > DEV007 > Arctic95D-9. The sequence goes on from CAZLUZ010000044.1 coordinate 2,794, forward strand.
AACGCCATCGTGGTTATCGAGAACATCTACCGGCACCTCGAGATGAAAAAGTCGCCGATCCAGGCCGCGCTCGACGGCTGCAAAGAGGTGGCAGGAGCCGTCATCGCCTCGACCTGCACCACGCTGGTCGTGTTCCTGCCCATTCTGCTCATCGAGGAGACGGCAGGCCAGCTCTTCCGCGATATTTCCCTGGCCATCATGGCGGCGGTGGGACTCAGCATGATCGTCTCGCTGACGGTCATCCCCACCGCTTCGTCCCGTCTTCTCCAGGTCCCTCCCGACGCTCAGGAGTTGCGGCGTCGGCGCCCCTGGTGGTCGACGGCACTGCTCTCGCCCTTCCTCCTCGTCGGGAAAATTGTCGGTTCCCTTCCCCACTTGGTCGCCGGCATCGTGCGGTTGATCACGCGCGACTGGCTGAGCCGGGCCGCCATCGTGGCGTTCTTCGCCGCGATCACCATCTTCGGCACCCGGGTGCTTTTGCCCCCTCTCGACTACCTGCCCTCGGGGAACCGCAACATCATCTTCGGCCTACTCTTCCCCCCGCCGGGCTACAATCTCGACCAGCTCTCGGAGTTGGGCGCGCGCATCGAGGAGCGGATCCGGCCGGCCTGGGAGACCACGGAGAACCGCTTCGCCGTGGAAACCGTGCTCGAAGAGAAAGCGGGGCGACCGACGGAGCCGGTGGACGAGCGCCAGCCCGTGCCCCTCGGTTTCGGTCAGGAGGGCGCCATTCTTCCCCCGCGCCTGTCGAACTATTTCCTGGTGAGCTTCGAGGGCAGGATGTTCCACGGCAGCGTCTCACGCGACAAGAAGCAGGTGGTCGACGCGATTCCCCTGATGAACCACGCCACCGCACCCGACATTCTTCCCGACACCATCGCTTTCTCCTTCCAGATGCCCCTCTTCCGCGTCGCCGGGGCCACCGGATCGGCCATCAGCATCGATCTCACGGGCGACGATCTCGATCAGGTCTCGGCCACTGCCGGTGCCCTATTCGGGTCGCTCATGGAAACCTTCGGGCCCTACGCCATCCGCTCGGAACCTCCCAATTTTTCCCTGCCTCTGGAGGAGATGCGCATCGTCCCGGACGACGAACGGCTGCGGCAGGTCGACATGACCCGCACCGATCTCGGGCTCGCCATTCAGGCCAACGGAGACGGAATCCTGCTCTTCCGCGAGTACGAACAGAACGGGGAACTCAAGGACATGAAGATTCTGAGCCAATACTCGGGGAGAGAAGACGCCCTGGAGTCCATGATGCGGGCGCCGGTGGCCACTCCGGGCGGCGACGTCGTCGGGTTTACCAGCCTGGCCACCCTGGAACGAATCCGCGGACCGGAGCAGATCCGCCATGTCGACCGGCTGCGGGCGGTGACCCTGGAACTGACTCCCCCCGCGGGAATGCCCCTGGAGGTCGCCATCAGCAAGGTGGAAGAAAAAGTCAAGGGACTGCGCGCCGCCGGGGTGATCCCGCCGGCGGTCGGGGTCGATCTGGCCGGTTCGGCGGGAAAACTCAACGAGATCAAGACGGCTCTGCTCGGCGACGGGACGGTGCTGGGCACCATCTCGAGCACGCTTTTCCTCGCCTTCCTCGTGGTCTACCTCCTCATGGTGGTCCTTTTCCAGAGTTGGACCTATCCCCTGGTGATCATGCTCTCGGTTCCCCTCGCCACCTTCGGGGGATTTGTCGGCCTCGGCCTGGTCCACTGGTGGAGCCAGACGGACCGCTACATGCCGGTGCAGAATCTCGACATGCTCACCATCCTGGGCTTTGTCATCCTGGCCGGGGTGGTGGTGAACAACGCCATCCTCATCGTCCACCAGACGCTCAATTTCCTCCGGGCCGATCCCGATCTGGACCCCCAATCCGCCATCGTCGAATCGGTGCGTAGCCGGGTGCGCCCCATCCTCATGAGCACGCTCACCAGCGTCGGCGGCATGCTGCCCCTCGTGCTCTTGCCGGGGGCGGGGTCCGAACTGTACCGCGGACTGGGTGCCGTGGTGGTGGGAGGTCTTCTCATCTCGACGGTCTTCACCATGTTCCTCGTTCCGGCCGTGCTCAGCTCCGTCTTCGCCCTCCGCGGCGAGAGCGAGGTTCAGGAGGCGGTGGCCGCAGCCGCCGAAGAGGAGGAGAACCGGGAGCGCGAAACGGCCAGGGCTATGGGCTGAATCGTCTCGCGCCGAGGGTGGCTCGGGAGAAACCACTTGAAGAACCCCGGGGAACCTCTCCATTAGGCCAGGAAGATTCGCGACGAAACGGAAAGGCACAGTTCGAAGAATCGGAACCGCATCGGCCCCCCTTCTCCTGGCCATCTTCGTCGCGGGCTGCCTTCCCGTGTCGACGGGTCTCGATCGGGGCGAGTTGCCGACCGCGTTTCGCTCCGAAAACCGCAAGGGGGAACTGAGACCGCCGGGGAATTGGTGGAAAGCTTTCGAGGATGCCACGCTGGATGAGCTGATTCGCCGCTTCGATGCCTCCAATCCCTCCCTGGAAGCCGCCGTGGCCCGTCGCGACCAGGTCTGGCACGAGCTCGGCATCGCCCGGTCGGATCTCTATCCCCAGATCATCGGGGATGCCTCGGCGAACTGGAATCGCGACTCGATCAACGGGCTCTTCGTCCCCGATCCCCCGACCTATTCGCAGTTCGAGGCGGCCCTCAATCTGGAATACGAGATCGATCTCTGGGGCCGGGTGCGCGACAGTGTCAGCGCAGCGGTCGCGGACCTGAGGGCATCGGAGGGCGACACCGCCGCCGCCATTCTCTCGCTGAAAGCCTCCCTGGCACGCAACTGGTATCAACTGCGCTACGTCGACGACGAGATCGTTGTGCTCCGGGAGACGGTCAATTTGCGCGAGGAGAATCGGGACCTCATCGCGTTCCGGGTGGATGCGGGCGACACCACCGATCTCGATCTGTCCCGGGCGGACTCGGAGTTGGAGACCGCGCGGGCGGACCTGCTCGAACTGGAGCGGACCCGGGAGGAATTCTTCAACGCCCTCGCCGCCCTCACCGGTCGGGCACCCGCCCGATTCGAGTTGCCTTCGCGCGATGCGGAGATCGCGGTCCCCGAGTTCCCTCCCGGGGGATTCCCCTGCGTTCTCCTGGAACGCCGTCCCGACGTCTTCGCCGCCCGAGAGCGGGTATCCGCCGCCGTCGCTGAGATCGGGGTCACCCGGGCCGATTACCTGCCGCGCTTCACCATCGCGGGCCGGGGGGGACTTTTCGCTCTGGAGTTGTCGGACCTCCTCGATCCGGACAGCCTCTTCGGGGTGATCGGACCGGAGGTGAGAATCCCGGTTTTTCAGGGGGCCCAGTCGAAGTCGGACATCTCCCGGGCCGAAGCCGCGGCGCGGGAGGCCTTCGCTCTCTACCGCGAGGTGATGCTGGAAGCGGTGCGCGACGTGGAGACCGCCATCTCCGACGCGAGGTGGCTGGATCGCCAGATCGTCGCCCTGGAACGGGCGGCGGCCGCCTCGGATAAGGCGGCTCGATTATCCCGGACCCGCTACGAGGATGGGTTGGTGAGTTTCCTCGACGTGATCGACGCCGACCGGGTGGCTCTGACCGCCAAACGGGAACTGGTTCGGGCCCGCGCCGCGCGCCAACTCGCCGCGATCCGGGCGGTGCAGGCGCTCGGGGGAGGATGGTCGGCCGAAGTCCACCTCGGGTGCGATGCCGGGGACCGGCCCCTCGCCACGGCGATGAGGGTGCCTCAGGGTCCCCCCTCCCGCAGCCCCGCCCACGCGGAGAGAGCGGGTGCGGGTCAGTCCCGGCAACTGCGCATCAGGTAATAAACCACCGAGTCCACCAGGGCCCGCCAACTCGCCTGAATCACGTTGTGGCTTACCCCCACCGTGCCCCAACGTTCCCGGTCGTCCCCGCTCACGATGAGCACCCGGGTCTTGGCCGCAGTACCCATCGAGCTGTCGATGATGCGAACCTTGTAATCACGCAGCTCCATCTGATCGATGGTGGGATAGTGCGGAAGGAGCGCTTTGCGGAACGCTGCGTCGAGCGCGTTGACCGGGCCGTCTCCCTCGGCCACCTCGTATTCACGGCAGCCTCCCACCGTCAGCTTGACCGTGGCGGAGCAGGTGTCGTAGTCCCGCTCTCCGTCGCGCCGATAGGTGCAGTGGTATTCCTTGAGTTGAAAGAACTCCTGGTAATCCGCGAGGTGTCGCCGGATCAACAACTCGAACGAAGCCTCTGCCGCCTCGAATTCGTAGCCCTGCTCCTCCAGGTCTTTCAGCTGCGCCAGGATCTCGCGAACTTCGGGGCTGCCCTTTTTCAGGGAAATCCCCAGTTCCTTCGCCTTCATCAGAATGTTCGATCCTCCGGATAGCTCCGAGACGAGGATGCGCTGGTGATTGCCCACGATGCCGGGTTCGATGTGCTCGAAGCTGTGCGCCACCTTCTGGACCGCATTGACATGCATGCCGCCCTTGTGGGCGAAGGCGGAGGCCCCGACGTAAGGCGCGCGGATATTGTGTTCGTTGTTGGCCAAGTCGTCGACAAAGAGCGACAGGGTGCGCAATTCGCCGATTTGCTTCACCACCGGCCGCCCCATCTTCAGCTGCAGCGTCGGGATCACCGTGGTCAGATTGCAGTTTCCCACCCTCTCGCCGTAACCGTTGATCGTTCCCTGCACTTGGGTGGCTCCTCCCCGCACCGACGCGATCGCATTGGCCACCCCGAGCCCCCCGTCGTCGTGGGTATGAATCCCGATGGGAACCCCGAGCTTCGCGATCACGACCCGCGTGATTTCCTCGACCTCATCCGGCATCGTGCCGCCATTGGTATCGCACAGCACGATCCAGTCCGCGCCGCCCTCCTTCGCCGCCTCCAGCGTGGCCAGGGCGTAGTCGGGAGCATCCTTGAACCCGTCGAAGAAATGCTCCGCGTCGTAGACCACCTCCCGGCCCGCTTCCTTCAGATAGCGGGTCGTGTCGCAAATCATGGCCCGATTCTCGTCTTCGGTGGTTCCCAGCACCTCGGTCACGTGCAAGAGCCAACTCTTGCCGAAAAAGGTGACCACGGGAGTTTTGGCTTCCAGCAGCAAGGCGACCTGGGGATCATCCTCGACCCCCACGTCCTTGCGCCTGGTGCTGCCGAAGGCGGCGATACGGGCACGCTTCCAGTCCAGGTCGGCCGCTTTCTCGAAAAAGGCGACATCCTTGGGATTCGATCCCGGCCACCCGCCTTCGATGTAGTGCACGCCGAATTCGTCGAGGCGCTGCGCGATCCGAATCTTGTCCAGAGAACTGAAATTCACGCCCTCGCCCTGCGTGCCGTCCCGCAGGGTCGTGTCATACAGTTTGACCTCTGGATGCTTCTTTTTCATCGAATGGAATCAGCTTGCTTCCGCCCGAAAACGGCAGGAAGACGGAGAAACGCGCCCGGACCCGAAGGCCGGGGGAAAGCGGTGATCTTAGGCCGGTTCAACGCCCGTGCCAACCCGGAAATGCAATTTGACTTTGCGCGATTTGTCGGATTAACCAAGGGGAATGAAGTCTCTCCCCGCCGCACTCCTGTTTCTCCTCTTCCCGCTCTGCTGGGTCCTGCCCGCTCCGGGCGGTGAAGTGGTCGAGATCCGGGCCAAGTTGATCCCCCTCGACCTGGCCAGCGCCAAGGGCCTTTCCCGACTGGAGTTGCTCCTCGCCGTCACCAAGGCTGAGCAGGACCAGATGAAACCGGTCTTCGAATCCATCTGCCTGGTCGAGACCGGCCGGTGGCTCAGCATCAAGGCGGGCCGGGAGTTCTGGTTTCCCCAGACCTATTCGCCCATGGAGTTGATCAAGAGCCCCACCGACGGCCGCTCCTACTCGATCGCGCCGACCGGCGAGGCCCCGGGCGACACCTCCTACTTCCTGCCCCCCACCCCGATCCAGGCCGCCCATCGCAACACCGGGCTGATGCTCCAGGTGCAGGCCCTGCGGGAGGAAGACGGCGCTCTCCGGCTGAAAGGTTCCCTGATCAGCTACCTTTTCGAGGGCTTCGATTTTTCCGGCGAACCGGTCACGGTTCCCCGCGCTTTCCCGCAAAAACGGAAGACGGTGGTTTCCGCCAATCGCATCGCCACTCCGATCTTCCGGGAGGTGGAGACCGAGTTTGACACCAAGCTGCCCCGCCAGCAGTCCGACCACCCCGTCCTCGTCGAACTCGGCGACAACGCCTGGGACCTGCCAAGGGAACGGGAACTGCCGGCCGAGGAAGGCACGGAGGATACCCTGGGAACCCCGGACGACTATGCCCGCGCCGAGGGCCAGGCTCTTCCGCGATTTGGCATCCTCGTCCTCAACGCGAATCCCGTGGCGTTTCCCACCAGGGAGACGTCCTCGATTCCGGGGAACGCACGCCTGCGCCTCACCAGCCGCCTGATCCGCACCGAATCCGACTCGATCGAGGCCATCCCGCATCTCGTGCTCGACGATGCGGAGACCCGTGACCTCCTCCGCGCCATCTCGGAGAGGGAAGAGGGCGAGATCGTTTCGTCGCCTTCCCTCACCGTGCGGTCGGGCGAGAGTGGCAAGATCGAGGTATCGCGCGAGTTCGTCTTCCCCTCGGCTTTCGATCCCCCGGCAGTGACCGCTGAGGAATCTTCCGACCCGGCGGTCAACCCGGCATCGCCCCGGGCCTACGAGACGCGCAACCTCGGCTTTTCCCTCCGCATCACCGGCGAAAAGGCCTCCGGAGGCCTCATCCGGCTCCGCATCGGCTCGCTCTTCCGCGAGTTCGACGGTTTTATCGACTACGGGCCCGCCATCACCGCCTACCGCAACACCGCCCTGGACCGGGTCAAGCGGATGAATCCTCTGCCCCGGGACACCGAGTTCGCGACGAGTCCGAACCCGGTTCTGCTGCCGCTCTTTCCTTTCCGGGAAATCGAGACGGAAGTGCTCCTGGCCCCGGACGACACCCTGGTTCTCTCCCAGTTCTTCGATCGCCACCTCGCCGAGGTGGAGCGAAGCCAGCCCCTGGGACGCTTCCGCGGTCCGCGGGTCACCGACGAGGAAAAACCCCGCGGACTCGCCGTCCTGGTAAATGCCGCCCTGGAGAATTAGCCGCCCACGTCGCGGCGAGGCGCAGCGGCACCCCACCGCGGCGGACCCGGACCGTCGAGGTGCCCCGCCTCAATGCTCCAGCTTGTAGATCATCACCCGTCGGTCCTGGGAGAGGGCGTGTTCCCCGGCTGAGGGAGGAAAGCGGGCCTCGCTCTCTCCGTAGCCCACGGGCAGGAGACGGTTTCCGTTCACCCCGTAGCCGGGCGAGGTCAGGATGTCGTAGATCGCGTTGGCCCGGCGCTGGGAGAGACGCTGGTTCGCCTCTGCACCGCCCTCTGCCGAAGCGTGCCCCTCGATGACAAAGCGGAACCCGTCCAGCTTGGGATTGTTGATCGCATCGGCGAGGATGGTGATAAACTGCACCGAATTGGCATCGGCGATCTCGGTCGATCCCTTGCGAAAACGGATCTCGCCCCGCAACTGGGAGGTCGGATCGACCTGATAGCTCACTGCGTAGGCCGTTTCCCCCGGTTGCGCCGCCAGGTCGCCCTGAGTGCTGTAGGGATTGTTCTGCGGAGCGACGATCTGTTTCACTTCCACCCCCTGGGCTACCGAATCTGTCGCGCTGATGGCCTGCGCGATCCCCCGGGTGGAAGCTTCGCCGATCCCCCGGGTGGAAAAGATCACGGTCCGTTTCTGCGCCTCGACACGGGGGGGGACCTCGACCGTCGCGGAACCGGCCCCCCGGGTCTGAATACCCCGGGTCTGGAACCCTCGCGTTTTGACCTCCGGACTGCCGCCTTGCTCCGCAGCCTCGCGCACTTTCAGCTCGTAGCCGCCTATCTTCTCGACCAGGGGATTCTCCTCCGCCGGCAGGAAGACAGCCATCCCGACAAGCCCCAGGGTGATGATGGTGGTTTTGTTCGTGATCATGATATCGTGGTCCGGTTCGGCTTCCGGCCCCTCACTCTCGCAGGAGGTAGCCCACTTTCACCTTCGTCAGCGAAGGCGGTATCTCCGATTTCGCCGCCTGACTATCGCTCGCGGACAAGGCCGTGGCGATACCTCTGCTGTTGAAAAAGCGCGACTTGTCGAAACTGGTGAAATCGCCGACCGGGATGCCCTGGATTTTCACCCGGATGGGGGCTTCCGACACATAGACCTCGAAATACTCCGCTCCGGCCGGAGGACTGGTCCGGAAGTTGATGGTCTTGGTCACGGCGCGGCCCTCCTCCGGCACGATCCGGTTGTTGCGCAGCGATGCGTTGGGGAAGAACTGGGTGACATCGGTGCCCGAGCCGCGATGCAGCACGTGGAGATAGACGGTCCGGTCCGAGGTCACCCGCAGATGCCCGCGCTCTCCCACAGGGATGACGGGATCGACCTCGACCGTGATCCTGCCCCCTCCGGGAAGCAGAGCGGTCGCCCTCGACTGGCGATCCAGGGCGAACTGAGACTGGGTGATCGCCCCCTTGGCGGCGGCATAGCCCTGCACCACCTCGTCGTAGCTCTGTGCCAGCGCGTCGTAACCATCGCCGAAGAGGGCCAGATAGGCGGGACTCTCCCGGATCAGATCGGCAAAGGCCCGCCCCCCGAACTCCTCGTAGCCGAGCGGTTCGAAAGGCATCAACTGGTAGCCGAGATGATACACGATGGTCAGGTATTCCTGCAGCATCTGATCCCGCGCCTCCGCCGAACCACTCGCCAGCGAATGGTAGAGCGTGCGAAAGCCCTCGGAATCGAACGATGCCGTCTCCAGAAGACCCATCATCTCCCCGTGATCCATGCCGAACTCGGCCGAGAGCAGATGGGAATTGACCGGCTCGAGGTAGTAGGAATCGTAGAGGGCCGAGACGGGCTCCATCTCGCCCTGGAATCCTCCGGTGGCCTTTTCGTCCGCCTCCCGGAATCGCTCGTAGTCGAGCAGCACGTGCCGGCGGAGGACATCCCTCTCGGGATAGAGTTTCCGGAAGAGTCCCAGTTCCCGGCCGCCGAGAATGGAGGCCCCCTCGACGAAGGGCCGGATCTCGTCCGTCATGCCGGCGGGGGATCGGGGGTTGGGTTCCCCCATGACCTCTTCGTCCCATTGCACGATTCCCTCGGGGTAGGGCGCCCGGATCGCCCCCTTGATCCCGCGGTCGTGGCAGGCGATGCAGGAGATTCCGTTGATGATGGTGCCGTCCGGCCGATTGGCGTCGCGCACGATATCGTTCGGGGCCCGATCAAGCCGGGTGCCATCGGCGGTGGCCAGGAGGTAGGCCTGCAGACCGTTGGGGAGGGCATAGATCATCTCGCCGCCGTCGTGCTCGAAGACCCGCTCCGGCGAGGACGAGATGGCGGCCTCGGCCGGCCCCATGGGGGCCATCCTCAGATCCTGACGCGGACCTCCCCCGAGTCGCTTGAAATCATAGCTCACCCAATAGCCGCCAAAGTCCGATTCGTGGCGCTCGATCAGGCGGTTGTGGTCCGATACCCCCGAATCGAGAAAGCCGGCCCGGATGGCCTCTCCCCGGCGGATGTTTCCCACCCGGCCCACCCCGATGCGGCTCTCCAGGCGTTGCTGCACACCCGCGTCTCCGGGGGCATAGATACCCAGGAGATAGTCGAGGATATCGTCGTAGAGAGGCGGCTGGGCTGCGGCGAAGGCGAACCAATCGGCCCGGAGGTAGGCCATCCTCGAACCCGTCCCCTGCGCGATGATTCGCTCCCGGCGGGAATCGACCCCGATGATGCCGTGCGGGTAGTAGCGCACCACCCTCTCCCAATCCTCCGGCGACCACCGGTAGTTTCGCAGATCGATCCGGTAGACCGTCCTCTCTTCGTCCAGCGCCACGGGCACCGCGATCTCGCCGTGCAGGGAGAGACTGTTCATCAACTTGCTCAGCCCGGCGCGGAAGGTGTCCAGAGAAAGCGCGGAGTAAACCGGGAGTCCGTCGGAGTTCGTCGCGTTGTGGAGGTTGGTCAGAGTGAAATAGCGGTGGTATCGGGCCGCGGACCCGAGAGCCACGACATCCTCGTGGATCGCCCGGAGCGTCTCGCTGAACAGGATCGGGTCGCGGGCCTCGACCTCCTCATCGGCCGAGGCGAACCACTGCTCCAGAACCCGCGTCTCCTCCTCGCGAAGCCGGCGGTTCGGCTCCGGCGGCATCACGTTGTCATCGCCAGGGGGCAGATGCACCCTGGCCAGGATCTCATCCCCATCCCCGCTGCGCAGGATGGCGTGGAGCGGCGCACGGAGATCGGGCGAGGTGCGGCGCTCCGGATTGTGGCACCGCTGGCAGTGACGGCTCAGGATATGGCGGGCCCGCACCTCCAGCGTCCCCTCGGGGAGATCGTCATCATCCTGCGAGGCCGATGCCAGGGTGGCTTCGGTGGGTGCCGGAAGATCCTCACCCGCTTCCTCGGAGCTTACCCCGCCCCCCGGACCCGGAAGTTCCATACCGGCGGAGCCCAGCCCCCTGCCCCAGTCAGCCAGCCGGGTTTTCTCCTGCTCGCTGAGCGGTGCCCGGTAGCTCTGGTCCCCCGGCACCCCCTTGCTCCGCGGCATTCGTCTCCGCTGGTCTTCCGCCAGCATCACCCGCTCCACCACCATCGAGGCCGAGGGATCGCCCGGCACGATCGACTCTCCATCCATCAGATCGGCCAGTCTCATCCCGGAGTGGAGGTAGGGATGCTCGTCGGCGGTGTCGGGATGGTGGCACTCCCGGCAGTTCTGGTCAAAAATCTCGGCGATGGGTTCCGGCATGTCTCCCGCCGACGTTGCCTCGCTGATCGAGCCGGTCGGCTGGGCACCACCGATCCCGGCGAAGCTCACGATCAGCGCGGCGATCAACCCCGGCGACAGGGAAAGGTGGAAACAGCGGAGGCGGTGAGTCGGGTCCATCACAAAAAAGCCGGCCTGCTCCCCGTCGAATCGGGCCAGACCGCCACGCCGTCCAAAATCCGCGCAAAACGATCGGAACTCAAAACAAAAAACGGCACAATGTGGTTACCACCCACCCTTCCGACGGTCGGAGCCATCCGCCTCCCCGTTCCTCTCCGAAATCCACGGATTGCCCTTGCCATTCCCCTGCCCTGCGGTTTTATGGCTCCGATGAACCCAGCCGCACGAATCCTCCGCAGTCATCTGCGTCACTTGCAGAAGGATTTCCGCCTGGTTTACCGGCGCACCGAGGAGTCCCTGAACCGGGGGCGCTGGCGCTATCTCGGCTTTCTCATCGTCACCCTCCTGGTGTCCTGGTTATTCGTTCACCCCTACGACCGGCCGATCATCGATAACATGGTGGCGAACCAGGATCCCTCTCTCGACCACCTCGCCAAGACGCTCGGTCACTGGGGGGATTTCGCGCAGTTCAACCTGCTCGGGTTCGCCCTTCTCTGGATCTTCGGCGCCGTCACCCGCCTCCGCTGGTTTCAGCGCCTCGCCGTGGTCACCTTCTACTCGGCTCTTTTCGCCGGTCTGAACTGCAACCTGTTCCGCTTCACCCAGGGCCGGCCCCGGCCCTACGCCAACGTGGAGGACAAGTTCTACGGCTTGCCCGGGGTGTTCCGGGGCTGGGACTACCATGGATTTCCCTCCGGTCACACCTCCACCGCCATGGGCATGGGCACCCCGGTTTTCGCCGCCGGCGGGGTCTATGGATTGCCCGTCTTCGCCTTCGGTGCCTCGGTGGGCTGGGCCCGGCTCTACCGGCAGAAGCACTATCCCACCGATGTCATCGTCGGCGGAGCCCTCGGCGTCATCTACGGCATCGCCACCGGATGGCACCTCCGGCGAATCCGCATCCGCCTGCTTCGCCAGGGCCGATCGCGGCGCCGCCGACGCCGGGCCGCTGCGAAAGACACCGCGGACGCCGGCTGAGCACCCGATATCACCGCCCCCGGTGCTGCACGTGCCAGAACCTGACCCAACTGGTCCGCGCGATGTTCAACCCGCTGATCTCGGTGATCTCGTAGTTTTCCTCGTCAAAGCGCTCCGCCACCATCTCCCGTTGGTCGCGGAGATAGGGCACCGGTTCGCCCTTCCATCGCGCCAGCAAGGCCAGTTCGCCGATCCGCCATTCCTCGGTGAGAAAGATCCCCTCGCGGTTCTGGTCTGCTTCCACGAAATCGGCCGCCTGCTCGATATTTCCCGACAACAACCAGGGATTGCCGTTCCACCGGTAGAACACCCAGCTCGGTTCGGCAAATCCCTCGGCGACATAGCTGACCCCCTCGTCACCCTCGAACGCTCCCGTGCGTTCCAACAACACGATGGGATGATGCTCACGGATCCGTGAGGTCAGTCCCTGGGCGATGACAGCCGCCGCCACCGCCACGGCGAGAAAGACGGGCCACCGGGAGAGATTTCCGCGCACCCAACGGATCGCCAGGGGCATGACCACGCCGACCAGAGCGATGATCGATCCCGCCAGGACGATCATCGAATTGACCGCCGCCATCGGTTCGGGAAACACGCGGAGCAGGCCCGCCGTCATGATGAGGAGAGCGATGGCTCCCACCAGGGACACCGTCGACCAGAACCAACGCCGGCGAAAGACGGAGTCGATCGGGCGGAGGGTTCCGCGATCGAAGAGCAGGAGCATCAGGGCGGGAAACCCCGGCAGGACGTAGTGGGGCAACTGGGTGGCGTAAAGGGCGAAGACGAGGAAGGGAGCGATGAACCACGCGGTGAGGAAAGATCGCTTCCGGTCGGCGCGCAGTTCCTTCCTGCCGACGAACAGGGAGCCGGGGAGAAAGGCCGTCCAGGGCAGCAGACTGAAGATGCCGGTCACCAGGTAATAGATGATGGGCACGTTGACGCGACCATTGAAGGCGGAGACCCCGCGTTTGACCACGTGATCACCCATGCCCACGTCCCAGTAGGCTCCTCTCGTCTGCACCAGGGCCGCCACGCCCCAGAGACCCACCAGCACAGTGGCGAAAACGAGGGCCCACACCGGCTGCAGTCTTCTCCAGGGAAACCGCGTTCGCCCCACCGGCCAGCACCAGAGCAGCAGGGCGAGGGCGGGAACGATCCACGCCACCGGTCCCTTGGCCAGGAAACCGACGGCCAATCCCCCCACGAGCAGCCAGAACCCGCCGCCGAACCGGCGGGGCTCGTGCTCGCTGAAGAGCAACTTCGCCACCGCATACATGGTCAGGGTCACCCCCAGCATCATCGGCATATCGGCGACGCAGAGACGGCTGTGGATCAGGACCTGCAGGCACGCCAGCCAGGCCAGACCGGAGAGCAATCCGGCGGTTCGGGTGTAGAGGAAAGCGCCGAACAGATAGATCACGTAAGCGGTGAGGATCCCGGACACGATGGAGTGAAGACGGGCCGCGATTTCGGTCTTCCCCATCAGCGCGTAGTGCACTCCCATCCACCAGTAGGTCAGCGGCGGCTTGTCGAAGCGGTAGCCCTGGTTGAAGTAGGGAATCACGACCTGTCCGGTCTCCATCATCTCCCACGTGGCCTGGGCGAACTTCGGTTCATCCCGGTCCATCAGAGGCAGCGTCGCGGTTCCCGGCAGATTGAGCAGGCACCCCACCACGGCGAGCAGGAGGAAACTCCAGAGCTTCTTCTCCGCCACCTTTTCGAAAAGTTCTTTCACCGGTCCACCAAAGAAAGCGGCCATGGAAAAGCAAACGGGATTTTGCGGATTCGTCGACCCGCCTCGAAACCCCTTCCGACGCCTCAGTGGGGCAGTTCCCGGAGGTAAAGATTCTTGAAGGACAACTCGCTGCCGTGGTGCTGCAGTTCGATCTGGTCGACCCGGGGAAGCGGGGCGATTCGCTCTTTATCCCAGAAATTCTCCAGAACGGTCCGGTCCACGACCTGCTCGCCGTTCAGCCAGATGCTGACCCTCTCCCCGACCATGCGAATGAGGAAGGTGTTCCACTCTCCCGGCTTCCGGTCGGCCCGGACCAGGGGACGATTGCTGTGACGCCGATTGTTCCACAGCCCGCCCGATCCGAGGTTTCGCCCGGTGCGGTAGGAGGCGACCCACTCGTCCGGTGAATCGGGGTAGCCACCCTCTTCGTTCTCGGCGAACCACGGATCCCAGATCTGAATCTGGGGCGTGCCCCGAAGATAAATCCCGCTGTCGGCGCCCGGCGGAATCTTCCAGTCCACATACATCTCGAAATCGCCGTAGTCCCTCTCCGTGCAGAGACTCTGGCCCCGCCCGTCGTAGGTGAGAACGCCGTCGGCGACAGACCAGTGTTCCCGCATGACCCGATCGGCCTCGGCCTGCGCCTTCTCCAGGGCCTCGCCCTCGAGCCCCCGGCGAACCTCGGCGTTCTTGTGGGCCAGCCCTTTCCACCCGCTGAGATCGACCCCGTTGAACAGGGCGACGAAGCCGTCCGGCGCCGTGTTGTCCTGCGCCGACTCGGGCACGAGCGGAGCGGGAGAAAAATCCGCCACCGCCAGATCGCGAAATTCCACGCGATCGTTGTGACCCGCCAGGGTGATGTGCCCGGAGCGATTCTTCATACCCGGATGCGCCTTGCCATCGAGAGGAGTCAGTTCGTCGAGATAGACATCGAGGATCACCGCCCCGTTGAGCACCACTTTCACGTGGTCCTCGATGCAGATGATGACCTGCTCATTCCACTCTCCGGGAGGCTTGAGATAGCCGGTCCGGGCGGGAAACACCCCGTAGATCGATCCGTGTTTCTGCCAGGATTCCAGCCAGGTGAGCTTGCGCCCATGGGCTGTCTCCGTCACGTAGCGGGAGCCGTCATGGTCCAGGATCTGAATCTCCATCCCTTCGTAGGCGGCCCGTCCGCCCTCGGGCACCCGCAGGCCGATGCCGTTGTTCCCGCTTTCCTCCAGCCGAAAGGCGAAGCGGAAGACAAAGTCGGAATAGACCGCTTCCGTCCGCAGATCTTTCGCACCCTTGGTGCAGACCAGGACCCCGTTCTCCACGCGGTAGTTCTCCGTGTCGCCCGTCCAGCCCTGCAGGCTCTTCCCGTCGAAGAGCGGCTCCCAGCGGGCCATGCACTCGATCCGTTCCAGGGTGTGCCCGCCCTCGATCTGATGGGGATCGGGCTTTTCCGCCGGATGGAGCAGGCCCGGAAGCGTGAGTAACCAGCACGAAAGGACGAGGCGTGGGAGCATGGTTCCAAATCCATCACAGCCCATCCCGCGCCACAAGGAGAGCCGTTCGCGCAATCGCGTTGCTTCTACTCGGTGCCCGTCTCCGGCGAGTGGGGGTATTCGGGGTCAGTCAAGGCCCGAAAAGTGAAGATGAGGAGCGACACCAGTCCGTAGCCGAGTCCCAGGACCACCCCGAAATCGATGATTCCGCGCCAGGGTTGGGGGCAGAAAGAGACCAGCACCACGAGCAGGAAGATCCCCAGGGTGAGGCAGATCGAGGTGATGCGGGTCTTTTTGGTGGCGTGAAAATACCCCATGCAGAAAAGGGGCGCCAGGATGGTGCGCAGCAGGTCGGGGCGGTCCCGCAGGTAGCGAACCCGTGCCGCGGTCCGCGGAGAGAATTTCTGCTGAAAACCGCGGTAGCCCTCAGCCACCAGCATGAAACCGCCGAAGACGACCAGAACCGCCCACTGGAACACCGACAGTCCGTCCCCCATGGCCTCGATCGCCCTCGGGTAGAGACGGTAGATGGCGTAGCCGAGGAGAAAACAGACCCCGACCAATCCCCAGAATGGACCGATAAAACGCATCATATGATCGGCATGACCCTGCCGAAAGGTTGTTACGCTGTAAAGCGGCGATTCTTTGCGCAAAACTTCCCGACTCCGCCGCCCCCTTCCCGGCGGGAAGCTCTCAGCGATCTTCGGGAGCGTTCTCGGAGCCGGCAGCGGGCTCCCGCGGACCCGGCTCCTCCCCGGGGCGGGGAAACAGCTTGCGGTGAGCTTCGTAGACCCGCCGCAGTTCGGCGATCGGTTCGGGATGTTCGTCGACGCGGAGATCGCGGAAGCGGTCGTTGAGCCCGCCGTATCCCCAACCCCGCCGCACGACGATCAGGGCGGAAGATTGCCTGCCTCGGCGATCGCCCCCGGCCCGTTGCCCCGCTTCGAGAGCGTCGAGGAGACGAACCGCCAGAACGTCCTGGCTCGCCTCGAAGGCCTCGGCCATCGCCTTGACGACCTCTTCCCCGGCGAGGAGATTGCCCTGCACGGCGTAGTCCTGCCCCGTTCGCGATCCCGCCCAGGCGCCGCACCCGGATCCCGTGTAGGCGAAGGCCTCCCCGTCGGCCGCCACGATTCCCACCTGGCGTTCCTCCATCATCGGATCGCCCCGGCCGAAGAAGGCGACGCACTCCTCCGGGCCCAGCCCGGTCTGCAGGAGCCCCAGCCCCAGCGGTCCGAAACGCGGGTTGGCCCAGGCCTGGGTGGCGATGGCTCCCACTCCCGCCCTGGCGTAGGGGACGATGGAGCCGACCGCGACGATCTTGGACTGCACCGCCACCCCGATCTCCCCCGTCTCCCGGTCCACCGCCACGATGGAGAAGGTCCCCGTCGGCACGGGCCGATCCTGACCCATCCCTGCCCCGGCAAAAACACAGAAGAACGCAAGTCCGAAGGACCACCTACGATGATTCACCCCTCCGTCATACCTCGATTTCGGCCCTTTTCCAGCATTATGCCCGCCGACCAACCGCTCCCCTCACGGTTGACGGGTCCGCCTAACCCTGTTACATGCTCCCTTCAACCCTGTTGCCTCGTGAAACAACTCTCTTCGTGGTCGGAAATACCGGATTTTGGCAAGGACGAAAAAGCGGAAGCGGGTTTCTGGATGACGCACCAACTCGACCTCCGCTTGATGAATGACTCCATCCATCGGGCCAACGTGCGGGAATCCACCACCATCACCCTGCGCTTCGACCCCCAGATGCTGAGTCGGATCAAACGGCTGGCCCGCCACCGCTACCTCAACTACCAGAGCATGATCAAACAGTGGCTCAGTGAACGGCTCGAGGAGGAGGTGAAGAAGGTGGACCCCACGCCTCCCGGGCCATCCGACCAGGACGATTGATCCGCATGACCGCCGAGGAAGCCCGCGACGAAATCTCCCGGCTGACCGCCGACCTGGAGAAGCACAACCGGCTCTACTACGTCGAGGCCAGGCCGGAGATTTCCGACGCCGAATACGACAGGCTCTTTCGCCGGCTGGAAAAACTGGAGGAAACCTGGCCCGACCTCGCCTCGCCCAACTCACCCACCCGCCGGGTCGGCGGCGCGCCCATCGACGGATTCGAGCAGAGGGCCCACGAGGTTCCCATGCTGAGCATCGACGATGTCTTTTCCGAAGCCGAAGTGGGCGAATTCTACCGCCGCATGCGGAAGAACCTCGACGAATCGCTGATCCGCTTCTCCATCGAACCTAAGATCGACGGGGTGGCGGTCTCCCTCATCTACCGCGACCGCGAACTCGAGGCCGCCGTCACCCGGGGCGATGGCACCACCGGCGATGTCATCACGGAGAACGTGCGCACCATCTCGTCCATCCCTCTCCGGCTGGCTGCAGACGCCCCCGAGATTCTCGAGGTCCGCGGCGAAATCTTCATGCCCGGCGAGGGCTTTGCCCGGCTCAATGCCTCGCGCGACGAGGCGGGGCTCACCGCTTTCGCCAATCCCCGCAACGCCACCGCGGGCACGCTGAAGCTGCTCGATTCGCGCGAAGTGGCAAAGCGTCCCCTCGATTTTCGCGCCCACGGTTTCGGACGTCTCGAGGGACTGGACCTCGAATCTTTCAGCGAATTCCGCGACCTCCTCCACCGTCTCCACATCCCGGTGAACGAGCCTGTCTGGAAGGCCCGCACCCTCGAGGAAATCCTGCAGGCCATCACCGAACTCGACGAGAAACGCCACCATCTTCCCTTCGGAACCGACGGCGCGGTCATCCGGATCGACTCCTTCGAGGCCCACCGGTCCCTGGGCAGCACGGCGCGGGCCCCCCGTTGGTCGATCGCCTTCAAATACCCGGCGGAGCAGAAGGAGACGGTCCTGCGCGATATCACCGTCCAGGTGGGGCGCACCGGCACCCTCACTCCCGTGGCCGAGCTGGACCCGGTCTTCGTCTCGGGCACCACGGTGCGCCGCGCCACCCTGCACAACCAGGATGAGATCGAGCGCAAGGATGTCCGCATCGGCGACACCGTTCTCGTGGAGAAAGCCGGCGAGATCATCCCGGCGGTCTTGGGGGTGATCCTCTCGAAACGACCCGCGGATGCCGGGCCTTTCAACCTCTACGACCACGTCGGGGGAAAATGCCCCCGCTGCGGTTCTCCCATCGAACAACCCGAGGGCTTCGTCGCGTGGAAGTGCCTCAATTTCGCCTGCCCGGCCCAGGCCTCGAGCCGTCTCAAGCAGTTCGTCAGCCGCAAGGCGCTCGACGTCGACGGCGTCGGCACCATCGTGGCGGAGAAACTGGTAGCTCGCGGCGTGGTCGAGGATGTCCTCGACCTTTTCGATCTCACCGTCGATCAACTGGCCGATTTCAACCTGGGTTCGGACGAGTCCCCCCGCATGTTGGGGGCAAAAAACGCCACCCGGATCGTGAAAACGGCCGAGCGGGCCCGCAGCTTTCCCCTGTCCCGCTGGCTCTTCGGACTCGGCATCCCCCAGGTCGGAGAATCGGCCTCACTGGAGGTCTCCCGCCTCGTCCCCCGCCTTTCCGAGATTCCCGAATCGCCCGTGCTGGAACGGCTCCGCGAGCGCGGCGAACTCGAGAGCTGGATCAAGGATCACCCTCTCCGGGCATCCCGGGACAAACTAAGCGCGGAAGCTTATGCCGAACGGAGTCGCCGCCACGCGGAGGCGAAAGCCCGGCTCAAGGAACTGGCGACGGAACTGGAACCCTACCAGGTCAGCCCGGAATTGGGCGGAGTGGCCACCGCCAGCCTCCTCCGCTTCTTTCGCAACGAAACGGGCCGGCAACTCCTGGAGCGACTGGCCCGGATGGGAATCGACCCGGAGTCGACCAACCATCTGCCCGAACCGGGCAAAGCCGCCCCCGAGGCTGCCTCGGGAGTCGCGGGCAAGACCTTCGTCATCACGGGAACCCTCTCCGCCCCGCGCGATGAGATCAAACGGCGCATCCAGGACGCCGGCGGCAAGGTCACCGGAACCGTCAGCGGGAGCACCGACTACCTCCTCGCGGGCGACGGCGGAGGCTCGAAGCGGGACAAGGCCGCCGAACTGGGCGTGCCCGTCATCTCGGAGGAAGACCTGGCCGACCTCCTCGCTTCGTGATCACGGCGAGTCCTTTTTGCACACCGGATTGAACAGCGCGATCCACCAGGGACGGGGTTCCTTGAAACAGAGTTTCTCTCCCTTGGGATCGTAGCGCACCTCTCCGGCTCCCTGGAAGATGTAGTCCACCACCAGATTCTCCGGGATGGTGATCACCGTCCCCAGCGGCGCGGCGGGAGGCTCCCCGGCCCGCGCCACCTTGTCGGCGAAGGTCGTGCAGTTGTTGCTATACCAGTCGTAGTCCGGCCATTCACGCATCGACTCCTGGACGAAACGCTGCATCTGGGCGAAATCGACGCCGACCAGGTAGGCCGCCCGAATCCTGCCTCCCTGGCCCGACCGCGAGGAGAGACGCTTGAGGATGGGGACCAGCGATTCCGGTACCAGCTTTCCGTCTGCGCCGAACCGGGCGTTGGGGATGGATACCTGCCGGATCACTCCCCGGTTCGCCCGGTCGTAGCGACCGTACTCGTAGTATTTGGTCAGCCCGGAGTCGTCGATCATCAGGATGCCGGCGTGCCCCAGTTCCATCTTGGAGCGGGAGATAAGGTCCACCGTGATCTTGGAGTCGACGTAGGCGATGATCAACGCCTGCCCCGCCCATCCCATCCCGGGAAGAGTGAGGATCAGGCCCGTCAGAAGAAGGGGGAGCCCGCGGCTCCGCCAGGTAGTTCCGTTCCGCATATTCAAAACAGGGATGAGACGAGCGGAAGCGGAGGCCTTGCGAAATTCCGCGGGCAGGAGGGGCGCGGACTCGCGCCCGGGGTCACCACTCCAGAAATTCGTCCCCCCGAGCGGGAAGGAGTTCTTTCAGCCGGTGCTCGATCACCTTTTCCCGATTGGCCTCGCGTTTCTCCAGCAGTTCGGCCAGCCGCGATGCCTCCTCCTCGATCCTCTCCAGGTCGGCGCGCCGCAGTTCCTGCTTCAGGTCGAAAATCTCGCCGAGCAGGGCCTGGAGATCGGCCATCTCGCCCTCGCGTTCGGGCCCTTCCGCCATTCCCCGGATATCGTCCGCCGTGATGTGTGACATCAGGTCCATCTTCTGCACTTTGAGAAAGTCGTCGGCCAGCTTTTCGTCGCCGCGCTCGCGGCGATGTCGGTAGTCCTGAATGACGTGCCGCAGGTGATGCATCGCCCTCTCGTAGTGGTCCCGGTCTCGCTCGCGAAGCTCGTTCAGGACCTTTTTGAACTCGGGATCGCGGGCCTGTTCGTCGAAGAAGGCGTGAACATGGCGCTCCAGTTCCCGCCATTCCTCTGTTTCCTCGCGGTGCCTGCGTTCCTCCCGCTCTTGTCTTTCCATCCGCTCGTGCCTTTCGTCCCAGGCGCGGTTTTCGTCGCGGTCGCGCCGTTCCTCGGGCCCCGCCCGCCTTTCGCCGGGTCCGCGGGGTTCCTCTCTTGGGCCTCCGCTGCGGGGTTCTTGGGCTGCGGCGAAGGTGACAGCGAGACTGATGGTCACGCTCAGAATCAGGGATGGAATCTTCATCATGCTAGGGTTGTGGTTTCTTTTCTGGGTTGAGCGCCCGGTCGAGGCGAGCCGTCTCCGCGGCCAGCCTGCCCAGGCGAAAGTCGACCGACGACCGCGCGACGTACGCGGTGTCGAACTCGGTGGCAAATTCGATCCCGGGGGGGTCCCAGGCGAGCACCTCGGCCTCCGGCGTCCCCACCTGCTCGCCGTCCGGAAAGAACAACCGCGAAGCGAACAGAGCGAGGGCCGCGGCGATCGCTCCGGAAACACCCAGCAGGGAAAACACCATCCCGGAGCCGCGCGGCCGCCGTCCATGGGAAGACCCCTCCGAGGGCAGGGTGGCCACGATCGCCTCCAGTTCGCCCCGCAGTCCCGGGGGCATCTCTGGTCTCGTCGCCACGAGGGCGTTCTCGAGTGCCCGGAAGGAGGACGACTCTTCCGGCGGTGGCGGTGGCAAGGGGGTTTCACGCGGAGATCTCATGCTTTTTCTCTTGTTCCCATTTCTTCCTCAGTTTCGCCACGGCGCGGCTCATGCGATTCAGCACGGTGCTGAGAGGCTCGTCGGTGATCTCGGCGATTTCCCGGAAACGCAGCCCGGCGTCGACCCGCATCAGCACGACCTCCCTCTCGGGGGCGGCGAGTTCATTCACCGCCTCCCGAAGCACCCGGTAATCCTCCCGCGCCACAGCGACGGCATCGGGCCAGGGGGCTTCATCGGCGAAGTCGTCGGCTTCCCCCTCACCTTCCTCCGCCTGGCGGGAACGGTCCCGGAGAACACGCAAACCCTCTCTGCGGGCGATGGTGAACAGCCAGGACCGGAACCGCCCCTTTTCCTCGTATCGGCCCCAGGCTTCGACGGCACGGCGAAAGGTATCCTGGGCGGCATCCGCGGCGCACGCTTCGTTACCGAGCATCCCGAGCAAAAAGCGATACACCGGCTCGAATTCCCGGCGAAAAAGCTCGTCGGGGGGGAAGGGATTCTCCTCGGATGAAGTGGTTGCCATACCGCTGCCACTCCTATAAAGCCTCGCGGGAGGAGTTTTATCGCATAAAATCCCGATTTTTCTTTCGGGGGTCAAATGTCGGGCTCGACGAGGACAACGCACTAGAGGCGGGAAGGGAAATCGCCCGCCTGACCGCCCTGCCCGTTCGGCCTCGTTCCGATCGTCTCGCCGGAATCCCTTGGCGCGTCCTCCCCCTCCTCCTGGGCCGGGCGCTCTCGACCGGGTCCGACGGGTGGCTTCAGCGACCGAGTGCGTTCATGCCTCTTTTTCTCATTTCACCGCAGCCACGAAGGATGCCTTGTGGTTTTCGTCCCGGAATACCCGGAGCGGGATGACGCATAGCCCGGCATCTCCGAAGCAAAGCTCGAGGAACCTGGCATCTTCGGTGATGGCCGACAGGTCTTTCCGATCGAACACGATCTCGACCCCCATGCCGAAACAACGGACCTGGGTTTCCGTTACCTCATAGCGGGTTGTCACGGGCAGCGTGTGCCCCAGTTCGCGCTTGGTGTGGCTGCGGAATCTCCTCGAAACGATATCCCGGATCGCGAGAAAAACTCCCAGCCACCCGGCGCCGACGGCGATGGCGTAGCCCCACCAGGCGATCGAAAAATCTTCACCCAGGTCAGACAGGATCCGCAAGGTCACGACCGCGGCAACTCCTCCCCAGATCGGTTCCCTCAGTCTCTGCCACCGATAGGAACGGCTGCGCAGGTAGACGCGCAGCCCCGGCTCGCTCAATTCCTCGATCCCGGGCTCATACTCCAATTCCATCACGGAGGCCGACTTCACCGGCAGTGGCAGCTGCGGTATGCCGATGGCGGCAACTCAGTTACCGGACTCCTCCTCGCCTCCGCTCCGGGACTCCGGACCACCGAGACGATCCAGGCTCTCCTCGATCCGGGTGAGCCGCTGGTCCAGCGAATTCAAGCCCTTGATGATCTCGTTGAGACTTTTCTGGAGCATGTAGGATATCTTCCCCACCCAGAAAAGGGTGAACACGAGCAAAAAGACGATCAGGGCCAGCAGGACAATCATGGGTGGGTTAGTTTGTTAGGTTCCCCGCGATGAAGGTTCCTCCGGGACTCGGGCACCTTCGTTCGCGTTTCGATCGACAGGCTAAATCACCCGGTGCTCTTTCGTCGAGTGGAAAGCGTCGGCTCGCGGCGCCGGGTCTCGCGCCACGCCATGGCAGCCTCCCTCGCGTGAGTCAAAAGCTGCCCACGTTCCATTGCTCGGTCAGTCCTTCGGACAGATCCTCGATAAAACGCGAGGGATGCTGGATAAAATCGCCGCTGAACGATCCCTGCCACACCAGCGGATAGGTGAGATAGAGTTCATCCTTGGCCCGGGTCACCGCCACGTAAAACAACCGGCGCTCCTCCTCCAGTCCCTGGCCATCTTCGTCCTCGCTCTCCAGCACCTTCCGGCTGGGAAACATGCCCTCCGCCAGCCAGATGAGAAACACGGTTTGATATTCCAGCCCCTTGGCCTGGTGGACGGAGCTCAGCGTCACCGCCTCGTCGCTGCTCTGGCTCGCCTCCACCGTGTCCTGGCCGGCCAGCAGACTCAGTTGGGTGAGGAACTCGTCGACGTCCTCGAATCCCTTCGCGTAGAGCTCCAACTGACGCAGGTCCTGGCGCCGCGCATCGTAGTTGGGAAACTTCGTCTGCAGGTACTCGTCGTAGACCCCCTCCAGGATCGAGGGGATCATCATCGCCGGAGATTCCGTGCCCCCCTTGCCGTCGAGCAGCTCGTCCAGGGTGTAGGCGAACTGGTTCCATCCCTCCCTCGCCTTGGACGGCACCTTGAAGGCGATGAGGTGTTCGGAAAATTCCGCCAGCTCTGCGTCCTTCGCTCCGGGACAGTCCAGCCACGCCTGCCAAAGCTTGTCCGCCGTGCCCGCCCCGATGCCGGGCAACATCTTGGCGATCCGCTTGAATGCCATCTCGTCGGACCGGTTGCTCGCAAACTTCATGAAGGAGGCCACGTCCTTGATGTGGGCCTGCTCGAAAAAACGAAGTCCGCTCGTGATGTTGAAGGGGATCCCCCGTCGGGTCAGCTCGAGCTGCACATCCATCGAGTGAAAATGGGCCCGGTAGAGCACCGCTATTTCGTTCAAATCGACTCCTTCCTCCCCGTGCAGTTCCTCGATTCGCTGGGCCACGAAAGTGGCCTGCATGCGCGTGTCCTGCAGCGGAATCAGCGCGGGCAACTCCTCGCGCTCCGCCCGGGCCGGCGCCAGGTTCTTGCGGAACTGCTCGCGGTTCGGCGCGATCGCCGCATTGGCCAACCTCAGGATCTCGGGCACCGAGCGATAGTTGGTCTCGATGACAAACTGGCGGGTGCCCTCGTAGCGATCGGGAAACTCCAGAATGTTGCGGAAATCCGCCCCCCGCCAGGAGTAGATCGACTGCGCGTCATCGCCCACCACCATCACGTTGTTCTGCGGCGCGGCGAAGAGATCGATCAGGTCCGCCTGCACCTTGTTGGTGTCCTGATACTCGTCCACCAGAACCCACTCGAACTGCTTCTGGTAGTAGCGGCGGATGTCGGGATTCTCTCGCAGCAGCTGCAGGGTCTTCACCAGCAGATCGTCGAAATCCATGGAATTTGCCGCCAGTTTCTTCTCGTCGTAGATCGCGGCGATGCGCTCCAGCGCTTCGTTGAATTGCTCGAAGTAGGGATACTTCCACTCCACCAGCTCCGAGATCTCGCAGTCCATGTTCCGCGCCAGGCTGAACACGTCGGCGATCACCTCTGGCTTGGGGAAGCGCACGCCTTTCCCGTCGACCTTCGCGTCCGCGATCGAAGACGAGATCATCTCCTTCTGATCTTCCCGGTCCAGGATGGAGAACCGCTGGGTGAAGCCCAGCTCGTCGGCGTGCTGTCGCAGGATCCGGTTCCCCACGGAGTGAAAGGTTCCCCCCCACAGATCCTTCGTGTCGAAGGGCACGAGTTGCCCGACCCGCTCCAGCATTTCGCGGGCCGCCTTGTTGGTGAAGGTCAGCAGCAGGATGTTGGAGGGATAGATGCCGTTGTCGAGCAGATAGGCCACCCGATACGTCAGCGTGCGCGTCTTGCCGCTGCCCGCCCCGGCGATCACCAGCGCCGGCCCGGGAGGCGCCGTCACCGCGGCCAACTGCTTCTCGTTCAGGTCCGACGCATAATCGATGCCCGATTTCGGGGTGGCGGGGAGGGATCGGATTGTGTAATCTCTGGCCATCTCTCAGGATCATCCGGGAGGGTGTTCCTTTGTGCAAGCCACGTTTTTCTGATCCACCACTCGACACCCTCTTCGATGATTCGTTACGTCCTTCCCGTCCTCCTCACCCTCGCCTGCGGCATCGTCACCGCGGAAGACAGCCGGATCCTCCAGATCCGGCAGCACTACAACGCCATCGAGAACGCCCGCCTCGACCGCAGGACGATCAAATGGGATGACGACCCCTTTCCCGTGGAACTCACCCGCCACGACCGCGGCGACGAGACGGTCAAGCTGGTGCTCAATACTTCCAGCGATCACGGGTCGGTTATGGAGTATTTCTATTTTCGGGACGGAAAACTCTTTTTCGTCTTCTCCGAGGGCTCCTGGTGGCAGTTCACCGGAGAGACCGACGCCGCCGGCAACAGCAAGACCGTCGAGGGCATGCGCCAGATCCGCTACTACTTCCACGAGGGAAAATGCATCCGCGCCTTGCGCAAGGAAGTGACGGATCCGGATTTCGACAAGCTCGCCGGGCTGATCGCGGCCCGGGAGAACGAAGCCTTCTCCGATCCCGAAGCCGCCGCGGAGATGAAACGCCGGGGCGAATTCCTCTTCCAGGTCCTGGACCGGCCCGGCCTGGAGCGCTACCTGCAGCGCTAGCAGCCTGTTGAAGAATGGGAGTTTTCCCTGAACATCCACATCCTCAGTAAGTTGG
>CAZLUZ010000045.1:0-28244 GCA_964562825.1 uncultured Akkermansia sp.
ATATGAACCGGCATGTCCACAACACGCGCTACCTGGACTATGTCCTCGCCGCCCGCTTCGATCAGATGGAGCGCTGCTACAGGATGCCCATGAGCGAGTTTCTCGAGCGAAAGCTGAGCTGGTTTGCCCGAATCGCCCACATCGAGCACCGGCGGGAGTTGCGGCTCGGCGACACCGCCAGGGTGGAGACGAGAGTCTCACGGATCGAGGGCAGTGCCTGCTTCGTCGAATTTCGCATTCGCAATCATGCCACGGAAAAACTCGTCGCCGACGGCTGGTTCGAGTTCATTCTGGTCTCCACGGAGACGGGTCGCAAAGCACCCATTCCTGAAGATGTGATCGCCACTTATTCCATCTGAAAGCCATCTTTCGCTGAAAAAGGCCAATTTTCGAGAGGAGGGCGCTGTCTTGATGGCATTTTTTGACGAAAAACAGCAGTTTTTGTTTGCTGATCTCTCCTGATGAGCGATTTTTTCGCGAAATTTGAATTATTTTCATCATGGCCGTTAACGAGAAACACCAAATGGACGGAGCGCAGGCTCTGATCAAGACCCTGGCCAATCTGGGGATCGAGTATGTTTTCGGGTATTCGGGAGGGGCGGCTCTTCCGATTTTCGATGCTCTGGAAACCGTCGAGTCGGACATCAAGTTCGTGCTCACCCGCCACGAACAGGGAGCGACCCACATGGCTGACGGTTACGCCCGCGCCACGGGAAAGCCGGCGGTGGTTCTGGTGACCTCGGGACCGGGAGCGGGCAACACGATCACGGGGATCATGACGGCCCAGATGGATTCCGTGCCCATGATCATCATCACCGGACAACAGGTGACGTGGATGCTGGGACTGGATGCCTTTCAGGAGGCCGACATCTTCGGCATCACCATCCCCGTGGTGAAGCACAACTACCTGGTCCGCGAGACCAACGACCTCCCGCGGATCGCCCGGGAAGCCTACCACATCGCAACGACCGGGCGTCCCGGTCCGGTTCTCATCGACGTGCCGAAGAACATCAGCCAGAGTCCGTTTACCGGTGATCTCGATGCTCCCATCGACCTGCCGGGATATCATCCGGAGGAGGGATTCGATGTCGATGTCGAGAGCGTGGAGCAGGCCGCTCTTCTCATCAATGCGGCGAAGAAGCCGGTCATTCTCGCAGGTCATGGCGCCATGATCGCCGGGGCCGAGGCGGAGCTCATGGAACTGGCCACCCGGGCAAATTCTCCGGTCACCTCGACGCTGCTGGGCAAGGGGGTTTTCCCCGAGGATCATCCTCTCTCCCTGGGCATGCTCGGCATGCACGGCACCGCCTACGCCAACAAGGCGATGGTGGAGTGCGATCTCATCATCAATATCGGCTCCCGTTTCGACGACCGGATCATCGGGCAGCCGGCCAAGTTTGGCGCCCAGGCCAAGATCATCCACGTGGACATCGATCCCGCGGAGATGAACAAGATGATCCGTCCCGACGTGACCGTGGTCGGTGACGCCAAGGTGGTGTTGCGCCTTCTCAATCCGATGGTGGACACCAAGAACAACGAACCCTGGATCGAACGACTCGAGGGCTACAAGAAAAAGTATCCCTTGAACTACCGCAAGCAGGGCGGTCTCCGCATGCAACAGGTGCTCGACGAATTCTATCACCTGACCAACGGCGATGCCATTGTCACCACCGACGTGGGCCAACACCAGATGTGGGCCGCTCAGTTCTACAAGAATCGCGATTCCTGGAAATGGATCAGTTCCGGAGGTGCCGGCACCATGGGCTTCGGGTTTCCCGCCGCGATCGGCGCCCAGTTCGCCTGCCCGGACGACATCGTCATCGCCGTCTGCGGCGATGGCGGTTTTCAGATGACGCTGTGCGAGCTGGCTACCGCGGTGATTCACAAGCTGCCCATCAAAATCCTGGTCCTGAACAACCACTACCTCGGTATGGTCCGCCAGTGGCAGGAGCTGTTCTTCGATAACCGCGAGAGTGGCGTGGACCTCATCGGAAACCCGGATTTCGTGAAGCTTGCCGAGGCCTACGGCATGAAGGGCATCAACATCAAGCGGCCCGCCGACGTCGGCAAAAAGTTGCAGGAGGCGATCGACTACAACGACGGGCCCGTCCTGATCAACGCCGAGTGCATCAAGACCGACAATGTGTTTCCCATGATCCCGGCCGGAGCGGCCCTGGAGGACATGCTGATCGAACCGCCGAAGCACAAGATGGAGAAGCCCGTCGGCTCCACCTGATCATCAGACGCCACGCCATCACGGGAAGAATTCGAACCCGACCTATTCCATGCCACAGCCCATTCAGACCACGGACCGCAAGCCGAAGCCGCGCCCCGACATCGTCGGGGGCCACACCCTGAGCATGTACGTCAACAACCAGCCCGGGGTGTTGATGCGGATTTGCCAGGTCTTCGCCCGTCGCGCCTACAACATCGATTCGTTGGTGGTTTCTCACGGCAGGGACCCCGCCTTTTCCCGCCTCACCCTGGGAATCAGCGGAGATCCCGCCGGTCTCGACCAGATCATCAAACAGTGCAACAAGCTGATCGATGTGATCCACTGCTCCGAACACACCTCGCAAGAGGCGGTGGTCCGCGAACTTGTGCTGATCAAAATCTTGGTCAGTGAGGCGGACAAACGCACCGAGGTGCTGCAGATCGTGGAACACTTCGGTGGGAAATCGGTGGACCTCACCGAGACCTCGATGATCATCCGGATCGAAGGCGCCAGCGACAAGGTGGACGCGGCGATCCGTTTGCTCGGCAACTACGAGATCATCGAGACGGTCCGCACCGGGAAAGTGGTCATGGCCCGGGGCGAAACCGCCACCTGATTGATCGAGGCAGCCCGTTGCCGAAAAGCTGCGGGCTGCGCCTTGTATTACCGCTTGATCAGCGCGCCAACGGAGACGAGGAGCCCGATTACGCTCAGAACGGACATCAGGCCCTCGGGCATGAAACCGCCTTCCGCGAGGAAGACGGGGACAAAGCGTCCTGCCAGAGCGAGGGAGGCCACGAGGACGACGATCAAACCCGGAATCCGTTTCCGGCCCATGAGGAACGCTCCCGCGAGGAGGATGAGGCCCGCTACCGAACCGGCGATGAGGGACGGCAGGCTGGAGGCTTGGACGTAGCCGATGACGCCTCCGACGATGGTGAGAATGCCGAAAACGATGAAGTAGAGCTTGGCAAATGAGGTCATTTTATCGCCATGGCTACGTTCCGGATCACCGACCGGATTCCCGCGGGTGTCGGCCCCGCTCCACGCGAGAGATCGAAACCAGACGAGGCCCGGCCGGATTGCTCCAGCCGGGCCCCGATGCCCGGAGGTCGACCCTCCCGGGCAAGGACCGGAATCTGCCTTAGAGGAGATCGAAACGATCGAGCGTCATCACCTTGGTCCAGGCCGCGACGAAATCCTCCACGAATTTCTCCTCGCCGTCAGCGCTCGCGTAGACCTCGGAGATGGCGCGCAGTTGCGAGTTCGAGCCAAACACCAGGTCGACCGAAGTGGCGATCCACTTGACCTCTCCACTCTTTCGGTCCCGGCCCTCGTAAAAATGCTCACACCGCGGCGAGACCTGCCACGCGGTGTTCATATCGAGCAGATTGACGAAGAAATCGTTGGTCAACGCGCCGGGACGGTGGGTGAAGACGCCGAGATTGGCATCACCCACATTGGTTCCGAGGACTCGCATACCGCCGACGAGGACGGTCATCTCCGGGGCGGTAAGTCCGAGCAGCTGGGCCCGGTCGACCAGAGTTTCAGGAGCGGGGCGGTCGAGTTCTTTGCCCAGATAGTTGCGGAATCCGTCGGTCTTCGGCTCGAGCACGGCGAAAGAATCGACGTCCGTCATCTCCTGGGTGGCATCCGTCCGGCCGGGGGCGAAAGGAACTTCGATGTCGTGCCCGGCCTCCTGTGCGGCTCGTTCGACGGCTGCGCTGCCTCCGAGAACGATGAGGTCCGCCAGGGACACCTTCTTGCCGCCGGACATGAAATCCGCCCGGACCTTTTCCAGCGTCTCGAGCACCTTGGCCAGTTGCTCGGGCTGGTTCACCTCCCAGTCTTTCTGCGGTGCGAGCCGGATTCGGCCACCGTTGGCTCCGCCGCGCTTGTCGGAATTCCGAAACGTGGACGCGGAGGCCCACGCCGTGGAGACCAATTCGGAGGTGGTCAGCCCGGAGGAGAGGATCTTCTCTTTCAGGAGCGCCACGTCGGATTCGTCGATCAATTCGTGATCGACTTCGGGAATCGGATCCTGCCAGATCAGCTCTTCCTCGGGAACGAGGGCGCCGAGGTAGCGGGACACCGGTCCCATATCGCGGTGGGTAAGCTTGTACCAGGCCCGGGCGAAGGCGTCGGCGAATTGATCGGGGTTCTCCAGAAATCGCCGTGATATCTCGCGATAGATGGGATCTTCCTTGAGGGCGATATCGGTGGTGAACATGATGGGCTGGTGACGCTTGCCCTCGATGTGGGCATCCGGGACCATGCCGGCTCCGGCGCCGTCCTTGGGCACCCACTGCTTGGCTCCGCCGGGACTGGTCGTCAGCTCCCATTCGAAGGCGAAGAGATTGGTGAAGTAGCCGTGGGACCACTGTGCCGGTGTCGACGTCCAGGCCCCCTCCAGCCCGCTGGTGATGGTGTCCTCGGCGTTGCCTTTTCCGTAGCTGCTTTTCCAGCCGAGTCCCATCTCCGCGAGCGTGGCGCCCTCGGGCTCTCGGCCCACGTGGTCCTTCGCCGGAGCGGCGCCGTGTGCCTTGCCGAAGGTGTGCCCTCCCGCGATCAGCGCGACGGTTTCTTCGTCATTCATCGCCATCTGCGCGAAGGTTTCGCGGATTCGCTCGGCCGATGCCAGGGGGTCGGGATTTCCCCCGGGACCTTCCGGGTTCACGTAGATGAGGCCCATCTCGGTCGCTCCAAAGGGCGTCTCCAGCTTTCCCTTCTCGGTGAACCGCTCCTGCCCGAGCCACTGGCTTTCCGGCCCCCAGTAGACGTCCTCCTGAGGTTCCCAGACATCCTCCCGTCCTCCGGCGAAGCCGAAGGTCTCGAAGCCCATGGACTCGAGGGCGCAGTTTCCGGTCAGGATCATCAGGTCGGCCCAGGAGAGCGCCTTGCCATATTTCTGCTTGATCGGCCAGAGCAGCCGCCGCGCCTTGTCGAGATTGGCGTTGTCGGGCCAGCTGTTCAGCGGGGCGAAGCGCAGGGTGCCATCGGATGCTCCTCCGCGTCCGTCGGAGACCCGGTAGGTTCCGGCGCTGTGCCAGGCCATACGGATGAAGAGCGGTCCGTAATGACCGTAGTCGGCGGGCCACCAGTCCTGCGAGGTGGTCATCAGATCGATGATATCCTGCTTCACCGCCTCGAGGTCGAGCTTGGCGAACTCCTCGCGGTAGTTGAAATCGTCGCCCATGGGATTTCCCTTCGCGGAATTCTGGTGAAGGATGCTCAGGTTCAATTGATTCGGCCACCAGTCGCGATTGGTCATCGATCCGGCAGCGGTATGACGGTAGGGGCCGGCAGGCTCGCCCATCACGGGGCATTGAGCCTGCGGTTGGGGGACACTGTCCTCCGCGGGTGCGGTGCCCGCTCCGAAGGCAAGAGTTGCCGCGAGGAGACAGGCCATTCTATTTCGTGGTCCGGGTTTCATGGGTTCGGGGGCACCGCCGCTTTTCACGGGGCGCTCGGTTTGGTTCATCTTATGGTTCATGGGTTGTCTTTTTATGGGAGTTAGAGGAAAAGTTCAGGTTTCGTTCCGAGGAGGCCGGGCCAGACAGGCGGGACAGGTGCCCCAGTAGATCACCTCGGCCTCGTCGATGCGGAATCCGGCATCCTCCGATGGGTGCAGGCAGGGGACCTCCCCGGTGGCACAGTCAACGTCGACCGTCGTCCCGCAGGAGCGGCAGATCAGGTGGTGGTGATTGTCGCCCACCCGATCCTCGAAAAGGGCGGGCGAACCCGCCGGCTGGATCCGCCGGATCAGGCCGCGGTCCACCAGCATGTTGAGAGAATCGTAGACCGCCTGCCGGGAAATGGTCCCAATCCGAGCGCGCACCTCTTCCGCAATCGCCTCCGCCGTGCCGTGGGGGAGCCGGGAAACGGCCCGAAGAATCGCCAGGCGCTGGGCCGTTACCGGGATTCCATGGCGGCGAAGCAATTCGGCTGGGTCTTCCAAGATGTTAGACTGCGTCATTTTCTGGACATAGTCAAGAACTGGGGTCGATCAGACTACGGATGAGGTCGACCTCTCGGGTGCGCTCCGGCTTTTTCATTTAGTTAAGTTATCTTAAAGATTATTTTGACTTTCCTTTCCCCCTTTCTAGGGTGATTCCCGGTGGCAGGGGATCCATGAACGCGTCGGCGCCCGAACAGATCGAAGATGGCCGCGCCCCTGGGAGGAGGGCGATCCTCGCTTCGTCTCTGGCTTCCCTTCTTCTGGTTGTTTTCGCGTCGGAGGAAACTCGGGCACAGGATGCGATCGTGGCGACCCCCGTGCAGGAGGAACCGGTGCGGAGGCTGTTTCCCCGCATCGCCCGTTTGTTTGAGCGAGCGGAGGCGGGAACCGGGAGCGTGGAATCTGCTCCGGCGGAGCTGCCCGGGAGGCGGATCGCGGTGCCGGTTTCCCCGGTCGAGGCGCCTGCTTCGAAGACCGTTCCTGTCCGGGATACTCTGCCCGGGTTGGTGCGCGAGGCCCTGGAGAACAACCCCGAGTTGGCCTCGGTCCGCCAGGAGGAGATCCTCAAGCTGGCCGGCAGCGAGGTCACGGGGAGCGGTGGCCTGCCTCTCGTCGCGGTCTACGGAACCTATCAATCCCAGCCACCCTCGGGCATCGGCGGGATCGCGGACGGCCGCAGCCAGCGCGACGCCGTCGGGCTGTTGGTGGAACAGCCCGTGCTGGACTGGGGGGCGAACCGGGGAAAAGTGGAGATGGAGCGGCAACTGGCGCGCTCGGACCATTGGGGGGCGAAGGTGAAGGAACTGGAGACGGTCTATCGCGTCACCGAGACCTATTGGCGGCACGTCTTTTTCGGCGAGGTGATCGATCGGCGCGAAGCGGCACTCCAGGCGAGGCTCCGCGAAAGGAGTGCCGTGGCCGGGAGGGTTCGAGCCGGGGAGGCCAGGGAGGTCGAGCTGATGCTGATCGAAGCCGCCGTGGCCGAGGCGGAGCAGGAGTTGATGAGCGCCCGGCACGGGCATCTTCTCGCGGAGGCCCAACTCCGCTTCCTGGTGGGCCGGGATCGGGACGCTCCTCTCCTCATCGCCGATCATCTCACGCTCGCTCCAGCGGCGGAGCCCACCGAGATCTGCCTGGAGGAGCACCCGGAAATGAAACGGGTGCGTCTCGCGGAGTTGTCGGCATCGACGGCGGAACGGGCCGCCCGGGCCGGGAGCCTCCCCAAGGTGCTGGTCCGCGGGCGGGTCGAGGACTCGAATGCGTCGCCCGGGGCCGGAACGACCAACCTGGTGCCCGACGGAGTCAACTACGAGATCGGCGCCTACGTCAGTGTGCCCGTGGGACGCCAGAAAACCGCGGCAGCAGCCCGGGTCCACGAGGCGAATGCCCGGCGAATTCAACTGGCCGCCGATGCCGCGAGCCTGGAGGCTTCCTTGCAGTTGCGCATCCAGGAGGCCCAGAATCGCCTCGAAGAAGCCCGCAAAGGTGCTACCGTGGCTCGCAAAAAAGAGGCCGCGGCCATCGAGTACCTGTCCCTGCAACGAGAACTGGGGTCGATCCGAAATGCCACCCGCGCCGACGTGGCCAAGGTGGAGAGCGATGCCGATGAAGCCAGGATCGGAGTGCTCAAGGCCCTGTATGATGTGAAGGTGGCCCGGGCTCACCTGGAGAGGGAACAAGGGCTCTTGTGCCCCTGAACCCGCCAAGACCGCGCCCCGAAGCACGATGAAACTGGTGATACGGTCAGACGAGTCGACGACGGAGTTTCCTCTGGAATCCGATGGCGCATGGAAACTCGGAAGGCACCCCGAGAACGATATCGTCATCGACGATCCCCGGGCCTCGCGGAGCCACGGACTTTTCATCGCGCGAAACGGAGCCTTTTTCTTCGAGGATGCGGGCACGGGGAATGGCAGTGCCATCAGCGGTGTGGCGGTTCCGCAGAAAACGAGGGTGGAGGTGACCGAGGGCGACACCATCGAGATCGGGGAGGTCAGCCTCCTTCTGGTCGCGTCCGACCCCGCCGAAGAGTCGCCTGCGGGACGGATTCCGCCGGGTAAAATGGGGGTTCTCACCGATCTCACCGCACCGGGAAAACCGAGAATCTTCCTCCGGGAAGAGAGCCATCTCCTGGGGCGACTGCCCACCTGCCAGGCTCGGGTTGACGATCCCGGGGCGAGCCGGCTCCACAGCGAAATCGGGCGGGAAGAGTTGAGGTATTACCTCCGCGATCTGGGTTCGGCGAACGGCACCTTTCTCAACGAGAAACGGGTCCGCAAAGAGGTGCTCCGGCCCGGGGATGTGGTCCGAATCGGCAATCAACGCTTCGAGTTCGCCTTTGCCGATCCGCCCGCGGAAAAAGCTCCGGCGACGGCGGTGGGAAGTAGGGGATCGGTTCGGGGGCATCCCGTGGCGGTGGCACTGATCTCCGCTCTGATCTCGGGGGGACTGGTCTATCTGTTGGTGTCGAATCGAGGAGCGAACGCTGGCTCCGGGCTTTCCCCGGATTCTGCACCGGCGGTCGGTCTCGCGGAAGACGATGGCGCCCCCGTCGTGGTGGCGAACCCCATAGTTCGGGATATTTCCATCACCCTGGAGCGGACCGGGGACGTCCATTTCGCCCGCCGGGACATCATACCCTTTCCCCTGGGCAGAAAGGTGGCGAAGGTCCACGTGGAGAACCGGCAGCGGGTCGCGACGGACGACGCCCTCGTCACCTTCGAGCTTCCCAAAGAACTGCGCTCCGCCCGCAAACAGGCGCTCGCCGCGGTGAGTCAGGCAGAGGAGGAGGTGCTGAAGGTGGGATCGGAGGTGGCCAAAGCCGACGCCCTGCTGGAGAGCGCCCGGGCGAATCTGGCTATCATCGAGGGCACCCACGGGCGCAGTGAGCCGCTCTACGAGGACGGCAACCTGCTGCAGGGGGAATGGGACGAGATCCGGATGAAACTCGCCGAGGCCGAGGCTGCGGTGAAGCTGAGGACCGAGGAGAAAAAACAGGCGGAGCGCTCAGTGACCCAGGCGGAGCAACGCGTCGTCCAGGTGCGGGCCGATCTCGACGATGTGGAATCCCGCATCGAGGACCTGACC
Source organism: uncultured Akkermansia sp. (assembly GCA_964562825.1). Lineage (GTDB taxonomy): Bacteria > Verrucomicrobiota > Verrucomicrobiia > Verrucomicrobiales > DEV007 > Arctic95D-9. Next base: position 9,261 of record CAZLUZ010000045.1, read on the forward strand.
GTCCGCGCCAATGCCCCGGGAATCGTCAACCGCCTCGACCTGGAGGACGGATTTACCGTCACCACGGTCAATTCCTCAATGGAACTGATCGAGTATGAGCGGGAGGTCACGGTGGTCGTTCCCGTCTCGGAGGATGAGGTCGTGTCCCTGCGCGACGGTGTCGAGGCCGAGGTCTGGCTCTCGGGAACTCCCGACGCTACGGTCCGGGGACGAGTCACCTTCATCCCGCCCACGGCGGTCAACCGGAACTACGAGATCGAGGTCACGGTTCCCAACCGGGAGAAACGGTTCCGGCCGGGCCAGCAGGTTTCGGTGCGTTTTCTTACCGGAACCCGGAAGGACGCGATCCTGGTTCCTCTCTCGGCCCTGGATTCCAACTCTCCAACGGGCTATCACCTCTTCGTGGTCGACCCGGCGACCTCAACCGCCCGTCTCCTGCCGGTCGGCCGGGGGAGGAAGCTGACGGATCGGGACCGCGAGATGATCGAGGTCCTGCCCCGGGGAGAGGGGCCAGTGCTTTCCCGGGATTCCCTCGTCGTCGTGGAGGGGAATCGGGCCCTGCGGGACGGCGCCAGGGTGGTGATCCGCAGTCCGCGCGAGGTGACCGGGTCTCCCGAATGAACCTCATCCGCTTCAGCGTCAACCGCCCGGTCACGACCTGCATGCTGATGCTGGCCCTCGTCATGGGCGGCGCCTGGTCCTTCAGCCGGATGGAGGTCGAACTGCTGCCCGGCATCTCCATTCCGACCCTCGTCGTCGCGGTGGAGGTGCCGCAGGTGTCGCCCGAGCAGGTTCACGAGGAGGTGACACTTCCTCTGGAGGAGGCACTCAACGGAGTGAGCCGCCTGGATTCGATGAATTCCCTGTCCTACGAGGGCGGCAGCCGTCTGCTCCTCGAATTCGCCTGGGGCAGCGATGTGCGCACCGCGGAAATCGAGGTGCGCGAACAGATCAACGCGATTCGTCTTCCCGAATCTGCCTCCCGGCCGCTGATCCGGCGATTCGATCCGTCCAGCGCTCCCGTGTTCCGCTTCGATATTCTCGGCGAGGCGCTCTCCGCCGAAGAGTTGCGTCGTGTCGCCGAATCGCGAATCAAGCCCCGCCTGGAACGACTCGCCGGGGTCGGCGAGATCGAGATCATCGGGGGAACCGATGCGGAATTCCGCGTCGTCGGAGATCGCGAGAGATTGGCCCGATACAACCTGACCGTGCTGGGCCTGGTGCAAGGCATCGCGCGGGAGTCGAGGAATCGCAAAGGGGGACGCATCGTCGTCGACGGGGGCAAAACGGCCTCGGTGCGGATCGAGGGCAAGGCGAACTCCGTGGCGGACCTCGCCAACCTGATTGTGGCCACTTCGCCCGAGGGCCGATCGATCCGGGTGGGCGATGTCGCCGAGGTGATTCGCACCACCAGGCGGACGGAGAGTTACGCCCGCATCGATGGCGCACCCTCGGTCGGGCTGGCGGTGAAAAAGGCCGCGGATGCCTCGGTCGTTACCGTGGTCGAAGAGATCCGGGAGGAACTCGACCGGCTCGACGGTTCCCTCGCGGAGCGGGGCATCGCCATCCGTGTCTCACAGGACGATTCGGAATATGTGCTCAGTTCCCAGTCACTCGTGGTCAGTTCGATCGTGGAAGGCGTCGGTCTCGCCGGGATCCTTCTCTTTCTCTTTCTGCGGGATCTGCGGGCCTCCATCATCGTGATCCTGGCGACCCCGGTCAGCCTGATCTCTTCGGCCATTTTCCTCGATGCCTTCGACATCAGTCGAAACATCCTCACCCTGGGCGGCATGGGCCTGTCCGTGGGGCTGACCCTGGACAGTTCCATCGTTCTGATCGAGTCGATCTACAAGCAATTGAGCCAGGGACAGAGCCCCAGGGAGGCAGCCATCCGGGGCGCCTCCGAGGTGGCCGGAGGGATCTTCAGTTCCACCATGACGAGCGTGGCGGTCTTTCTCCCCATCCTCTTCATCCCCGGCCTGATGCAGGAGATTTTTCGCAGCCTGGCCCACGCCATCATCTGGTCGGTTCTCATGAGCATGGTGGTCGGGATCCTCTTCATTCCCATGATCAGTGCTCGCATTCTCACCCCCAGGTCGGCGGCAGCCCGGGGAGAGGGAGGCGGGAGGAGCGGCCTGCCGGCTCTCTTCGGCCAGTTCGGGCGTGGACTGGACAGGTGGGATCGGAGGAACGAGGCGGCCCTCTCGCGGGTCCTCCGGGTGTTCCTCCGTTCGCTCGGGATAAAGCTCGTCATCATTGTTTCACTGGTCGGCATTTCCGTCCTCTCCCTGTTTTTTCTCCCGGGGCGGGGTTTCCTCCCCAGGGGACAGGTCGACGAGTTGTGGATCCGGTTCGAGGCGCCTCCCGGGGCGACCCTCGACTACGTGGACGTCCGGATGCGGCAGGTCGAAGCCCTGTTGCTCACCGAACCCTACAAGGCCTTTGTCCGCTCGGTTTCCGCCGACGTCCGCCCCGGCGAGGGCAGGCTCTTCGTCAGGCTCTACCCGGGAAGGAAGGCGGCCGGAATCGGCAGGACCCGCCCAGGGGAATGGCGTTCCCTCTCCCGGTGTATGCAGCAGATCCGGGAAGGTTGCGACACCATCCCTGATCTGCCCGGCAACACCTTCGTATCGCTGGTCGACAAAATCCGGGGGGGCACCCGGGCTCCGATCATCTTTCAGCTCTATCCCCGGGAGGCGGGATCAGAGTCCAGCGAGGCGGAGCAACTCTCCCGTCTGCAGGAGGAGGTGCGGGAGAGGCTCCTCCCCGAGCTGGAGGAGATTCCGGGTGCGCTCTACCAGCGGGTCAACCGGCGGGAGACCCCTCGGGAGATCGTGATCTCGACGCGGGACGGTCGGCAATCCCTCCTCGAGAGGGGACTGTCGACCCGCCTCGTCTCCGACACGGTGCGGGCCTCGGTCTACGGGGTCGAGGCGGCCACCGTCTGGGAGGAGGGGGGAGAGGTCGATGTCACCGTGATGCTGGACGACGGCGCCGGCGGAGGCGGGGAGACCTTTTCCCGGGAAGCCATCGAATCCCTCCAGGTGCGCTCGCCCTCGACCGGTCGGCTCCACCGGCTCCGGGATATCGCGCAGGTGGGCGATATGCCCGAGGAAGGAGGCGTGGTCCTGGAACGGACCAACCGCACCCCGGCCGTCAATCTGGAGAGCCACCACGCTCCCTACGATGTCTCGGGGAAATCGATCGGCGATGTCGCGGGCCAGATCGAACGCGCCCTCCTCGCGGCGCCGGGCTTCGCCGATCGCTTCGCCTATCAGGTCAAAGGTGAGGCCCGGGACACCCGGGATTCCTTTCGCGATGCCTTCGTCGCCTTCCTCATATCGGTGGGGCTGATCTACATGATCATGAGCAGTCAGTTCGAGAAGTTTCTCGATCCGCTCGCCATCATGATCACGGTTCCGCTGGCGGCTGCCGGGGCCGTCCTCATGCTCCGGGCCACGGGGGAGATTTTCAGCCTGGGAGCCTTCGTCGGGGCCGTCATTCTCTGCGGGATCGTGGTCAACAGCGGGATCCTTCTGGTCGAGTATGTCAATATTCTGCGAAAACGGGGCGTGCCACGAAATGAGGCGATCATCGGGGGAGCGGTTCGCAAGTTGCGCAGCATCCTCATCACCAGCCTGACTTCGGTCATCGGCATGTTCCCCCTCGTCTTCGGCGTGGGCGAGGGGACCGAGCTCTATCGGGGGGTCGCCGCCGTGGTGGTGGGCGGACTGCTCGTCTCGACACCGCTCACCCTCATCGCCCTTCCCCTGCTCTACTCGCTCCTCGACGATTTCTCCGAGTTCTGGGGGACCTTGCAGTTTCGGTTTGCCATGATGCGGGAGCGGATCCAGGGAGGGGGACGATGAAGCGGGTGGAAATCATCTTCGAGGAATCCAACGAGAACGAGATTCTCATGATCCTTCGCCAGGCGAGGGTCGATTCCTACACGAGATACCACGGGGTCATGGGAAAGGGCGTCTCGGGGGAGAAGCTGGGCAACGCCGTCGGACCCGGAATCAACCACGTCATCGTCGTCATCGTCGACGAGGAGGCCGCCGGTCGGATCGTGGCGGCGGTGCGCCGGTTCCAGGATGTGACCAGGCGCATGGATCGGGAACCGGCCACGCGATGCATCGTGTCACCGGTGGACGATTTCTTTTAACGGGACGATGCGCAGGAGATGAAGGATTTTCCCGTGAACCGTCCGGTCAGCGTCCTCATGTTGACGCTGTTGATGATTCTTTTCGGAGGGGCCGCCTACCGGCAATTGCCCCGGGATCTGTTTCCGGAGGTGGGACAGCCGCAATTGGTCATCGAGACACGCTACGAAGGGGCCGCCAGCATCGAGGTGGAGCAGAGTGTCACCCGGAGGATCGAGGAAAAACTCGGCACGGTGAAGGGAGTCGCCGCCATGTCGTCGCTGTCGGGCGACGAGCGCAGCCGCATCGCGGTGACCTTTCGCTGGGGAACGGACATGGATCTCGCCGCCATGGACGTCCGCGCCAAGCTGGACGAGGTCGGCGGGGATCTGCCCGACGATGCGGACGATCCGGTGGTTCTTCGCGGATCCGCCTCCTCCGGGGCGGTCATCATCCTGAATGTGGCTCCCCATCCCGATTCGCCGGACACGGATTCGCCCGGAGATCTGCGTCAGGTCGTCGAGGGCCTCATCAAGCCGAGACTGGAACGGATCAACGGAGTCGCCTCGGTGCGGGTCAAGGGGGGCAGGGAATACGAGGTGAGGGTGCGCGTCGTGCCGGAGAGACTGCGCGCGGTGGGGCTCTCCATTCTCGATGTGCGCGATGCCCTGGAGCGGGAGAATCTCTCGCAACGAGCGGGCCGGCTTCTCGAGGGGGAGAACCGCTTTCTCATCCGAACGGTGGGATCGGTGTCGCCGGAGACGCTTTCCCGGCTCATCGTCAGCCGGCCGGGCGAGGAGGTGCGCAGACTGGGGGAGGTGGCGGAGGTGGTGCCCGGATTGGTGGCCAGGGCGCCGGAAAGTCTGGCCCGGCTCAAGACCGGCGCCGCGACGACGGCGAAACCGGCCGTGGAGGTTTCGATCTTCAAGAAAAGCGGGGGAAACTCGGTGGAGATCTGCGCCGCCGCTCGCGAGGTCAGGGAGGAAATGCTCGCCGGTCTTGCCCGCAGGACCGGCTCCGACGGCCCGCCCCCCCTCCAGATTACCATCGCCTACGACGAATCGGTCTTCATCCGGGAATCCCTCGACATGGTCCGGTCCAATGGGATCACCGGCCTGGCGCTCGCCAGCGTCATCCTCCTCGTCTTCCTCGGCCGCGTCCAGTCCACGGTGATCGTCGTCCTGGCGATGCCGGTGTCGGTCATCGCCACCTTTTCCCTTTTTTACGCCGGCGGCATCAGCATCAACATCTTCTCCATGGCGGGGCTGACCCTCGCCGTCGGCATGGTGGTGGACAACGCCATCGTGGTCACCGAGGCGATCTTCCAGAAATTGGGTCGTGAACGCCGCGTCAAGAAGGCGGTCACCGAGGCCATCGCGGAGATCGGTCCCGCCGTCTGGGCCAGCACCTTGACGACGGTGGCGGTGTTTCTCCCCGTGGTCTTCGTCCCCGGAATCGCCGGCCAGATCTTCCGCGACCTCTCCTGGGTCATCACCTACACCCTCGTTTTCTCCATGGTGGTGGCCTTCACCCTGATCCCCATGCTGACCTACAAGGTCATGGGGGCAAAGCTAGAGCTGGTCGAATGGCTCAACCTCGTCATCGGCTGGATCCTCTGGCCGCTGACCCGGGCGGCCGTCGCGGGATCGGCTGCCTACCGAAAGCTCCTTTCGACGATGATCCGGTCGGTGACGGCCCGGGTTCTCCTCGTCCTCCTCATGGCCGGAGCCTTCGCCGCCAGTATTCGGATGCTGCCCCCCGCGGAGTTTTTCCCCGAGACCCGGGTCGAGAGCTACGAACTGACGCTCCGCTCTCGGGCCGGACAGACCCTCGACGCGGTGGACCGGGGCGCCCGGATTCTGGAGAATAGCTTCGCCAGCATCGAACCTCTCGCCTCCTACGGTGTCTCGGTGTCGCCTCGGGAAGTGAGCTTCATCGCGAGTTTCGATCGGGAGGAGGTCATCGCGGGCAAGATCCGTCCCCTCGGGGAACTGGCTCCGGTTCTGGATGCCCTGGAAACCGATCCCCGGCTGAGGGATGTCTTCCTCGATCACCGCCTGGAGAGTCTGAACCCGATGCAGAGCCTGCTCGGGACCAACCGGGGCGACATTCTGCTCAAGGTCAGCGGCCCCGATCTGGAGGGGATCGGGCAGATTCTCACCGGTGAGGATGGCGAGGGCGGCCTGCGGGGGACGATCGCCGCGAATCGGTCGGCCTACGGTGTCTCGCGCATCGGACGGGTGCCCGGGGGCATTCCGGAACGAATCCTGCGCATTCGTCGCGAGGCCGCGGCCGACCGTGGTCTGAGCCTCGCCGATATCGCGGACCAGGTCGAGGCGGCCATCGACGGCATCCGGGCGACCGATATCGAGGTGCGCAACGCGACCTACGACATCACCCTCGCCTCGGCGGCAGAGATCACCAGCCAGGAAGACCTCCTCGATCTTGACATCTTCTCCCCGGCCGGTGGCCCGGTCTGGAAACTGGCCGAGGTGGCGACCCTGGAGTCCCGGACCGGGCCCCGGGATATCGAGCGGGAGGAGAGGGAGAGGGTGGTCACCGTCCCCATCTTCATCGATCGTGATCGGATCGCCCTCGGAGACGCCGTGGCGAGGCTGCAGGAGCCCGTGGAGGAGGCGATGGCTCCCTACCGCGGCGAGGGCTACCGCGTCATGCTGGGCGGAGCCTCGGAGGAGATGGACCGGTCGCTCGGGTTCCTCCTCTACGCCTTCCTCGTCGCCGTGGTCCTCGTGTACATGATTATGGCGAGCCAGTTCGAGAGCCTGATCCATCCCCTCACCATCATGTTCTCGGTCCCGCTCTCACTCGTCGGAGCGGTGGTGGGACTGAAACTGGGCGGAGAACTCATCTCCCTGACTGCCATGATCGGCGTCATCATGCTCGCCGGCATCGTGGTCAACAACGCGATCATTCTGGTCGACTACACCAATCTGCTCCGGGCGCGGGGACTGCCGCGCAACGAGGCCATCGTGACCGCCGGGCTGACCCGGCTTCGTCCCATCCTGATGACCACCCTCACCACCGTGCTGGGCATGTTGCCCCTGGCTCTCGGGGTCGGCACCGGGGCAGAACTCTACCGACCCCTGGCTCTGGTCGTGGTGTGGGGCCTGTCTTTTTCCACCCTCCTGACCCTCATCTTCATTCCGGCGGTCTATACCCTGCTCGAGGATCTGTCCGATTTGAGCGGATTGATTTCTCTGGGGATTTCGACGTGGCTGGGAGGGGGAGGAGAGAAAAATGCTTTGAGGTCCGGGGATTCTGTTTGAATTTCGAAGGCGGAGCACCGGCGACGTGCTCTTTTCTAACCTCAGCCCACGCCGATGAAAATCGATGTCCATGCCCTGTCCGGGGAACCGCCGGTGACCTGCGCCGCCATCGAGGGGCGGATCGATGCCTACACGGTGGATCGGGTGGAGGAGGAGTTGAACTCGCTGATCCGCATCGGCTCCTTCCATCTGGTTTGCGATCTCTCGGGGGTGGAATTTGTTACCGGTTCCGGGTTCAAGGCCTTTCGGCGCATCGCCACCCTGGCCCGGGAGCAGGGGGGCGACGTCAAATTTTGTGGCCTGCGGGCCGATGTGGGGCGGCTCTTCCGTTCCGTCGGTTTCGATGGTGAGGTCAGTGTCTGGGACAGCCGGGAGGAGGCGCTTTCCGATTTTGTGTCTCCCGGACGAAGTGGCGGGCCGAGTCCTTCCGGGGCCGGCAGGAGCAAGTTCGGAGGTCTCGGTGCCGAGGTGGCCCGTCTGTTTCAATCGGTAGGGATCGCCCGGAAGGCCGGGGAATCGGCCGAGGAAGAATCCGCCTCCACCACGCCCCCGACGCAGCTTCTCTCACCCGGTTCCGGCATCGAGAAGACCGTGGTGTTTCTACGGCCCGGCTCCGGCAGACAGACCGACGAGCAAGCTCCCCTGGAATCGGAATCCTCGCCCGAACGATTTGCGCGGATCGAACCGGTCAGACTCGAAGTCCATCCCGAGGATGGCCTATTTCCCCATCTCACCCACCTGCTGGGCTCGGTCGGCGCCCTCGTGGGTTTTTCCTCGGTGGAACTGGGAAAGCTGAATGTCGCTCTCCTCGAGTGCTGCCGGATCATGAGGGAGGAGTTGAAACCCGAGGAGACCTTTTCCATCGAGATCGACAGCGCCAGGCCGGGAGTCCGGGTGGCGATCGAGATCCCGCGACCGGACTACGACCTCTACGGCAAGCTTCGACCCGGGGGCGAGCCGATGCCGCTCTCGGAGAAAGCGGGCCGGGATTGGCTGCTCCAGCATGTCGATGAGGTGCAGGCGCTCCCCCGCGCCCGGGCCACCCGCTACCTCCTCTCCCTCCTCGATTGATGGCCGCGGATGACGGACAGGAGGAATTGCGTAGTCTCGGGAGACATCTCGGGAAGAACTACGAGTTTCTCGGCCTGATTGCCCGGGGAGGCATGGGAGCCGTCTACAAGGCGCGGCACATCCCGCTCGACCGGCACGTCGCCATCAAGGTCCTCACCCCGCACATCATCGCCATGCTGGAGGAGGCCGGATTTCCCGTGAGCGAGCGCTTCGAAGTGGAGGCCAGGGCCATGGCCAGCCTCGTCCACCAGCATATCGTGGGCGTCCACGATTTCGGTCAGACCGACGATGGCTACCACTACATCGTGATGGAGTATGTCGACGGCGAGAGCATCGAGGGGCTGCTCAAGCAGGCGAGGCTGGAGGAGGACAACGTTCTCATCATCGCCCGCCAGATCTGCCGGGCCCTCGCCTATTCCCACGGGAGAGGCATGGTGCACCGCGACATCAAGCCGGGCAACATCCTCATCGACCGCAACGGTATGGCCAAGGTCACCGACTTCGGGCTGGTCAAGGTGATGGGGAGCGATCGCTTCAACACCCAGGTCGGATTCGGGACCCCGGGCTATTTCGCCCCGGAGATCGTCAACGGCGAGTCCGACGAGCGATCGGATATCTACAGCTTCGGCGTGCTGCTCTACCAGTTGCTCACCGGGGAACTTCCCGCAGGCGCCTGGGAACCGGTCTCGGCGATCAGACCTGACCTGGACGGGCGTTTCGACGAGATCGTGGAAACCTGTCTCCGGCGAAAACCAGAGGATCGCTTCCAGTCCATGGAGGAGGTGAAAGACGCGCTCGACGCCATCGCCTTCCATGCGCCCGACGGCAGGACAGGGCAGGACGCGATCGAGCGGGGAGCGCTCTTGCGCCGGCTCGCCATTATCTACCTCTCGCTCTTTGTCGTTTCCGGAATCGTCTCGCTTTTCGATATCTACTTCAATCGCTCTCATATCGGCTGGATCCTGGAGCAGGCGAAGGAGGGGCAGCGCGAGGTTTTCGACGCGATCATCACCCGATGCAATCTGGTGTCCTATTTCGTGCTGCCCGCGGCCTGGGCCTGGATCGTTTTCGGCCTGGTGCGACGGGACCCGCGGCAGGAGGAAACCCGGCGCTACCTCGTGAACATTCCCTGGTGGGGAGCCGGTCTCTGCGCGCTGGGTTGGTTCGGATCGATCCCCGGGATTTTTCTCCAGATGCCGGCGGACTTCGTGTTGCCTGCCAGCGCCATGATCCTGCTGCCGGTGTCTATCCTGGTGAAGTCGGGGATCTCTATCTTGATGGGATTCCTTCTCACCGACATTCTGACCCAGCGACTTCTCTACCGGCACTACTTTTCGCGGAACGAGAGTCCTGCCGCGGTGGTGGGAGACCGCGGGCTGCTTGGGCTGGAGACCCGGGGGGTGTTCTGGATCGTTTCCTCGTCGGTCTGTCCCATCCTGGCGCTGCTTTTGCTGGTCCTATCGGTGATCTCCTTCGATCCCGGCACCTTTGCTCTCTACAAGGAGGACGTGGGCAAGGGCAGCGCCATCCTCTTCACTTCGATCGTGGCCCTGGTGTCCCTCGGGGTGGTCCTGGCGGGGGTATTCACCTTTCGGCTCCTGGTGGTTCAACCCGTGCGGGAGTTGCGCGAGGCGGCCAACCGGATCCGCGAGGGGGACTACGATGTTCGCGTCGAGACCTGTCGGGCGGATGAGTTCGGGGAGTTGGCTCGGGATTTCAACCGCATGGCCGCGGGCCTGCGCGAGAGGGAGCATCTCCGCGAACTGGTCGACGAGGGAGCCACGGGCAAGGTGGCGCGGGACCTGACCCAGCCGAGGTTGTGAGCTTTAGGCTTTAGGCTTTAGGTTGGAGGCTTTAGGTTGGAGGCTTTAGGTGCTCGATCTTCAGAATCCGAACAGATTGGCCTTTCCTATCGCCCGGGTTTTTTGGAAGAGGAAACTCACGAAGGATTAATGAACAAAAAGTCCGCCGATTTCCTGTCGCCTTTTCCTCTTTTTGGCCATGCAACTATTTAAGCATGATTAACTAGTTTTTCGACAGTTTTTCGAGGTCCCCTAAAGCCTAAAGCCTAAAGCCTAAAGCCTCCCGCCTAAAGCCTAAAGTCTGAACCCCTCCAGCCAGGGCAGCGCGATCTCCGGGGGCATCCCGCCGAAGGGCTGGTAGACAGGCAGATGAATCATGGCGACGCTGTGGGGCTGCGAGGCGATGTGGAAGAGGGCCTCGCCGCAGTCTTCGGGCTGGATCATCGCCTGCCGGTGCTCCGGCTGCGGCTGGACCGGCCGGTTCGCCACAAGAGGGGTATTGGCCTCGCCAGGGGCATACTCCGAGACAACGATGCCCTGGCCGGAAAGTTGCATGCGGGCCGTGAACAGGAGTCCGTGCACCGCCCATTTGCTCGCCGTGTAGGGAACCCCGGCGAAAGAGTCGAAGCCGTGCGCCGCGGTGGAGGTCACCACCACCAGACGGCCTCCGCCAGCCTCCGCCATGGGTTTCGTCACCGCCTGCATCATGTGGACCACGCCGAGCACGTTGATGTCGAGCATCTTCCTCCAGGTTTCCCCGCCCGCGATTTTGGTCTCGTCCTCGTGGGTCACGAATCGATCCGGCGTGTTGATTCCCGCGGTGTGGATGAGCGCGAAGGGGGAACCCAAGGCGAGCACGGTCTTCATGGCGTCGGCGACGCTGGACGGGTCGGCCACATCGCAGACCAGGGGAACGATCCTGTCCGAAAGCTCGGCCGTTTTCTCCAGGGAATCCCGGGTGCGGCCCAGCACGAAGGTGGTCGCACCCGCTTCCGCGAAACGTCGCGCCGCATCCCTGCCCATGCCGCCGCCGCCGCCGGTGACGATCACGATCCTGTCGGTCCATTCGGTATTCATGGGTTCACGGTAGCGGAGCCGCGAGACAGGGCGAGCCGTTTTTCTGCGCATGGCTCTTCCGCGACCGAAGGTAACCTCGGATCTTGATCGCACCGGACTCTTCTGCCATCCTCACCCCCGATGATTCGTCTCCGTGTCCTCCTGCTGGCTTTCCTCGCTCACCTATGCGTCCTCTGCGTGGGGGAAGAAACCAAGCCCAACGTGCTCCTCCTCATGTCGGATGACCTCAACACCGCCCTGAGCGGTTTCGGTCACCCCCAGTGCCAAACGCCAAACCTCGACGAACTGGCCGCCCGGGGGGTCCGCTTCGAGAACATGCATTGCCAGTATCCGGTGTGCGGCGCCTCGCGCGCCTCGATGATGACCGGTCTCTATCCTTACACCAACGGGATGCTGGGAAATCGCGGGAATCTGCGGGAGAACCTTCCCGATGTGGTGACCCTGTCTCAGCTCTTCCGGCAGAACGGTTACCACGTCGGTCGGGTCAGCAAGATCTACCACATGGGCATCCCCCCCGAGATCCTCGCCGGCACCGCCGAACACGACGATCCGCTCTCCTGGGACGAGACGGTGAACATCCAGGCCCCCGAGCAAAACGCCCCGGGGGTTCGGACGGAGTGGTCACCGCGAGATACCTCATCCCAGACTTTCACCGGGGTCGAGGCGAGCACGGGTGACCTCGAACACGCCGACGGCATGGCGGCGGAGGCGGCTATCGCCTTCCTCGAGCGGAACCGCGACCGGCCCTTCTTTCTCGGGTGCGGCTTCGTTCGCCCCCACGTGCCACTGGTGGCTCCCGCGAAATACTTCGACCTCTACGACCGCGACGCCATGATCGCCCCGGTCGTCCCCGAGGACGATCTCGACGATGTGCCGAAGGTCATTCGGGAATACAAGGCGAACAGCCGCTACGGCGTCACCCCCGAATTGCACAAAGGCCTCCTCGAGGCCTATTATGCCAGCATTTCCTACATGGACGCCCAGGTGGGCCGGGTGCTCGACGCGCTGGACCGACTCGGGCTGCGGGAGAAGACCATCGTCCTCTTCACCAGCGACCACGGTTATCTCCTCGGGGAGCACCACAAATTCCAGAAGCAGCATCTCTTCGAGGAATCGACCCGGGTGCCTTTTATTCTGAGCGCGCCCGGGATGAGGGACACGGCGGGCCAGGCGACCCGGCACCTCACCGAGTTGGTCGACGTCTACCCCACCATAGCCGAACTGGCTGGTTTGACCCCGCCGGAGAACCTGCAGGGCCGAAGCCTGGTGCCCCTCCTCGAGAACCCGGATACGGGGCGATGGGATCGGGAATTCGTTTTCACCATCAGCAGGAGCGGCGGCGAATCAATCCGCACTCAGGAGTGGCGCTACATTCACTGGGGGTTCGGGCAGAAAGGGGCGGAGCTCTATGATCGGGTCAACGATCCCGGCGAGTTCAACAACCTGGCGGGCGATCCGGAGCACGCGGAGCGTCTCGCCGCGATGCGTCGCCTCCTCGAGGCCAAGCGCGTCGAGGCGGGGTATGATCCGAAGAAGTACCGGTAGGACGCTCACCCTTCCCAATGTGGCGATTCCGCTCGTATCGCCCGCTTCGAGAACTCGAGAACGACAGCCCTTCCCCCGGCCCCGTTTTTGGGGTAGAATCGGGGTGAGGCACCTCCCCGGGATGGGGAGCGGCGGGCGATGGCAGGACAGTATTTGATTTTCACCCCCGAAGCCGAGTGAACCATGGACCCGAAACAAACCGTCGAGGACACCGATTCCCCTTCTTTCTGGGAAAGCTACCGACCGCCGATTCCGGACACCTCTCATCTGATCACCGAAACCGACGAGCCCGTGGACAATCTTTTCAGCGAGAAGCAGATGCGGCTCCTGACCGAACCGCTCTATGTTTCGTGGAAGCCGGGACGCCGATTCTGGGTAGCCGCCAACATCGGCATGTATGAGGCGCTCAACGCCCAAGCCGTCGTTCCCGATGTGCTCCTCTCCCTCGACACCGGGCCGGATCAGGCCAAGGAATTCGGCAGCAAGTGCTACTTCTTCTGGGACCACGGAAAACCGCCGGATGTCGTCGTCGAGATTGTCTCCAACAAGCGGGGAGGCGAATTGGACACCAAAAAGGAGCGCTACGCCAAGTTGAAGGTCGATCATTACCTTGTCTTCGATCCCGACGAGCAACTCTCCGGAGAGACATTGCAGGCTTTCGTTCTCGTCAGTGGCTCCTTTGAGAAGCGCCCGCCTTCCGACGTCTACCAAACCGTGGAAGGACTTGGCCTGCGCCTTTGGGAAGGCGAATATGAAGGTCACGCAGAGCGGTGGTTGCGCTGGTGCGACGAATCCGGCGTGCTGATCGCCACCGGAGCCGAACGCGTGGAGACCGAGGTGAAACGCGTGGAGACCGAGGTGAAACGCGTGGAGACCGAGGCGAAACGCGCGGAAGCAGCGGCGAGACGCGCGGAGGCCGAGGCAGCTAAAGCGGCAGCTTACGCCGAGAGGCTGCGGGAGCTGGGCATCGATCCCGACTCTCTCTGACGATCACCCCGGACAGAGGGGGAGCGACCTCAGCGCTGTTCCGATCAGGATGGATCGAGCGCCGCCCGATAAAAATCCGGATCGCTTTGCCGCAGCGCCGCGAGCACGTCCATCGTATCGTGACCGAGACCGGGCAGGGCGATCCATCGGTGAGGGATGCCGAGACCCACAAGATGCTCGTGGAAATCACGATTGAATCCGAAGGTTTCGTCGCGGTCGCCGAGCGCCTGTCGGATCAGGGGGCCTTTGCGCAAGATCTCGACATTTTTCTCCGCCAGGTGCCAGGGACTCCGGGCGAAGTAGGCCTCCTGGTCGCCGCCGAAGACAGTTGCCAGAATGGCGTCGCGCCCGCGGATGCCGACACGCGGCGCCTGCTCCAGTTTCGGTTGCAGAGGGCCCGCGCCGAGCAGGGATACGCCCGCAAAGAGGTCGGGATACTTGAAGCCGAGCCGGCCCGCACCGTAGCCACCCATGCTGAAACCCTCGATAAGGCGTCCTGTCCGGTTCGCCAGGGTGCGGTGGTTGGCGTCGATATGGGGGATTAGCTCCTCGATGATCACCGTCTCGAGACGCACCGAACCGTCGCTCCAGTCGCAATACATGCCTTTGACCAGACCGTTGACGAAGACGATGAAGAGAGGGGGCACTCCGCCCGATGCGATCTCTTTATCGAAGTGACGCGACACGGCAGGAATTCCGGTCCACCCCGCCTCTCCGCCGCCGTGCAGCCAGTAGAGAACGGGGAAGCGACTTTCCGGCTCCGCTTCGTGCGCCGAGGGGGTATAGAGATGGTAGCTCACCTCGGTGCCGGCCGTCTCGCTGGCGAAGGTGTGATAGCTCACCCGCGGCGCGCGCATCTGCGGCGTGGTCCAGAGAACCCGGGGGGCGAACTGTGCCGTCGCGGGGGCCGGTTTCCCGAGGAGGCGCCGGAGAAATTCGGCGTCCTCGAAGTCTGTCGTATCACCGGGTGTCTGGCGCGCCACGACGAGGTTTCGCGAGGGAATGATGTAGAGTCGGTTCTTTCCCGCCCCCAGAGCGGCATAGAGATCCGGTTCGCCTTCCGGGTAGAGAAAGCCGCCCGCCGCGCCGGGATCGGGATCGACGCGCTGGCGGGCGGGAGGGAATCCCCCGGGCTGGTTGAGCCAGAGCGCCAGCCCGTGACCGGGGTTCGATTCGCTGGGCTCGCGCAGTTCCCGCATCAGCGCAGCGGGCACAATGGCTTCGCCTTTCCAGGTTCCTTCCTGGAGAAGGAATTGCCCGTATCTTGCCCAGTCGCGGGCGGTCAGCCAGGCGCCATTGGGAATGTGCGGGTTGCCGGATTTGTCGTGGACCCATTTCCCGTGCACCACCCCGATCGGATCGAGGATGCGCTCCCTCAGGTAGTCGAGCGGAGTTTGTTCGCGTTCGGCCAGTTTGCGTTCGAGGACGGCGCCTAGGGCGTAGTAGCAGCTCGGTCCGTAGGCGAAGCGTTCTCCCGGTCCAAACCAGCAAGCCAGCCCCACGGCGTGTTCGTAGAGGTCGTCGGCGAGGGTGGGGCGGTCGTGACCCTGCAGGTGGACGAGGTCCTGCGCCAGCCCTGCATTGAGCTGGAGCAGCTGTCGCAGGGTGATCGTTTGCTTCCTCTGATGATCCCGCCACTCCGTCAAGGTATCGGCGGCGAGTTCGTCGAGGGATGAGATCAGTCCGTCCTGGATCATCGCCGCCACCACCGGCCCCCAGAATCCCTTGGTGCCGCTGTGAAGATGATGGGTCGTTTCGGCATCTGCCTCCCCTGCATAGCGCTCGAAGACGAATTCGCCCTCCTGCAGCACCACCACTGCGGTGCCTCCGTGAGTCTCCGAGTAGGTCGCGGCACTGGCGGCCCGCGCCGCGAGAGGCGCCGTCGCGGGAAGGATGCGCCCCCCGGGACCTTTCGCATCATCTCCCCGCTCTCGCTGTTGCGTCCGGAGGCGATCGACCAGCTCCCGGAAGGTCACGAAGCCATCGCCGTCACGGTCGGAGGCGGAAAAGAAGGGGAGGTTGCCGGCCTCGGTGCGGTCCAGTCTGCCGTCACCGTTGGCATCGAGCTCGCGAAATCGCTCGCCGACGCGATTCTTCTGCTGAGCGGGTGCGGGTAAACACACCAGCAGGATGAGCGCTCCGGCGATGAGGCCGGCTCCGGTAAGTCGAGACTGTGATTTTTTCATGGTAGCTGGAGGGGGATGTCGGGATTCTTCTTCCGCGTCGATCTAACCCGAATCGGACAGGAAAGTTGCTTGCTGTTCTCAGGGTGAAAGCTGGGTCGCCTCCCGGCACCAATCACTCAAACACCGTAGCCCGGCCGACCTCTTTCTTTCTCCGCGCCTACGGCCCGAGAAGCTTCTCGCTCAGCGCTCCCCTGGTTTATTTTGGTGCTTCGTCATGCAAAAGGGTTGCTCACTTGGCAGGAGTCAAACCTCTGGCCGTCGCCCAAGTCTTCAGAAAGAAGAGTGGAACATTTTGCGAGCAGGGCAGATTCGACGATCAGGGAATCCCAAAATGAAAGCTGGCTGAGGATCGATCGGTCAATCGCGGCATCAATGAGGAATGGAGTGACTTGAATGACATGTAGGGTCTGAAAGTCACGGACCAGGTTTTTGGCATCCACGGGATCGACACCAAGTTTGCGGGTCGATGCAACGAAGAATTCCTGCAAGACCTGAGTCGAAAGAACCCCGGATCGGTTGAGGAGATGTTGTTCGATCAGGTCCAGAGCCAATTCCCGTTTGTCGGGAACACTCTGGTCGATTGCATAGACAAGAACATTGGAGTCGAGGAAGCACCTGGTCATCTTTGATAAAGGGATTCGCGACGGACTTTCGTCCCTCCCGAATCACCCGGGGTGCTCCGTAGCCGACTCATGATGTCCGAGACTTCGGTGATGGAAGGGCCGGTGAGATCGCTGATAAACTCCCGGACCAGGGCATTGAGGCTCGTGCCCCGGGATGCCGCATATTCTCTCCCTTTCTGAAGGAGTTCATCCTCCAACGACAAGGTAAGGTTGGCCATGACACATAATACGTGTGCGAGAGTCCTGCGTCAATTGTGCCGCACCAGGCCATCGCGACGCCGAGTCTCCCAAAACGGTGATGCACTGGCATGGGGCCCACCTCTGGGCGGCCACGAAGGGCAATCACGGTGCTCTTTTTGTGAGGGATTCACGATAAACGGTCGGGAGAAGGAGGGGGAGGGCGAATCAGGATTTGTCGCGTTCCGCTCAGCTTTGCCTGGTTCGGTCCTCGAACAGCGCCGCCCAGCCCCGTCCGCGGTTGGTCTCGGGCGATGGCTTGACGAGGATTCAGGGAAGGAGAAGGGAAGTCTCTCCCCGCGCCTACGGTCGGAGAAGCTTCTCGCTCAGCGTTCCCCTAGTTTCCCGAAAAATGCCCGAATATCGCTAGCCAGGAGTTCCGGCTCTTCCATGGCGGCGAAGTGGCCACCGCGGGGCATCATGGTCCAATGGATCATGGCCTCGCCGAACTGCCGTTTCACCCAGGCCTTCGGGGGGACGTTGATTTCCTTCGGGAACAGAGCAAAGCCCATCGGAGCCGGAGGACCGGTGATGGCGAAATCGGTCATCGCCGAAGGACGGGGGCTGTCGCGACCGGTCTCGTAGTAGATGCGCACCGCCGAGGGCATCGTTTCGGTAACCCAATAGATCATCACATTGGTCAGCAGTTCCTCCCTGGTGAAACTGTTCTCCAGATTGCCGCGGTGATCGCTCCAAGCCCAGAACTTGTCGAGAATCCAGGCCGCCAGGCCGGCGGGAGAATCATTCAGCCCAAATCCCAGTGCGAGCGGTCGGGTCCCCTGGATGGTGGCGTAGGCCTTGTGGTCGGCCAGTTCGGCGCGGCGGGCCTGGAAAAGCTTCCGCTCCTCTTCGGTGACGCCGCGCAGGGGATCTTCGGCGGGAGCGCGAGCCGGGGGGAAATTGCTATGCGCCCCGATGCAATGCGCGCCGTCGTTTGCCGCGATCCAGCGCACGATCCCGCCGCCCCAATCTCCGCCCTGGGCACCGTACCGCTCGTAGCCCAGGCGAGCCATCAGTTTGGCGAGAACCTCGGCCATGCGGACGGAGTTCCAGCCCGGTTCTGCTGGTTTCTCCGAGAACCCGAAGCCGGGCAGCGATGGGATCACGAGATGGAACGCGACCGCCGCCGCGCCGCCGTGTTGCTCCGGCACGGTCAGCAGCGGAATGATCTCGGTGAATTCGACAAACGACCCCGGCCAGCCGTGGACGAGCAGCAGCGGGGTGGCGTCTTCGTGGGGCGATCGCACGTGAACAAAGTGAAGGTCGAGCCGGTCGATTTCGGTGGTGAACTGCGGCAGGGCGTTGAGTCGTTTCTCCTCGGCCCGCCAGTCGTAGCTATCCCGCCAGTAGTCCACCAGCTGCCGCATCCATGCGACATCCGGGCCGTAGGCCCAGCCGCTGTGCTCCACCTGGTCTGGCCAGCGGGTCCGGGCGAGGCGTTGGTCGAGATCGGCGAGGACGTCTTCCCCAATCTCGATGGTGAAAGGGCGGATCTCGGCCGAGGCATCCTGAGCGATGGAGGGAGCGGCAGCGAAACAGGTGTAGAGAGCAGTGACGAAGAAGGAAATGGGAGCTTTCATGAGGGCGCGGTTGGCGGTTATGGTTGGGAGATTGACCCTCGAAAGATCCACGCGGTGTTGTGATTCTTTCGATCGTTCGCGGCTCCGTCGAAACCGCCCGTGTAGAATCCCTGCTCATCCCAGGGCGCGAATGCCAGAGTGAGGGTGGAAACGAGAAAAGGATGCGGCGCAAGCGCGGGATCGAAGACCCGGACCGGCTCGTAGGTGGCGTCGGCATTTCGGATCAGGAGCCAGGCTGCCCGCGTGTCGCCCCGCTTGACTCCGGCGACGGTGAGCCAGTGCACCGGTTCGCTGGTCACGGGATGTGGTCCCGGCACGAAGCGGTTGTAGGCCACCAGCTTGCCGCCGCGGAATTCGCCCACGGTTTCGTCGAAGAAGAGATCGGAGCGAAGTTCGTCGGTGACCGCGTAGCCGTTTTTCGGATCGATCCGGAGGATGCGGCTCTCC
>CAZLUZ010000046.1:0-28160 GCA_964562825.1 uncultured Akkermansia sp.
CCAAGGCGGTGCGGCGTTTCGACAAGAAGCGCAAGGGCCGCAAGACCTCCAACGAGTGACAATCGTCCTGTCCCCTTGAGTGACACAATCGTCCTGTCCCCTTGTGAGCGACACAAGATGCTCATGATTGGGTTCTTTGAGAACCTGCCCAGCGAGCGAGCCATTGCGAGCCGCTGCGAGGACAGCCTCTCGTTGCGGGCCTTCCTCGGTTACGACCTGAGCGAAAGCACACCGGATCACTCTTCGCTCTCGGTGATCCGCACGCGGCTGGGAGTGGAAGTCTATCAACGGGCTCTGGAAATCGTGCTCGGCGGACTCTACGAGCACGGTCTGCTCAAAGGGCGGGACCTCGGCATCGACTCCTCGATCATCGAAGCCAACGCGAGCCTTCGTGAGCTCCAGCATCGCAACACCGAAGAGGCTTACTGGGAGTATGTGAAAAGGCTTGCGGCGGAGGCGGGGATCGATCCCGACGACACCAAGGCGGTGCGGCGTTTCGACAAGAAGCGCAAGGGCCGCAAGACCTCCAACGAGTGACAATCGTCCTGTCCCCTTGAGTGACACAATCGTCCTGTCCCCTTGTGAGCGACAATCGTCCTGTCCCCTTGTGAGCGACAATCGTCCTGTCCCCTTGAGCGACAATCGTCCTGTCCCCTTAATCCTCTTATCCCACTTGGGGAGGAAGCGACCGAAGCTCCGGCACAACCGCCGGTCAGGGCACGGGGAACTTTTTCAGCTTTTCGTGAATCGCCGCCGCCTCGCGCTGGCTCGCCGGGTCCAACCTGGCCAAGTCGTAGAGAAAACGAGCGCCGTCCTCACTCTCGAAAAGGACCCGGCCCGAGCTGATTCCGAGCAAACGGGCCTTCATACTCTGCCCTGCCCCATTCTTCCATTCCCGAAAGCGAAACCATTCGGGCTTGGCCACCGTGAGATGCTCTATGTCGGTCCTGGCGATCGCCATGTCGAAGGCATAGGTGCCCCGGAAGTAGGCGATCACGCGAATCGGATCGCCGGTGCTCCGAGGGATGTCCATGGGCAAATCGCTGATCATCACGAGTCCGGAACCGATTACCCGAGCACCACGGTGGTAACCCTCGACCATCTCCACCGCAAGGGCCTCCGGATCCACCTGCACGATCACACCATCCTTATTGGCATGGAAGACGGAGCCATCCACGTAGCGGGCGCCGCAGATCGCTTGCACCAGCGCCTCGCGGTGACGTTGCCGGATCAGGGCCTCCTGTTCCGGACTCAGCCCCGCCCATGGCACGACGCGATGGATGCCACGATCGCCACACCGATAGATGGGGCCCTCCCCAGAAATCTCAACAAGAGAACAATCAGTCAGCTTCTCCCCCTCAACCACAATCGTCTCCTCACCCGGGGAGATGGTCAGCACCATCGCCGACAAAATCGCCCGGGGCAGAAAGCGAGGTCGCATGGGCACTGGATTGGCGTCGGTCAGTTCGCGGGAATCTCGGAGTTGCTCGCGGCGCGCAGATTTTTCGTCTGAATGATGCCCGTCGACCCGTCTTCGAGTTGAACCGTGGCCCAGTCGGTGCCGGGCTTCGTCATCATCACCACCGTCCCCGGCGCGACAGCGGAAATGGTCGACTCCGAGGTGGAATCGCCATACTGCATCAGCTGGGACCTGGCGTCGACCACGTAGAAGCGGTTGCCGTTCCGGTTGACGGCGCTCTCTCCCGACGGGGCCCCAGGTTCCGCTCTTCCGATGCTGGGTTTCGGGATCTGGAGGTTCGGCTTAGGGATGGAGAAGCGTCGCTCGGGTTCCTCCGCCGAAAGCGTCGAGACCACCTGATTCGGTGAGGACGCAGGGGCGGCCGGGGCCGACGAGACGGGGCTCGTCGATGCTGGCTCAATCGACACCGGGACCACCGGGGTGGAGTCCCGGGGAACGGAGGAGCCTTCTGTCGTCGCCGTGACCGGACCTGCCGGGAATAGCCCGGTGTCGATCGAGTTCGAGGATCGGGACGGGGCTGCAGTGAGGGTGTCCGATTTCTTGCGGCCGAATCCAAAGAGCCCGGAGGAATTTCGGGCCCGGGAGAATAGCCCGGAGCGTTCCTCCGCTGACGATGGCGGATCGGCAGCCGAAAAGGAGTTTTCTCCGAGGAGGGCATTACCCGAGCGGGCCCCGATGGAACGGGCCGCGTCATTGGTAGGCACCGGGTTGGCCGCCGCCTCGGCGGCGACCGCGCTGGTAGTGGCACCGGTCGTTGCGACCGACTGAGCCGCGGAGGCGGTCGTCGGCGCGGTGTCAGCAAACTGGGGAACCCCCGTCGATACGTCGTCGCGTTTGCCGAATTTGGGGAAAGGGAGATTGCCCAGGTCGGGAGCCTTGAGCTTGGGAATGCGGAACCCTCGCCTTTCCTCTTCCTCCGGAGGGGGGAGGGGCTGTGGTCCGCGCAGGCCCGGATCGCGGGGCCCTTCCTCGGCACCGAGGGCGCGGCCAGCCCGTTCGACGATTTTCTGGCCAGCCTTGAAGGGGGCGAAGCGACGCTCTTCGCCCTCCTCTTCCGCGCGCGTCGCGGCTTCCGCAGCCTCCTGATCCTGGACTGCCATGACGAATTCGGGAGGCAGTCCACTGCCGACCTTCACGTTGCCGTCTTCGTCCTTCCAACTCGCCATTTCACCCTGGCTGACCGGCTGGTAAGCGTTCTGGGCGGTGGCTTGCTGCCACTTGAGGCGCTCCGCCGCCTCGCGCTTGAGGCGACGTGTCTCCCGTGCCCGGGCCAGGGCGGAATTCAGGTTCTGCTCCTCGATGGCCTCTTCGGCAGACCGCGCCATAGCCGCGGCCGCCGCAGCACGCTCCGCTTCCTGGGCGGCCGCGCGGATCTGCATCATGTTGATCGTTTCGGCGGTGGCTCCATTCTCCAAGCCCGTCGTCATTCCCGAGGCGGCGGCGGTGGGATCGACGTAAGTCGGCTGGTCTGTCTGGGAAAAAACCGGGCCGGAAAAAAGAAAGAGGCAAAGCAGGGAAAAACGGAGGTGGGGCCGGTGCGGTATCGGGACGAGGCGGATCATGCGTGAGTGGTTGTGCGGGTTCTGGGAATCAAGGGTGAGAAAAGTATAGCATCCCGGGCGAGACCGTCCAGTGGGCGCGACACCAAGGCAGGATTTTGGGCGCAGGCATCCGATTCTGCGCATTTTGGTTTACACGGTGGTGGCGGCTTGGTACCCTCGATAGGTGCCGGTCGATCCGCCCGGTCTCCGCCCCCGAATCTCCCGTTCCCTTTCTCAACCCTTCTCCTTCCCGATGACGTCGATGAAGTTCCTTTCCGGTATTCTCGCCCTGCTTCTTTTTACCACGCTGCCAAGCCCCACCGCCGGTCAGCAACGCACGGTCCAATCGGTTCACCGCGAGGGCGTCGCGCTTTATAACGCGGGCAAATTCGAGGAGGCGCTGGAAAAGTTCAATTTGGTTCTGCAGTACCAGCCATCCTATGTCTACGCCCGCGTTTACGCCAACAAATGCAGGCTGGCCATCAAGCAAAACCAGGGTCCAACCAACAAAGGGATGGAGCAGGCGCTCGCCCGCGTGATCCTGCCTTCGGTTGATTTTCAGGAGGTGCCCCTGAGCGATGTTTTGACCTACGTTCGCCAGCGGACCGAGGAGTTGACCGGTGGGGAGGTCAGTCCCAATCTGATTTTCAGCGGGACTGCGGAGCAGCGCGACAGTGCCATCATCACTATGAAGCTGCGCAACATCCCAGTCACCGTCCTCCTCAAGTACGTCGCCGACCAGGCGAGATGCCAACTCCGTTACGATCCCCATGCGATCATGATCACCCCGTATCGAAACATCCCGGAACCGGCGGCCACGACGACTAACGAGCCGAATCCGTTCGGCACAGCCGCGCCGAACCCCTTCGAGTGATCGCAACCCGGTGAAAGACCGCTGCGTGGTCGTGACTGGTGGCGAAGGTGGCCTGGGCCGGGCTATCGCAGCCGAATTTTCCGCAGCGGGATACCGGGTCGAAGCCCCGGGCCGCGACAAGCTCGACGTGACCCAGCCAGACTCAATCGCGGCTTTTTTTGAGGGGCTGGGCACGACTCCGAGTGTGCTGATCAACAATGCGGGGGTGGCGGTCGATCGGCTGTTTCCGCGGATGTCCGAAAACGACTGGAACGAGGTGATCGACGTGAACCTGAAAGGGGCTTTTCTCTGTTCGCGGGAGGCTCTGCGGCGTTTTTCCCGGGAGGGAGGCGCGCACATCATGAACATCGGGTCCTTTTCTTCCGAGCATCCGCCGGCCGGGCAGGCCAATTATGCCGCGGCCAAGGCCGGCCTCCTCGGGTTGACCCGATCCCTGGCGCGAGAATACGGGAAACGATCAATCCGGGTGAACGCGGTGCTCCCCGGGTTTCTGGTCACCCGGATGACCGAGGGAATGAGCGAGAAGCGGATCGACGAGGTGCGCCGCAGGCACAGCCTCGGGCGGTTCAACACGGTGGAGGACACCGCCCGGTTTCTGGTTTTCCTCGATGGGATGTCGCACGTCTCGGGACAGGTCTTCCAACTCGATTCGCGGGTCTGATCCGGACGCCCGTCCGCCCTGAAGGAGGCCCGAAGAGGGCTGGGTAGCCGGGCAGATTTGGTCGTCGGAGAAAAACCGGTTAATCCCTCATTTCTCGTTGCCAAGACATTTCTTTGAAGAACTATACGCGAATTATTCGACGAATCCCTCGACTCTCATGACAGACCTCTCCAAGTATCGGAACATTGGAATTTTTGCCCACGTTGACGCCGGGAAAACGACCACGACAGAGCGTATCCTCAAGCTGACAGGCAAGATTCACAAGATCGGGGAGGTTCACGACGGGGCGGCTACCACCGACTTCATGGATCAGGAGCAGGAGCGGGGCATTACCATTCAATCGGCCGCGACCACGTGTTTCTGGGCCGATCACCGCTTCAACATCATCGACACTCCCGGCCACGTCGACTTCACCATCGAGGTCTATCGTTCCCTCAAGGTTCTCGATGGCGGGATCGGCGTTTTCTGTGGTTCGGGCGGGGTGGAACCCCAGTCTGAGACGAACTGGCGTTACGCCAACGACTCGGAGGTGGCCAGGGTCATCTACGTGAACAAACTCGACCGTCTCGGTGCCGATTTCTACCGGGTTGTCGAGCAGATCAAAAACGTTCTCGCCGCGAAACCTCTCGTCATGGTGCTGCCGATCGGAATCGAGGACGACTTCCGCGGTGTCGTGGATTTGATCACGATGAAGGCGTGGATCTGGGACGATTCCGGGCTGCCGGAAAACTACGAGATCACCGAGATTCCGGAGGACATGGTGGATAAGGCGAAAAAATATCGCGCAGAACTCATCGAGATGGCTGTCGAGGCCGACGAGGAGGCCATGGAGGCTTATCTGGAGGGCCAGGAACCCGACCATGCCACTCTGCAGAAGTGCATCCGCAAGGGGACGATCAATCTCGACTTCTTCCCCACCTACTGCGGTTCCTCGTTCAAAAACAAGGGGATCCAGCTGGTTCTGAACGCAGTGGTCGACTACCTCCCCAATCCGACCGAGGTCCACCCCCAGCCCGAAATTGATCTCGAGGGGAATGAGACAGGCAAGTTTGCCAAGGTCGACGCCAACGCCCCCCTCCGGGCGCTGGCCTTCAAGATCATGGACGACCAGTATGGCGCCCTGACTTTCACCCGAATCTATTCGGGAGTCCTTAAAAAAGGGACGAGCGTTCTCAACACCGCGACCGGGAAGACCGAGCGGGTGGGGCGGATCGTCCAGATGCACGCCAATTCGCGTGAAGAGATCGAGTCGGCTCAGGCGGGCGATATCGTAGCCTTGGTGGGACTGAAAAACGTGCAGACGGGACACACGCTCTGCGATGAGAAGGACCCTGCCACGCTGGAGCCGATGGTCTTTCCGGACCCGGTGATTTCAATGGCGATCGCGCCCAAAGACAAAGCCAACGCGGAAAAGCTCAGCGTTGCCATCGGCAAGATGGTCAGGGAGGACCCCTCTTTCCATGTCGAAACCGACGAAGACAGCGGTGAGACGATTCTCAAGGGAATGGGAGAACTTCACCTCGATATCAAGGTGGACATCCTGAAGCGCACCCACGGGGTCGAGGTCGAGGTTGGCGCGCCCCAGGTGGCCTATCGCGAGACGATCACCAAACGGGTCGAGGACTCTTACACGCACAAAAAGCAGACCGGTGGGTCCGGACAATTCGCCAAACTGGATTACGTGATCGAACCCGCCGAGGCCGGCGAGGGATTCACCTTCGAGTCGAAGGTGGTGGGTGGAAACGTGCCCAAGGAATACTGGCCCGCCGTGGAAAAAGGGTTTCGTCTCTCAAAGGAGAGAGGAGTGCTCGCCGGATATCCCTGTCTCGACTTCCGCGTGACCCTGGTCGACGGGGGATTCCACGCGGTGGACTCCTCCGCAGTGGCATTCGAGGTCGCGGCCAAAGCTGCCTACCGCCAGACCATGCCGAAGGCGGGAGCCCAGTTGCTGGAGCCGATCATGAAACTGGACGTGTTTACCCCGGAGGACCACGTGGGCGACGTCATCGGCGACCTGAATCGGCGTCGCGGAGTGATCAAATCCCAGGACACGACTCCGACCGGGATTCGGATCAAGGCGGATGCCCCCTTGTCGAGCATGTTCGGATATATCGGCGACCTGCGAACGATGACCTCGGGGCGCGGGCAGTTCTCCATGGAATTTTCCCACTATTCGCCCTGTCCCAAAAACTTGGCCGACGAGATCATTGAGAAGGCCAAAATGGAGAAGAAGTAGGAAATCGTCGACCACCGGAAACCGTGATCTGAACCAATGGGGCGAATCCCGCCCCTGTGGATTTGCTGGGCAGGTCCGCTAGGACGCCGCCGCCCGTCGGCGATCAGGAGTCGATAACTTCACCCTTTGTCTCGCGCGGTTCGGCGGGGGCTTCCTCCTTTTTGAATCGGCCAAAAATCGATC
Source organism: uncultured Akkermansia sp. (assembly GCA_964562825.1). Lineage (GTDB taxonomy): Bacteria > Verrucomicrobiota > Verrucomicrobiia > Verrucomicrobiales > DEV007 > Arctic95D-9. The sequence continues at coordinate 6,976 of CAZLUZ010000046.1, forward strand.
CGATATCCAGGCCGAAATAGGCAAGACAGCTCACCAGGAGAGCCGCGGCGCCGGCTTCGTCCAAGTTGCCGAAAACGGGGACGATGTCCGGGATCAGCTCAATCAAGCCGCCTCCAGGGTTGATGAGATAGACTGCGGAGACCACACCGACCAGACCGACAAGGACCGATGAAACAAAGTTTCGCTTCTTTTCTGGAACCTGGTTCCCGTCTTTTTCTTGGTGATTCATATAACAATGCTCACGGATAAGCTTGGTTCGAAGCGATTACAATTCCGTGACTTCATTGTAACCGAATCGTTGCCTCCGAGCCCGACGGGAAGCCCTCTCGGGGCCTGAGGGAGCTTGTGAAATTTTTCACAAAGTCGTCTTGATTCTCCAACTCTGGCGTATCATACTCGACCGTCTTTTCTACCCCCCGGAATGTCTTCCACCGTCAAAGAAATCGAAGTTGCCGATCCGGCCGCTCGCGTGGCCCAGGAACTTGAGGGGTACCAGCAGACCACCGATGACGTGATCGGGGAGAAGCTGGTTCTCAACATGGGCCCTTCCCACCCGGCGACTCATGGTGTCCTCCGCCTGATTCTGGAGCTCGACGGCGAAGTCATCACCAAGGCGATTCCCGACGTGGGGTATCTGCACCGGGGAGACGAGAAGATTGCCGAGAACATGCAATACAATCAGTTCGTTCCCTACACGGACCGATTGGATTACCTCGCCCCGCTGGCAAACAACGTGGCTTACGCCCTCGCCGTGGAGAAGCTCATGGGCTGGGAACTTCCTCCACGAGGGAAGGCCATCCGCGTGATCTGCTGCGAAATGGCGCGGATTTCCGCCCATCTTCTCGGACTCGGCGCCTACGCCATGGATGTCGGTGCCATGACCGTCTTCCTTTACACCTTCACCCAGCGTGAGAAGATTTACGATCTCTGCGAACTGCTCACCGGTGCCCGTTTCACCACCAGCTACACGCGGGTCGGAGGACAAATTCGGGATCTTCCGGAGGGGTTTCTCGAGCGACTGGAGGAATTCTGCGAGGAGTTTCTGCTTCAGATCGACGAAATTGACCGGCTGCTTTCCCGCAACAAGATTTTCCTGGAGCGAACCCGAGACGTCGGGGTGATCACGAAAGAGGATGCCATTTCCTACGGTCTTAGCGGGCCCAATCTCCGTGGGTCCGGGGTCGAGCAGGACCTGCGCAAAGCCAAGCCCTATCTCGACTACGAGCGCTACGATTTCGACATCCCGATCGGGGAGTATGGCGACTGTTACGACCGCTATGCGGTCCGCATGGAAGAGGTGCGTCAAAGCGTTCGGATTCTCCGCCAGGTGATGGCCGGTCTCCCTGATGGAGGCATCAACGTGATCGACCCCAAACAGAGCCTCCCTGGAAAGGAGAAGGTCCTCATGAGCATGGAGGAGTTGATTCACCACTTCATTCTCACCACCGAGGGAGTGGACGCACCAGAGGGTGAGGTCTATTTCGGTGCGGAGAATCCCAAGGGAGAACTCGGATTCTACATTCACTCCAAGGGGGGTGGCGTTCCCTACCGCCTCAAAATTCGGGCTCCGTCCTTCGTCAATCTCAGCATTCTCCCTCTGGTGCTGGAGGGACGAATGATGAGCGATACCGTGGCCATCCTGGGCAGCCTCGATTTCGTGATGGGCGAGTGCGACCGCTGAGGCCTCTCCCCCCACTTGCACCGACACATCCGGCGAGCGTTCATGTCATTTCAAGTTCCCCACGAAGTAGAGAGCGAAATCGACCGTCGCATCACCCATTATCCGGTGGACAAGCGGTCGGCGGTGCTTCCTGTTTTGCACGAGCTGCAGCATCATTTTGGCTTCATCGAAAACGAGGCCGTCGAGTGGACGGCGGCGAAGCTGGGTATCCAGCCGATCCAGGTGCTCGAGGTGGTCACCTTTTATCCCGGATTCCGGCAGGCAGCTCCGGGTAGGTACCACATCCGGGTCTGCCGCACGCTCAGCTGCGCCATGGCGGGCAGCTACGAGTTGATGGAATCAATCTGTGCGAAGGCCGGCATCGACCGGACCGGCGTGACTCACCACGATCCCATCGCAGTGAGTCCTGACGGTCGTTTCAGTATCGAATTCTCCGAGTGTCTCGCCAGCTGCGGCACGGGCCCGGTCTGTCTGGTCAACGACGATTTTCACGAAGAAGTCAGGGACGTCGATGCCCTGCTCGACGCGTATCGCTAAGCATGATGAGCGAGATCCGATACAAAGCAGGCAAAGAACCGCACCCCAGGGAGCGGCGCATCATCTTCAAGAACATCGACCGCGAGGGTTGGAACACGTCGATCGAGACCTACCTGGCGGAAGGCGGCTACCAGCAGCTGCTCAAGGCGCTGAGGATGAATCCCGATGAGATTCGCGAAGAGGTCAAAAAATCCGGTTTACGGGGACGAGGCGGGGCTGGGTTTCCCGCCGGAGTGAAGTGGGGCTTCATCCCACCTGGCAACGAAAAGCCAGTCTATCTCATCTGCAATGCCGACGAGTCGGAGCCGGGAACCTTCAAGGACCGCTACATCATTCACCAGGACCCCCACCAGTTGATCGAGGGCATGGCGATCAGCTGTTTTGCCGTGGGCGCCCGCATTGCCTATATCTATATCCGCGAGGAATTTCCTGAGGGTGCCAAAATACTGGAGCGGGCGATCGAGGAAGCGAGACAGCGGGGATACCTGGGAAAGGATATCCAGGGCTCGGGTTTTGATCTGGAAATCTATGTGCATCGCGGTGCCGGGGCATATATCTGCGGTGAAGAGACCGGCCTGATCGAATCCCTGGAGGGCAAGCGCCCTTACCCGCGGATCAAGCCCCCTTACTTCCCTGCCGCGATGGGTCTCTACCTCTGCCCCACCATCGTCAACAACGTGGAGACCCTCTGTCACGTCACCCACATCATCGCCCAGGGAGCGGAGGAGTGGTCGCGTATCGGAAAACCGAACAACACCGGCACCCGGATCCTCTGCGTGAGCGGAGATGTGCGGCGCCCGGGTTACTACGAGGTCGAGGTGGGACACGTCACCATGGGGGAGCTGATCAACGAAATTTGCGGTGGGCTCAAAGAGGGGCGCCAACTCAAGGCGGTGATCCCCGGTGGGTCATCGGCGAAGGTGCTGCGCGCCGACGAAACCTTCACGCTAGGCAAGGGCGATGAGGCCCGCAAGGTTTCGATCTGGGATATCCCCATGGACTTCGATTCCCTCGCCGCCTGTGGCTCGATGGCGGGCTCGGGAGGGGTCATCGTCATCGACGATAGCAGATCCATCAGCTGGGTCCTGAACAACATCAACGCCTTCTACGCTCACGAATCCTGCGGCCAATGTACGCCCTGCCGGGAGGGTTCGCTCTGGATGAAAAAGATCACCGATCGTCTGGTGGCGGGGCAGGCCTCCCCCGAGGATATCGAGACGCTCGAGGGGGTGGCGCGCAACATCGACGGGCGGACGATCTGTGCCTTTGGCGAGGCGTGTGCCTGGCCGACGGAGAGTTTTGTTGAAAAATTCCGCGATGAACTGATCGGTGATACCGATCCGGAACTGAGCGGCGACATCGTGAATCGGGAGAGTGAGCTGGCCGCCGCCAGTCTGAGTTAGGAGACTGCTGGAGCCATGTCAGAAGACTTGATCGATGTTCAGATAGATGGGGAATGGCATTCCTTCCCAAAGGGCACACGCATGATCGAGGCCTGCCGACAGGCCGGCGTCGAGGTTCCGCACTACTGCTACCATCCGAAACTTTCCTCTCCGGGAAACTGCCGGATGTGCCTCGTGGAGATGGGTATGCCGCCGCGTCCGCGGCCGGGCGAGGATGCGCCCGAACCCGATGCGGACGGTCACCTTCCCATTTCCTGGATGCCTCGGCCGGCGATCGCCTGCGCCAACACCATCGCCCCGAACATGGGCATTCGGACGGACAGCGAACTCACTCGGACGTGCCGCGAGGGTGTGATGGAACTGCTGCTGGCCAACCATCCGCTGGACTGCCCGATCTGCGATCAGGCGGGCGAATGCATGCTCCAGGAATTCAGCGTCGAACACGGCAAGGGGCAGTCCCGTTTTCGCGAGCAAAAGGTGAAGAAACCGAAAAACGTCAAGGTGGGGCCCCGGATCCGTCTCGACGACGAACGCTGCATCATGTGCAGCCGTTGCATTCGGTTTATGGACGAGGTGGTCGATGACCCCGTTCTCGGCTTCCTCGACCGAGGCAGCCACACCGTGCTCACCGTGTATCCCGGCCGGGAACTGGACAACAACTACTCCCTGAACACAGCCGACATCTGTCCGGTGGGCGCCCTCACCTCTACGGATTTCCGCTTCCAGATGCGGGTCTGGTTCATGAAGGAGGTGAAAACGATCGACGTGAACTGTGGCACGGGATGCAACATCACGGTTCACGCCCGGCAGAACCAGATTTACCGCATCACTCCGCGGCGGAACAACGCGGTGAATTCGGATTGGCTGCCCGATTCCCACCGGCTTTCCTTTCACTGGATTCACGGGGAGGAACGACTGACGGACCCGCTGATTCGGGAGAACGATGTTCACCGCATTGCCGGTTGGAATGAAATCCTGGGTCGGTTGGCCAAAAGTCTTACCGCCTTCGAAGCGTCTGACATTGCTCTGGTCGCCTCGGCGCGGCTGAACAACGAGGAATTGTTCCTCGCGCGCAACCTGGCGCGGCATTTGGGCATCGGCGACGTCGACGTGGTGCCCCGGCTGGGCGAGGGCGACGGTCATCTGATCTCGGAGGATCGCAATCCCAACACCAGCGGGGCCAAGCTCCTGCTCGGGCTGACCGATCCCGGTGCCAGCCTCCCTCTGCTACGGAGCGATATCGCTGCGAGAAAGATCAAGGCGCTCGTCGTCCTCGACGAGGACCTCATCGAGGACGCAGGCTTCACTGCCGAAGACCTGAAGCCTTTGGAAATGCTCGCCGTGACCCGCGCGCTCGCGAGCCCGATCTCCGAGGCGGCCCATTTTGTTCTCCCCAGTGTCTCCTGGGCGGAAAAGTCGGGTACGATGATCAACACCACTGGACGGCTGCAGCGGCTCAATGAAGTGATCGACCCTGTCGGCCAGGCGAAACCCACGTGGGAGATTCTGCGCGATCTCATCGGGGAACTCGGTGGAGGCAATGGATTCTACTCCTCCATTGACCTTTTCCGGACGATGTCGTCCGAGATACCGGAGTTCCGGGGGATGAGCTGGGGAGACATCGGCGACCTTGGCGTTTCTCTCTGGGAGACGGAGGCGAGAATACCCCTCCTCGAGCGCGAGCGCGAACGGATCCGCAATCGGGAGATCGTCGGCTGAACCGGATTCCAACCTCCCCCATCCCAAAAAGTCTCATGGACTGGCCCTTCCTCCTCGCTTCCCTCGCCAAGATCATCTTGTTCACCTTCATGATGATCCTGCCCATGGTGGCCTTGTCGGTCTGGGCGGAACGGAGGGTCAGCGCGGGCATCCAGGACCGCATGGGGCCCAACCGGGTGGGACCGCTGGGTCTGCTCCAGCCCGTGGCAGACGGGATCAAATTTGTGTTGAAGGAGGATTTTACCCCCAACCATGTGAGAAAGTCCTACTACTGGCTGGCTCCTGCGCTCACCATGATTCCCTCCCTGCTGACGTGCGCGGTGCTGCCGTTCGGGAGCCAGCTGTTCGGGGAGAAAATGGTGATCGCCGACCTGGATGTGGGACCTCTCTTCGTCTTCGCCATCGCGTCGCTGACTGTCTACGGAATCGTCCTCGCCGGCTGGGCTTCCAATTCCAAATATCCATTCCTCGGGGGCGTTCGTTCCACCAGCCAGATGATTTCCTACGAGATCTGTCTCGGTCTTTCCATCATACCGCTCCTCATGATCTATGGGGAACTCAACCTGGGGCGCATCGTGCAATACCAGTCAGAAAACGGCTGGGCGCTCCTGCCCCTCTGGGGAGAAGGATTGTCCCTGAAAGGCTTTCTCCTCTTCATTCCGGTCTTCCTCTCGTTCATCATTTTCACCACATCGATGTTCGCCGAGACGAACCGGTTGCCCTTTGACCTACCCGAGTGCGAAACCGAACTGGTCGCCGGATACCACACCGAGTACAGTTCGATGAAGTTCGCTCTGTTCTTCCTCGGCGAGTACGCCGCCATGATCATCGGTTCGGGCATCGCCGTCACCCTGTTCTTTGGGGGATGGAGTCTTCCTTTTGGCTGGTTGGCTCCAGTGAGTGTCGACGCCCGGGTTCCCCTCCTGCATGGATTGATCCATATCGGTGTGATCTTTGCCAAGGTGGTCGCCTTTATTCTCTTCTTTATCTGGGTTCGCTGGTCTCTGCCGCGATTCCGTTATGATCAGTTGATGCGACTGGGGTGGGTCTTCTTTTTCGAGATTGCCCTGGCCAATGTCGTGTTGACTGCTCTGATCCTGATGTTCGTAAAGTAAGGTGATGGCTATTGTAGTGAAACGACCCAAGTTGACCTGGTGGGAGCATCTCTACCTGCCGGGAATCCTGAACGGACTGGTGATCACGGCCCGCCATTTCATCAACACGATCACGGGTCGGAAGCGGGTGACGATGCAGTATCCCGAGGAAAAGTGGGATGACCACATGCCAGAGCATTACCGGGGCGCTCCGGCCCTGGTCACCGACGAGCACGGGCGGGAGCGTTGTGTGGCCTGCCAGCTCTGTGAGTTCATCTGTCCGCCCCGGGCCATCGCGATCAAGCCCGAGGAAACCCCCTCCGACGATCCGTGGGCCAAGGTGGAAAAGCGTCCCGCGGTCTTCGATATCGACATGATCCGCTGCATCTACTGCGGTCTCTGCGAGGAGGTTTGTCCGGAGCAGGCGATTTTCCTAAGGAAAGATTACGCGATCACCGGCCTGTCCCGTGAGGAAATGGTCCACGACAAGGATCGGCTCTACGAGATCGGCGGCGTGCGCACCGGTCTGGTGAACAAGTGGAACGAACTCAAGTAACCCGGAGTCGCAAACGGCATCTGGGACCCATCACGGGATCGCAGAACTCCGGCAAAGGTTTCACCTGGAACATATCCAATACGGCTTGTGGTCGGAACCAACTCTGGCTCTTTAGGGGTGCTCCCCCGGTCGCTCGAAAGTGGCGGAGTGGACGGGACTCGAACCCGCGACCTCCGGCGTGACAGGCCGGCGTTCTAACCAACTGAACTACCACTCCAAGAGACAGACTCCGAAGAGTGGAAGGGCGGGAAAGCCGACTCCACTCCGAGTGCGAGCCGGGATCGTAGGCCGGGAACAAGCGCCACGCAACAAAAAAGAAAAGGAAATGCTTTGATTTTTGGCGTCGGCTGGGTAACTGTTCCGGCCCGCGCAATAGAGCGATTTTCCTTTTTCAAAGCCAAACCCGAAGCCCCGAAGATTACGGTATGAATGTGATCGATAGAATCGAACGCGAACAGATGAAAGACGATGTGCCGGATTTCGGTCCGGGAGATTCGGTCAACGTGCATTCCCGGGTCCGCGAGGGTGGCAAGGAGAGGATTCAGATCTTCAAGGGCATTGTGATCGGTCGCCGTGGTTCGGGAATCAACGAGGCTTTCACCGTGCGAAAGATTTCCAATGGGGAAGGGGTTGAGCGGGTTTTCCAGATTCACTCGCCAAAAGTCGCCAAAATCGAAGTCAAGCGGAGGGGCAAGGTGCGCCGCGCCAAACTCACCTATCTCCGCAACCGGGTGGGCAAGTCTGCCACTCAGGTTAAGACGAAGGAGCAAAGGTAAGCTGGTCTTTGACCCTGCTTCTGGAAACTTCGTGCCCCGATCCTCACGAAGCGGTAAGAGGTCTGAAAACCTGCGGGAGTCGTCCTCCGCGACTGCGTGCGCCTTGGCTCCAAGGGGAGGAGAGGCTGCCCGGCGTTGTGCTCAGGCGGGAAACATTTCTCTCGCGGAGAAGGCGACGCCGAGGGCGGCAGCGGAATCCCCACCGAGCGCCCACTCGAAGCGGGTGGTGATCCGATTGGGATCGATCGGGCTGCGCATGTAGATGCTCCAGGCTCGCTCTTCGAATCCTTCCAGAATCCACTCCATGTAGCGATCGCGGAAACCCTCGGTTTCGGCGAGTCCGCCACCGATCACGACCAGACCGGGATCGAAAACGCGAACCAGGTCGGCGAGACCGTAGCCCAGGATTTGCCCCTGCTGGCGGAAGATGCGGGTCGCCAGTTCGTCTCCGTTTTTGGCGAAGTCGCGCAGGCGGAAGGCCTTCTCCTCGATCGGGGTGCCATCGTTCAGCGGGTGGTCCCGGTATTCCGGCTTGTCCAACTCGATTCCGATCCGCCGGCGCAGGGCGACGAGCGAGACCCAAGCCTCCAGGCAGCCCGATTTTCCGCAACTGCAGAGGGGAAGCTCTCCGTTTTCCTCCCGGTGCGGCACCGAAATGTGCCCCACCTCCAAAGCAAGACCGTTGGCCCCCTCGTAAGCCCGGCCACCGGGCAGGACAAATCCCCCTCCCAGGCCGGTGCCTGGAGCGACCAGCATGAGACTGCCGTGGTGTTTGCGCCGCACGGCGTATTCGCCCAGAGCCGCCGCGTTTCCGTCGTTGGTCATGTAGACCGGAATCCCGCCGATGCGATCGGAGAAACGGTCCCGGATGTTGGTGCCGACCCAGTTCTCGTGGAGGTTGGCCTTGCCCCAGATCACTCCCTCGCAGGATGGAGCGGGAACATCCATCCCGACTCCGCGAATCTGAGCACGGCTGGCGCCGGCTGCTTCGGCCAACTGGTCAAGGGCCATTTCGAGTTGCTCGAAGGTGGCCTCGAATCCGTCCGTCACCCGGCTTCGCACTTCGATCATGTCCCCGACCGGTTCTCCGATCCGGTCGACGAGCACCGATTTTACCGTGGTTCCCCCGATATCGAGTCCGGCATAAAAAACATCTGTGTCTCCCATGGCAGCTTTAGAGGCGTGCGAAAGCTCCCATAACAGAGGGGGAGGGGCGCGTCAAAGCATTCTTTGGCCCGGCTCCGCGGAACCGGGGATCAGGATATTGTCGTCTTGATTTCTGGCGGTTTCGCGAGCTTGTTGATCCTCTCTTATGACACGCGAAGAAAATCTGGAATGCTTTTTCGGAGACGATGACCGCACGGTTATTCTCCCCATCGATCACGGTATCGCCATTCCCGTTCCCGGCTTGGAGGACCCGGTGGCCCTGATCGAGAAGACCAGTCCCCACGTCGATGGCTACGTGGTGAACATGGGGGTCGCTCTGGCCGCCTACGAGGAACTCGAGGAGAAAGGAATCTGCCTCCGGACCGACTGCTACAAACCCCCTCACCCCGGCAACGACGACGAGGGCTCGGTGATGATTTTCGGGGCAGAACACGCCGAGATGATCGAGGCCAACGCCATGATGAGCATGCTCTATGTCCACCACGCCAACGAGTGCGAGATGTTGCGCGAAATCGGGGAGCTTATCGGAGAGAGTCTGGACGTGGATATCCCGGTGATTCTCGAGGCGCTGCCTTTCGGAATCGGGCGAACGGCTGAGCACACTCCCGAAAATATCGGCTTTGCGGTCCGGCTCGCCGCAGAACTTGGTGCCGACGTGGTCAAAACCGCGTTTCCCACCAATGGAACGGCCGATGATTTCAGGAAGATCGCCGAATCCTGTTTTGTTCCGCTGATCGTCTTGGGCGGGACAGCCAGAGGAGACGATACCGCCTTACTCACCGAGGTGAAGATGGCCATGGATGCGGGAGCGTCCGGCGTTGCGGTGGGTCGTAACGTATGGCAGCATGGCAATCCCTTTGGCATGTCTGCGGCTCTGGCTGCGATCGTCGACGGAAACGACAGCGTGGAGTCGGCCCTGAAGCTTCTTTCTTGATTCCTTCCCCCCCTCCCGATCATGATCATCCCCAGCCTGCAGTTCGGCGTGCGAACGCTGTCTGGTGTCGACAAGCGGCACCTGCTCAAATTTTTGTGGAACTTCGGCTACAAAGGGGTGAGGTCGGTGAACCTCTACAAGAAGCGCATGAAGGAGGGGATTTACTTTCCTCCTTTTCTCTACATCTCCATCCTGAACAGTTGCAACCTGCGGTGCCAGGGTTGCTGGGTCGACGTGGACAAACCGCAGGTGAAAATCGATCTGGACGATCTGAACCGGACGGTCAACGACGCGAAGGCCCATGGTAACAGCTTTTTTGGAATCCTCGGGGGGGAACCTTTCATGCATCCGGAGCTGTTCGATTTTCTCGCGGAGCACCCGGACTGTTTTTTTCAGATCTTTACCAACGGTCAGATGATCACGGCGAAAAAGGCGGCGCAGCTGCGCCAGCTGGGCAACGCCACGCCCCTGGTATCGATCGAGGGAACGGAGGTGGTCGCCGACGAGCGCCGGGGGGGGAAGGACGTGCTCAATCGCACCCTGCGGGGCCTGGATCATTGCCTGGAAAACCGCATTCTCACCGGTGTGGCCACAAGTCTCTGCCAGACCAATATCGAAGACCTGCTTACGGAGGATTGGCTTCGCCGTCTGATTCGCCGGGGGGTGCATTACGCCTGGTACCACACCTATCGGCCGGTAGGTCCCCAGATTCACGAGGAACTGGCGCTCACGCCGGAGCAGGCACGCCGGGTCCGGCAGTTCGTGGTGGACATGCGGACCAAACTGCCCATCGGCATCATCGACGCCTATTACGATGGGGAGGGCAACGCGCTCTGCCCCATGGCCACGGGGATATCGCACCACATTTCACCCGGGGGAGCGATCGAACCCTGCCCCATCATCCAGGTTGCCACGGACAACATCAAGGACCGGGAGTCCATCTACGAGACCTTGACCAAGTCCGAGTTTATCCGGGATTTCCGCGAGACTGCGGCCCGGCATACCCGTGGCTGCATCGTGCTGGAGCGGCCAGACCTGGTCAAGGAGTTGGCGCTGAAGCACGGGGCCACCGACACCACGATTCGAAAGACGGCACTCGCCGAACTGGATGGCATGACCCCGCGGAATAGCCAGTGGCTGCCCACGGGCGAGGAAATCCCGGAGAAGCATCCCGTCTACCGCTGGGCCAAACGGATCTGGTTCAACGATTTCGGAGCCTACCGAGATCTGGACCAGGGGAGCAAGGCTCCAGCGCCGAACCGGACACCGGAATCAGTAGGTAGCAAATCAGCCTGAAACTTGACTCCAGCTAAAGTTTCAAACGCCTGCTGAACCACCCTGTTTTTTTCTCAGGGGAGAGAAAAATCAGAACGGCAATTTGAATCCAGCCCGGATTTGGGAGAAATCCCGATCCTCCTCACCGAAGTTGTAGGAGTAATCGGCGAACAGGGCCGTGCATCCCCACGATTCGAATCGAATTTCCACACCGACACCGATGTCGAAGATGTTGTCGAAGTCGCCGTTGGCGACGAGACCCCAACCTCCGAACACGTAGGGCGCCCATGCGCCACAGAAGCCACAGCCGCTGATGGGGAGGCGATATACGAGGTTCGTGTGGAAAACGTGCTCGGCCACACCCTGCCCGTGGAGGGCGTAGTTGAAGTCAACCCCGATATTTTCGTCGAAGAAGTAGGAGAGCGAGATTCCGCCCCCGACTCCGTTCTCGATGCCCGAATCGTCGCTGGGGAACATGGCGGAAAAGTAGCCTCCAAAATCCCAGCCGCGGCCAAAGCACAGACCGGGCTCCACGAAAGTCGTGGCGATCTGCTGATTGCAGTTGTAGGGGCGCTGGTGAGGATCCTGGTAACCTCCGTACCCGCTCTGACCGTGGTAGGCTTGGGAGTTCCAGTTCCATCCCGACTGAGCCTGGGCGGGAATGCCCGCCAGAACCAGGATGCCGGGGATCAGGATCGCGAGAAAAATCTTCTTCATTGCCGTGGACAGAAACGGTGCTTCAAACTCGCATGCTACAGAAAAATGGATTTCCGACAAACGTTTTTTTGTGTTGCCCGTTGCGCGGAAGAGCCCGGCGGCTCATCCCCGGGTGTTCTGTCCCGGTTTTCGGTTGCGAAACGGGCGATCGAGCGCAAACTGACCGTCTGCGCCGGTCGAATCCCGGCCGCATCAGGACAGGTGCCGGAGTGGTCGAACGGGCTCGCCTGGAAAGCGTGTGTGCCGGAAACGGTACCGAGGGTTCGAATCCCTCCCTGTCCGTGTCCTTCCGCGCTGCTGGAATCGGCGGCCCAGGCGACCGCGAAGTTCTGCGACAAGTCCCGCCAGCGGCGGGGAGACCGCACCGCACACCCCGCGGGAAAGCAAACCAGGCGTTTTATCCCGCAAATTTTGCGGAGCAAATACGGCCGAAGTCGGGATACTTAAGGACGCATGAAGTTTTTAAGTCCGATACGTTTCCGGCTCTCTCCCAATCGCATTCTGGATGATCACAAGACTGTTGCGGGACCGGATGACGGGGCGGCTGTTTTCTCCCGGGCGATGGAGGAAGTGGTGGTTTCGCCGGAGGGAGACCGTTCCACAGAGGGCCCGGAGTTTACCGTGATCAACGGCAATGGGCTGACCCGGTTGGCGCTCATGGTCACGCCGACGTGCCGTGGTGATTTTCAGGACCAGCTCTGGGAGACGATCTCCCTGATTCGGGGCATCCTCAAGATGCAGAAGGAGCCGATGGCCCTGACGGTGCAGACGGTCTTCGTCGCCGATGCGAACAATGTCCCGGCGGCACAGCGGCTCTTCGAGGCCTTTTTCGGGGAAAAGATGCCGCTCACCCTCTTCATGGTACAGGCGCCGTGCAGCGGGGCGGCTCTCGCGGTCGAGGCGTGGGCGATCAGCACCGAGACCGCCGAGGTCAACTACCTCGGCCCTCATCTGGTCACGGTGGAACACAGCGGGCTGCGCTGGGTCCATGCCTCTTCCGGCGCGATTCACCTCGCCGGACGCACCGCCTATGAGCAGGCCGAGGAGGCTTTTGCCGCCCTGAATCAAATCAACAAGGCCGTGGGAGTGCCTTTCAGCTCGGTGGTGCGCCTCTGGCTTTACCAGGGGGGGATTACGGATGTCGAGGAGGACGAGGAGCGCTATCGCGAACTGAACCGCGGGCGAAGCGATTTTTACGCTGGTGTGGACTTCACCTCGAATCCGCTGTATCGTGGAACCGGGATGGCGGCCTACCCTGCCAGCACGGGAATCGGAACCCAGGAACACGGCCTGGTCCTCACCTCGCTGGCCGTGCAGAGCGATCGGGAGGACGTCGCCATCCTGCCCCTAGAGAATCCCAGCCAGACCTCGGCTTTCGATTACCCGGAGCATTACTCCAAGGAAAGCCCGAAATTCTCCCGGGCCATGGGCATCCGGATCGGAGATCGACTGACGACCTGGGTATCTGGCACGGCAAGCATTGTCGATGCGGAAACCGTCTACCCCGGCGACATCGCCAAACAGACGGAGCAAACGCTCGACAACATCGAAAACCTCATCGCCCCAGAAAATTACGCCGATCAGGGGTGGCACGGTGCCGGGGCGACCCTCGCGGACCTCGCCAAGGTGCGGGTCTACGTGAAACGAAAAGAGGATTACCCCAAGTGCCGAGAAGTCTGCGAACGGCGGCTCGGCAGCGTCCCCATCATCTACGCCGAGGCGAATGTCTGCCGACCCGACCTCCTCGTCGAAATCGAGGGCGTCGCTTTTTCCACGATTCGCCAATCTATCGCCGAATCATGACACGATTCCCCAAGGTTTTTCTCGTTCCAACCCTGCTCCTCTTTTCGTCGACATGGCTGGTAGCCGATCCCATCTATCGGGAGGGTGCCATCACTCCCCCCTACAAGGTGTCGACGCCCAGCGACCAGATTGATCTCCTCGTGCTCCAACAGCTCCACGAGATGGGGCTGGACGTGGCGCAAGCCTGCTCGGATCCCGTCTTTCTCCGACGGGCTCACCTGACGGTGATTGGGACGCTTCCGACGGAGGAAGAGGCGCGGACCTTTCTCGCGAGCAGGGATCCCGACAAGCGTGCCGCCCTGCTCGAGGCTCTGCTCGAGCACCCGGAGTACGTCGAATACTGGTCCATGAAGTGGGGCGATATCCTGCGCGTGAAGGCCGAGTTTCCCATCAAGCTCTGGCCCAATGCGGTTCAGGCCTACCACCGCTGGATCAAAGAGAGCCTGGCCACAAACAAGCCCTACGATCAGTTCGTCCGGGAACTCCTCACCGGTAACGGGAGCAATTTCCGGGAGGGAGAAGTGAATTTCTACCGGGCGATGCAGGATCGCAGTCCCAAAGGCATCGCCGCTACGGTGGCACTGACCTTCATGGGGGAACGAGCTGACCATTGGCCGGAGAAGAAGCTGGAAGGCATGTCGGGTTTTTTTGCCAACGTCGCCTACAAGTCGACGAAGGAGTGGAAGGAGGAGATCGTCTTTTTTGATCCCACGGCGGACCAGGAGAATCTGGCGGCGGAGGCCATCTACCCCAACGGGGCGAAAGCGCGGCTCGATCCCACCCAGCAGGACCCGAGGCTCGTGTTCACGGAATGGCTCATGCATCCGAAGAATCCCGTGTTGAGCCGCAACATCGCCAATCGCGTCTGGGCCTGGCTGATGGGTCGCGGCATCATCCACGAGCCCGATGATTATCGTCCCGACAATCCTCCGACGAATCCCGAACTGCTCGCCTTCCTCCAGCGAGAGCTGGTGGAGAACGACTACGACCTGAAGCACCTCTACCGGATCATCGTGAACTCCAAAATCTTCCAGATGTCGTCCATTCCGGCGCAGGACACACCCGAAGCCGAAGCACATTTTGCCCACTATCCGCTGCGCCGGCTGGAGGCCGAAGTACTGATTGATGCCCTCAACCAGATCACCGGAACCAGTGAGGAGTACAGCAGCCCGATACCGGAGCCGTTCACCTTCGTGCCGGAGGATGTCAGGGGGATCTCGATCGCCGACGGCAGTATCACGAGCTCGTTTCTCGAGTTGTTTGGCCGATCGCCGCGAGACACGGGTGTGGAATCCGAGCGCAGTTTCGACACCACAACCCAACAGCGCTTGCATCTGCTCAATTCGAGTCACATCAAGAACAAGATCAAGGCGAGCCGGGTCGTCACCGAGGCCAGAGGCATGTCGGAGGAGGAATTGTCGGAGAGGGTCTACCTGACGGTATTGTCCCGCTATCCCACCAAGGAGGAACAGGCAGCGATCAGGGAACACGCGGATTCGACCTACACCAGTGGACCGGCACTGGCGGAAGATCTGATGTGGGCCCTGGTGAACCAACCCGAATTCTTTTTTAACCACTGAAATCAAGAATCAAGCGAAGACGCATCCGAGGCCGGGATTTGACGGGCCAGACAAGAAAAGGCTAACCAACTGACCATCATGAAGACAAAGTTCGATCGGCTTTCCGCCGGACACCAGAAGGATCTCAAGGAAGTAGTGGACGCGATGGGGGGCGTGCCGATGGGCCGCCGAGCGGCGATCCGCCGCTCGATCTATGGGTCTGCCGGGCTCCTGCTGATGGAACCTCTGGTCGTGTCGGCCGCGACCTCACCGGTATTAACGGGCAGCAGACTCACCGAAGGCAAGGCCAAGTCGGTGATTCAGATCTGGCTCTGGGGCGGGCCCAGCCACAACGATACCTTCGATCCCAAACCGGAATCCGGCCGCACCTATTGCGGGCCACTGGATTCGCCGATCGAGACGAACGTCAAGGGCATTCGGATTGGTCAGATGCTGCCGGAACTCGCGAAACACGCCGACAAGTACTCGCTGGTCCGCAGCATGACGCACGGAAACAACGGCCACGAGACGGCCGCTTATCTGGTTCAGACGGGGCGGGAGTCGCAGAGGGACGTCTATCCGGGACTCGGCGCCATGGTTTCCTACTACAAGGGCTACCGCGCGGGCTACGACAGCGTCATCCCTCCCTATATCGTTCTCACCGAGTTGCAGGGGCGGTTTTCTGAGGCCGGCTTCCTCGGTCCCGGTTACAAGCCCTTCGCCACGGGCGGCAACCCGGCCAGTCCGGTCTTCGCCGTGGAGGGAGTCATCTCGACCGGGATCACCGAGGACCACCAGAAAGCTCGGCGCAGCCTGCTCGGCAAATTGAACACGCTGGGCGGTGCACTGCCGGGCAATTCCACCCTGAAGACCGTGGTCGACTCAGAAGAGGAAGCCTACGAATTGATTCTGGGCGAAGCTCGCGATGTCTTCAACCTCGGCATGGAGGACGATGCGGTCCGCGATCGCTATGGCCGGAATACCTTTGGCCAATCCTGTCTCCAGGCGCGGCGTCTCGTGGAAAAGGGAGTCCCCTACATTACGATCAACTACAAGGGCTGGGATACCCACAAGCAGCATTTCATGGCGATGAACCGGAAACTGCCCGAGTTGGACATGGGGCTTTCGGCCCTGTTGGAGGATCTCTCGGGACGTGGGCTGCTCGAGTCCACCCTGGTGTGGTGCACCGGAGAATTCGGCCGGACACCCAAGGTCGCCAACGAGTCACCCTGGAACGGCGGACGACATCACTTCGGCAACGCCTTTTCCTGCCTGCTGGCGGGAGGCGGGATCAAGGGCGGAGAAGTGGTCGGCTCCACCAATGCGACGGGAGAAGAGGTCACCGAGCGCCCGGTCTATCCGGCGGACGTGATCGGGACCATTTTCGGACAGATGGGCATCCCCGCCGATACCCCCCTGCCGCATCCGCAGGGAGAACCCACCACGGTGGTGCCCGAGTCGTCGGAAACCGTGAGGAGGGGCGGTATCCTCAAAGAACTGATCTAGAGAAAGGGGTTGCCCGATGAAACGAACAGGTTTTTCCCATCAGCCGTGGCCGGCGAGGCTTTCCGGCAAGGTCATCCTCCTGGGGGTGTTGCTGGTCACCCTGTCTGCCGGGGCGGCCCCACCCCAGATCGGGTATGTCTATCCCGCCGGGGGCAAGGCGGGCAGCGTCTTCGGCGTGGAACTCGGCGGCCAATACCTGCAGGAGCCAAAGGATGTCATCATTTCCGGAGAGGGAGTCAGTGCCGTGGTCATCGATCACGACAAACTCCCCCCGGCCGCGGTGGTCCAGGAGTATGGGGCGACCTTGAAACAGATGAGGTCCGATTTCAGGGAACTGGGGGAGGACCCGGACATGTCGCCAGCCACTTTCCACATCAGGATGAAGCAGATTCTCGAGGAAGCGGGTCTCAGCGAGAAAAAGGTGCGGCAGGTAGCCCGCTACCGCTATGAGCGAGGCGATCCAAAACGGCAGCTGAACAATCAGATCGGGGAGAAAGTTTCGGTGCGAATTCGGGTTGAACCGGATGCCGAACCTGGACTCCGTTATCTCCGCTTGCGCACGGCCAATGGGTTGAGCAATCCCCTGCGTTTTGTCGTGGGCAACCTCCCCGAGGGCAACGAACCGGCGACGTGGAGCTTCGACCTCGCCACCTACGTGGGGGCGAAGGAAAAACCGGCGAGGGAGACGCTCGAGGATCATTCCAGGACGATCCGGCCTCCAGGAACGGTGAATGGGCGGATCATGCCTGGGGACGTGGATGAGTTCTACTTCGAGGCGACCGAGGGCGACAAAATGGTGATCGCGGTGCAGGCCCGCCATCTCATCCCCTACCTGGCGGATGCCGTCCCCGGCTGGTTCCAGCCGGTCTTGTCTTTGTTCGACCCACAGGGCAATGAGGTGGCTTTCGCCGACGACTACAAATTCGATCCCGACCCGGTGATTTTCTACCGGGTCCCGAGCAGCGGCAGGTATCGGATTCGAATCCACGATTCGATCTATCGGGGGCGGGAGGACTTTGTCTATCGGATCACCGTCGGCCAACTGCCTTTTATCACTGGCCTGTTTCCCCTGGGTGGGCAGGCGGGCAGCGAGGTGACGCTTCATCTTGCCGGGGGAAATCTTCCCTATCACCAGATCGAGCGTTATGAGCTCCCCGAGAATCCGGGAATCATACCGGTCACGGTGCGGGGGGACGGCACTCTATCCAACGCGGTGCCTTTTCATGTCGACGACGTGCCCGAAAGCGTCGAGAGAGAGCCGAACAACCGTCTCGGGGAGAGAAACTCGATCGACGTCCCCGGCCTGATCAACGGAACGATCGACGTTCCCGGCGACGAGGATTTTTACCGCGTCGAAGCGGGTGGAGGCAGGCCGCTGACGGTCGAGGTTTTTGCCCGTCGGCTCGGTTCGCCGCTCGACTCGAGTCTCACCGTGTATGACAGCAGCGGCAGGCAGATTGCCTGGAATGACGATTTTGAGAATCCTGCCGCCGGACTCACCACGCACCACGCCGACTCCCGGGTGACGATCAAGGCACCGGGCGGCGGCACCTGTTTCGTGCGGGTAGCCGATACGCAGAATCGCGGCGGTCGAGGATTTGCTTATCGCCTGAAGGTCACCCAGGACGGTCCCGACTTCGCCCTGCGCGTTACCCCGGCCTCCATCAGTGGTGAGGCCGGAGGCGCGGCCCAATGCACGGTTCACGTGCTTCGATTCGACGGTTTTGACGGGGCAGTCAACCTGGAGCTGAAGGACGCTCCGGAGGGATTTTCGCTGAATAACGCCTCGATACCGGCCGGGCAAGACTCTGCCACGGTTTCCATCGGCCTGCCCAATCGACCGGTCGAAATGCCGGTGGCGATCGCGCTGCAGGGGGCATCGGCCGAGGACGACGGGCATCCCGAATGGCGTGAGGTCGTTCCCTCGGAGGATATGACCCAGGCTTTCATCCTGAATCATTTCGTCACGGTGGATGCCCTCATGGTCGACGTCCGGGAGGCGGAATCCGGTCCCAAGAAAAAGGAATCCTCCCGCTGAGGCGGCGGGAGGAGCGAGTCGCTCCCCACAGCCGGAGCTGCCCGGGTGCTGTCGGCGCTTCGGTTGGTGGGTGGCCGCGGTGGATCCGAATCAGGGTTCGCCGCACATGCTTTCCCTGGGTTCCGCCACCACCACGATTTCGGCTACTGCCCTGACGGGGCGCCCATCGACGGCGAGGGTGGCGTGATTGTAGGCATTCAACGTGACCTCGATGAGGTATTCCCCCGGGGGCAGATTGTCGATGTGGAACCAGGGACTGTAGATTCGCGCCGCTTTTTTGCCGTCGATATGGAGGTGAGCGTGCCCCTGGCCGGGCTGATTGGTCAATCCGGCCGACCGGGGAGTGAACTCGAAGTTCTCGGTGACCAGCTCGAGGTTCCAGCCCGCCACGGGATCCTTGTGCAGCGCGATGGCGACTTCCGGGATTCCCGCAGTGGAGTCTCCCACCTCCAGGAGGAGCTTGTGCATCTCGTCGTGACTCAACTCGGTGGGGTCGGCGGTCTCGGCCCGAAAGGCCATGGTCTGATGCATCAGTTTCGAGCCCTCGACATAGGGAACCATGAGCAGGCCGAGAAAGACGACAAATCCGATGGCCGCCGCGGGAGCGTGGAGCACCCGCCGGGGGAGCCATTCGAGCGGCGGGACGGCTTTCCCGGCTCCGGCGAGCAGGAAAACGATGAGGACGGCGTGGATCATGGTGTGCCCGACCACCTCCTGGCGGCCGAAAACCATGGTGGTGAGGAAAAAGAGAAAGGTGATGAAAAGGGCCAGCAATCGCTGTTGGAGGCAGGCCATGATCATGAATCCAAGACTGATCTCGACGAAGGCGGCGGCCATGACGAAGAAGTCGTGCTCGAAACCCAGCGCGAGAACGGGGTGTTGTTCCAGGAGGAATTTGGCCCACGACGGGTACACCAGCTTTTCGATTCCCAACCAGATCAGGCAGAAACCCACGGTCGCGTAGACCACCGGCAGAGCGGTCCGCTGGATCGCCTCCCGACTGGTGGACGAGGCGAAAAAATACCAGGCGATGCCGGCGAACATCGCGTAGTCCAGCATGTAGAAGATGCCGTTCTCCCAGATGGCGTAACCGTAGAGACCGAGGATCCCGGCGGCGGCCAGAGGTATCGTCTTGCGGAAAATGAGGAAAACTGCGGTGAGCAATTCCAGCCAGAGCACGGTCTCTGACTCGGTGGTCAGATCCGGGGCGAAAATGGTCCCGGCCTGCCAGGACCAGAGAAGGGTGGCTGCCATGCCCAGGCGCATGATGGACTGGGCATGCTTCGCCTGACGGGAGAGCCAGATTTCGAGACGACGGAAAGGTGCCCATCGATGGATTCGCTGTTCCACGATGACCAGGACGGCGATGACGGCCATCGAGAGCAGTCCGAGCCAGTAGAAGGTGGGGCTCAGGATGTCGGAAAATTCGTTGGGAGCGTCACCGTAGCTGAAATCACTGAACCACTTGACGTGGGCTTGAGCCGGGGACGGACACAGAACGGCCGCGGCGACGGCAATCAGTCCGAAGACTCGGATCCACCGGGATTGCGCTCTGTTCTCTCCTGGGGGCATGGCTGATGGTTTCAATTCCGTGTTCCTGTGCTAGGGTTATCAGAGGGGCTCCCCGGTCTCCATATCGATCCACATCTGGACCTTATCCTTCTGGAGCAGGGCCTTGAGTTCGTGTTTGGTGACGCCGAAGACGTTCTCCTCGACCATAATCACGTAGGCGGTTTGGAACTTTTCTCCCCCGTGCGTCTCCACCTCTCCCCAGCGCCACTGGGAGGCCGATTCGACCTGGAAAAAGCCGGCTTCGCCCCTCCGGATGCTGGCCTTGAGTGGATCGAAGCGAGGATCCTCTCCTTCGTTGTATTCGGTGAGAGCGATCTCGCGGGAAACTTCTGCGAGGCGACGCTTCAGTTCGGCTTCCCGCCGGGCCTCCACCACCTGGCGCTGTTTTGTCAGAAAGGAATTGTACTGCGCCTCGATCCGCTGTTTGAAGTCGGTCTCGTCCACGTGAAGCTTCATCGACATGCTCGAGTTGCGGCTCGCGGTGAGATGAAGGGTCTCCTCCTCCAGTCTCACGGGAATGAGCAGGGAATCAGCGGGCAATCGGCCTTCGGCGACGATCTTGCCCGCCTGTCTGACCTGGAAATCGACGGGCTTGCGAATGGTGACGAAGGCGGGGAAGGCCCGTTGAGGAACCGCTTTCCAGTTGCCCACGATTTCCTTGAGAGGCTTGATGTCTGGCATGGGGAACATCTCTGCGATTTCTTTCTTGAGCGCTTCCTCGTCGAGGGACGGTTTCCCATCACCCGATTTTTCCGTCTCGTCTGGCTCCTTTTCGGGGGGCGGGGGAGTGTTGACCAGAGGGTGAGGTTTCGTCTCCGGCGGCTCCGGCTGTTCCTCGCCTACTTCGC